>JACREG010000032.1 GCA_016218375.1 Gammaproteobacteria bacterium
CAAAACACTGGCGGCACTGCATCCGGAGCGCGTCGCCTTTCCAGCCGCCTTCGTGCTCACACCGCTGCTGTGGATTTCCCGCCCCCTCGTACACATCGTCAATGGCATGGCCAATGCTGTACTCAGGCTGGTCGGCGTGCGCGCCGAAGAGGCCGCGGTGCACTCGCTCAGCAGCGAGGAACTACGCACTGTGGTCAACGAGGCCGGCGCCTTGCTGCCGCGCCGACACAAAAGAATGCTGCTCAGCATCCTCGATCTGGAGAAGGCCACCGTCGAGGACATCATGATTCCGCGCAACGAAATCGTCGGCGTCGATCTCGGCGACGACATCGAACAAATCACCGACCTCATCACCCACACCCAGTACACGCGCCTGCCGGTGTTCGAGGATTCCATCGACAATGTCGTCGGCATGGTGCATCTGCGCAACGTGGTGCCGCTGCTCAAGCGCGGCGCGCTCACCCACGAGGAATTGCGCGGCGCGGCCTATGAGGCGTACTTCATCCCCGAGGGCACCACGCTCAACCGGCAATTGCTGAATTTCCAGCGCGAAGGCCAGCGCACCGGGCTGGTCGTGGACGAGTACGGCGATATTCAAGGACTGGTCGCGTTGGAAGACATCCTCGAAGAGATTGTCGGCGAATTCACCACCGACCCGGGCGCGGTCAGCAAGGACATCACCCCGCAGGACGACGGCAGTTATCTGATCGATTGCGCCGCCTATATCCGCGATCTGAATCGCGCCCTGCACATCGAATTGCCCACCGACGGCCCAAAGACTCTCAACGGCCTGATCCTGGAACACATGGAAGACATCCCCGAGTCCGGCACCAGCCTGTTGCTGGCCGGCTCTCCCATCGAGATCGTGCAGACCAAGGACCATGCGGTGAAGATCGCGCGCATCAACCCGAAACAGCGGCGACCGCAGACGGGCGAATGATGCCCCGATACTGAAATCTACGCCGTAGGAGCGGGCTCTGCCCGCGAACGCCCCCAACATTGCGGAACACGTTCGCGACCGACGTTACGCACCCGGCACGCTGGCACTGACGAACAACACCGGCACATTCAACCACAGCGTTCCGTCGGCGAACGCAGCGCCGACGCGTTCGAGATGCTGCTGTTGAAAGCGTTCCAGCGCCGCGGCATCCAGCGTGGCGAGACGCCCGCGAAAACCGGTATTCCAGACCACATCCCACCATTCCTGCGGCGCTTGCAGGTGATAGCCGAGTTGTTCGGTCGCGCACTCGATCTGCTCGAAGCCCGCGCTCGCCAGCAATGCCGTGCAGACCTCGGCTGTCGCCAGGCGCTGCCAGGCGAAATCCGCGGGGTTGACGGCCGGACCTCCGCAGACCTGCAACTGCTCGCAGAACCAACCGGCCAGCGGCTGGAAGGCCTCGCTGCCGAAACTGGTCAGCAGCAACCGCCCGCCCGGACGCAACACGCGCCGCCACTCGCGCAGCGCCGCCGCCATGTCCGGCAGGAAGAACAAGCCGAAGGAACAGGTCAGGGCGTCGAAATAGCTGTCGCGAAACTCCAGCGCGGCGGCGTCCATCGGGTGCAGATCGACATTGTGCAACGCCATGCGTCGGACATTGGCATAGGCGCGGTCCAGCATGCGCTCGGAAATATCCACGGCCATGATCCGACCGCCGCCCTCCCGATTTCCACTCAAGCGCTGGCCGACCGCGACCGCCACCGCCCCGGTACCGGTGGCGACATCGAGGATCTTCTCGCCCGGCCGGGGCGCCAGCCGCTGCGCCAGCCGATCGGCCGCAAAGGGAAAGAAACGCAAGGCGGCCCGGTCATAGCCGTCCGCCAATTGATCGAACAGATGCGCCACCTGCGCCTGCGGTTCTCCGAATGCTGTCACGGTCTTAGTCGCTCTCTGATGTTTTTAGTGCGGGGGCGCCAGCTTAACAGCCTGCCGGCACTGCCGGGGATATTCGGGGAGGACTAGGGGGAAGACTGGGGGAATGCGTTTAATTATCGCCCGCGTGCCGCCGCTATACTCCCTAACGATGGATACTGAGCGGGCCGGGTATCGGCAAACAGACCCCGGAATGGAATAGACAACCTTCCCGATCAGTGAGTTGCAAACAACAGGGGCGCGGGAGAATCGGCGCGAGCCGGACGGCATCATGGCAAAACTGACACTGGCGTTCAAAGACAAAAAACTGAAAATCTTCCCGATCCTGGGTGCGGAGCTCATTGTCGGCCGCGATCCCGACTGCGCCATCCACATCGACAGCTTGGCCGTGCAACCACGTCATGCGCGCATTTTCGCGGACGGCGCCTATTACTGCGTCGAAGGCCTGCACAGCGAAGAACCCGTGCTGGTCAACCACAAACCCCTCTCGGCGCCGGCCAACTTGCAGGACGGCGACTTGATCCAGGTCGGCAAGCACACCCTCAGTTTCAGCAGCGAACCGGCCAAGGAAGGCGTGCAGGCCAACCATGTACCCACCACCCGGCCGTCGACCGGCTGGTTGCAAATCATGAGCGGTTCGCACCTGGGCCGCACCATTCGCCTGGACCGTTCCATGACCCGGCTCGGCAAGACCGGCAAGGAATCGGCGATGATCTCCCGCCGCGACGACGGCTATCACATCACGCATTTGGAAGGCGACGCACCGCCGCAGGTGAACGGTGTCTCCATCGGCGACAGCAGCCATACGCTGCGCGACGGCGATCGCGTACACATCGGTCATCTGGAGCTACACTTCTACACGGACGGTGGAACACCCGCCGCAGCCGAGACCGAGACCATGCACGAAGAACAACGCCGCTTCACGCGGATACCCTTCGACGCCGCCGCCGTGCTGGCGAAAGACGGCAAAGAATGGCCGTGCGAACTTATCGATCTCTCGCTCAAAGGCGCACTGATCGGCCAACCGGACAACTGGAACGGACACGCCAACGAAGATTACCGACTGACCTTGACGCTCGACGACGACGTGCGCATCCAAATGGACGTCAGCGTCGCGCACATCGGGAATCGACACGTCGGTCTGGTCTGCAAAGACATCGACCTCGACAGCATCACCCACCTGCGCCGCCTGGTGGAACTCAATCTCGGCGATGCCACACTGCTGGAACGCGAGTTGATGGCGTTGGGTTAGCGACAATCTCAATGAATTCGGGACAGACGTAACCGTGCCGATGAGGGGTGGCGAGGGGAGAGAAAGAATTCTCTCCCCTCGCAGTCCGTTCCGGCCGCCTTCGGCGGCGCTCGCAAGCTCGCCCACGCAGGACTTGTCCGAGCGGGCGGAATCAAATGTTCTCCAATGCCTCGCCCAAGCGCTTCACGCCGACAATCTCCATCCCTTCCACGCCGCCCTTGGGCACATTCGCCACGGGGACGATGGCGCGTTTGAAACCGTGTTTCGCCGCCTCGCGCAGGCGTTCCTGACCGTTCGGCACGGGGCGGATCTCGCCGGCCAGACCGACTTCGCCGAACACCACCAGATTGGTGGCGAGCGGGCGGTCGCGAAAGCTCGACAGCACCGAGAGCACCACGGCGAGATCGACCGCGGTCTCGCTCACGCGCACGCCGCCGACGACATTCACGAACACATCCTGATCGGTGAGTGCGATGCCGCCGTGACGGTGTAGCACGGCAAGCAACATCGACAGTCGATTCTGTTCCAGGCCTAACGTTACGCGACGCGGATTGGACAGATGACTCTCGGCGACCAGCGCTTGTACTTCGACGAGCAATGGCCGGGTGCCTTCGCGCGTGACCATGATGACACTGCCGGGCACCGGCTCTTCGTGACGCGACAGAAAGATCGCGGAGGGATTGCTGACTTCGCGCAGACCTTTGTCGGTCATGGCGAACACACCGAGTTCGTTGACCGCGCCGAAGCGGTTCTTGATGGCGCGGATCACGCGATAACGCCCGCCGGGATCGCCTTCGAAATACAGCACGGTATCGACCATGTGTTCCAACACGCGCGGACCGGCCAACGTGCCTTCCTTGGTGACGTGTCCGACCAGAAACAAGGCCGTGCCGGTCTGTTTGGCGAAACGCACCAGTTGCGCCGCGCCCTCGCGCACCTGCGCCACCGAACCGGGCGCCGATTGCAGCAGACTGGTGTAGAGCGTCTGCACCGAGTCGATGACCATCACCTGCGGCTGTTCGATGCGCGCGAGTTCGAGGATACGCTCGACCGAGGTTTCCGCGACCAACCGCGTGTCGCCGGCCGCGAGTCCCAGACGGAACGCACGCAACGACACTTGTTCGGGCGATTCCTCGCCGGTGACATACAAGGCGCGCAAGCGATGGCCGAGTGCGCTCAGCGTCTGCAATAACAAGGTGGATTTACCGATGCCGGGATCGCCGCCGATCAGCACCACCGAACCTGGCACCAGGCCGCCACCGAGTACACGGTCGAGTTCGGACAAGCCGGTTTCCGTGCGCGATTCGGCGCTGGGCGTGATGTCGGCGAGTGCGCGCACTTCGGCCACGACATCGCCGGCATAACTGCTGAAGCGCGGGTTGTTCGTCGCCGGCGCGACCGCGACCGTTTCGATCAGCGTATTCCACGCGCCGCAGTCACCGCACTGCCCGCTCCACTTAGGCGCCTGCGCACCGCATTCGCTGCAACTGTAGAGAGTTTTGGCTTTGGCCACGTCAGCACTCCGTGCGGGTTTTTGGTATCCCGTCATTGCTTCGCTTCGCTCGCAATTACGGTTTGAGATTGTTCCTTAATCCAGCAAGTGCGACACCAATCCATCCGCAAGCTTCGGCTCAAACCAGGTGGATTTCGGCGGCATGACCTCGCCGGCATCGGCCACCGCCATCAGATCCTGCATCGGTGTCGCATACAAGGCGAAGGCAACTTGCATCTCGCCGCTGTCGACGCGCTTTTCCAACTCGCCCAGGCCACGGATACCGCCGACGAAGTCGATGCGCGACTCGCGGCGCGGGTCTTGGATATCGAGCAGCGGTTGCAGCACATGCGTCTGCAACAGACTCACATCCAAGCGCGCGACCGGGTCGCTGGGTACGAGATCGGCATTGATGCGCAGGCGATACCACTGGCCGTCAAGATACAGGCCGAATTCGCCGCGTTGCGTAGGCTTGGCTTGGCCAGCGCTCGCTTCGACCGTGAACGCTTGCTTGATCGCAGCGAGAAACGCGTCTTTGCTGTGGCCATGCAGATCCTTCACCACGCGGTTGTAATCCATGATGCGCATCTGCGTATGCGGAAACATCACGGCGAGGAAATAATTGTAGGCCTCGTCGCCGGTATGTTTTGCATTGGCCGCACGCCGCGCCGCGGCGATGCGCGAAGCGGATGCCGAACGGTGATGACCGTCGGCGATGTACAGCGCCGGCATAGCGTCGAAGCGTTGAGTGATTTCGGCGATGATCGCCGCGTCGCGGATCGCCCATATGCGGTGCGCGATGCCGTCGTCGGCGACGACATCGACATCGGGCTTGGCCGCTGCCACGCTGCTCAAGATGCCATCCACCGCCGCATCGGCGCGATACGCCAGCAACACCGGACCGGTCTGCGCGTTCAGCGCGTCGATCTGACGCACGCGGTCGTCTTCCTTGTCCGGGCGGGTGAATTCGTGTTTGCGAATGCGATTGGTGTCGTAATCGGCGACCGAAGCGGCAGCGACCAGGCCGGTCTGCACATGCGCGCCCATCTGCAACTGATAGACGTAGTAACACGCCTGATCGTCCTGCACCAACACGCCCTCGCTACGCAGCTTGGCAAGATTCTCCGCCGCCTTGGCGTACACCGCCGCGTCGTAGGGATGGATGTCCGCCGGCAGATCGATCTCCGGCTTGGAGATGTGCAGGAAGCTGTACGGCTTGCCGTTGGCACGTTCGCGCGCCTCGGCGCTGTTCAGAACGTCATAAGGCGGCGCGGCGACATCGGCGGCGCGACCGGCGACCGGACGCAGGCCGGCGAAGGGACGGATCAGTGTGGGCATGGCATCGACTCAATGGCTGGATCGTGAATACTGGATCGTAAAAGGGGTCTATTCTAACCGCTCGCTGCTATCCAGGCGACCCATGTAGCCCGTAGGATGGGTGGAGGCGCATTTTGCCGTAACCCATCAATGCCATTCGCCAGTGCGATGGGTTGCGCTTCGCTCCACCCATCCTACCTGCTACGGAAACAGCGTCATTACCCGCCGCTGCGCAACACCGCGATGCGTTCCTCCAACGGCGGGTGACTCATAAACAGCCGCTTGAGTCCATGACCGATGCCGCCGGAAATGCCGAACGCGGCCATTTGATCGGGCAGGTGCGGCTGGCCGGCGCTCTGCTGCAAACGTTCCAACGCGGCGATCATCTTTTGCCGACCGGCGAGGTTGGCGCCGCCGGCGTCGGCGCGGAATTCGCGCTGGCGCGAGAACCACATGACGATGGCACTGGCGAGGATGCCCAACACCAGTTCGGCGACGATGGTCGTGATCCAGAACGCCGGGCCGTGGCCGCGTTCGGTCTTGAACACCACGCGGTCGACGAAATGACCCACCACGCGCGACAGGAAAATCACGAAGGTATTCACCACGCCCTGAATCAACGCCAGCGTCACCATATCGCCGTTGGCCACATGACTGATCTCGTGGCCCAGCACCGCCTCGACCTCGTCGCGCTGCATGCGTTCGAGCAGCCCGGTGCTGACCGCCACTAGCGCGCTGTTGCGCGAGGCGCCGGTGGCGAAGGCATTCACGTCGGGCGCGTCGTAGATGGCCACCTCCGGCATGCCGATGCCGGCCTGTTCCCAGGAAAAAACAGTTCCTGCAGAAGTAAGAGCTAATTTTGAATATTATATAGATTGGCTGGAAGATTGGGCA
>JACREG010000030.1 GCA_016218375.1 Gammaproteobacteria bacterium
CGGGCACGCCAGGCGGTGAATCGCCGCTGGCGGAGCCGCCGCCACCGCGCGCGGTGGAGTGGATACTGGAGACCGAACAGTGGGGAGAACTGCGGTGGCTGTTCCGACTGCCGGGATGAATGCCGCGCCGGTACAACGCGGCGTCGCCCTGATTACCGCCTTGTTGGTGGTGGCGCTGGCGACGGTGGCCGCGGTGGCGATGGCCTCGCGCCAGCAATTGGATGTGCGCCGCACCGCCAATCTGCTGCAAGGCGATCAGGCGTATGTCTACGCGCAGGCGGTAGAGGATTGGGCGCGCGTGGTGCTCAAGCGCGATGAGAACAAACAAGTCGACTCGCTCGACGAGGACTGGGCGCAGCAGTTGTCGCCCATCGCCGTGCCGGGGGGGCAGGTGAATGGGTTTATCCTCGACCTGCAAGGACGTTTCAATCTCAACAATCTGCTGAACTCGGACGGGCAGCTCAGTGAGCCCGATCTCAATTATTTTCGGACGCTGTTGCGTAACCTGGAACTCAACGACCAACTGACGGCGGCCGTGCTCGACTGGATCGATGTCGATACCCAGACGCGTTACGAGGACTATGGCGACGGCGCCGAGGACGATTTCTATCTCTCCACCGACGTGCCCTACCGCGCCGCCAACCGGGAGTTTCAGAGCATCAGCGAACTGAGATTGGTGAGAGGTTTCGATGCCGAGGTCTGGAATAAACTGGCGCCCTATGTCTGCGCGCTACAGGGCCGCGTAGCTTTGAACGTCAACACGGCTGCGGCACCGCTGTTGCAGGCACTATCGGAAGATCTTACCCAGCGGGATGCCGAACAGTTAGTGGAAGAACGCGGTGAGACCGGTTTTGAGCGTCTCGATGCATTCGCGAATAGCCCAGTGTTCGCCAGCCGGCCGCTCAGCCAAGCGCAGCAAGGCAATCTGGCCATCAACAGCTCGTATTTCCTGGTTCGTTCCGAAATCGGTGTCGGCAGTGCGCGGGCGCGGGTGTTCAGTGTGCTGCAACGCGCCAGCAACGGCGCGACGACCCTGACGCGCACTCAAGGGACTTGGTAGGGGATTGGGTAAGTTGATTGGGCGGGGCGCCGGTAGCCAATCGGCGGCGGTTGCGGTAAGGTCAGCCGAATTTCGAATCGATGAGTCGCCATGCGTGAAACCCTGTTAATCCGTTTGACCGAACCGTGTACCGACGCGCTTGAAAGCGTGTGTCTGGATGCGACCGGCAAACCGCTTGTCGGCAGTCGCCGCGGCACGCTGGCCGAGGCCGCTGCGCAGGCGGTCGGACGCCGCGTGGTGGTGCTGGTGCCGGGCACCGAGGTGTTGTTGACGCGCGTGACGGTGCCGACGACCAATCGCCAACGCGCGCGCAAGGCGATCCCCTTCGCCTTGGAAGACCTGCTGGCCGAGGATATCGACGGTTTGCATTTCGCGCTCGGTGCCCGCGATGCCGAGGGTCACTGGCCGGTGGCGGTGGTTGCGCGGGCGCGTATGGACGCAGGGTTGCGGCACTTGCACGAGGCGGGGATTCTGCCGGATTGTTTGCTGCCCGAGGCGCTTGCGTTGCCGTTGGCAGCGGGCAGCGGCGGTTTGCTGCTGGAGGCGGACGGCGCGCTGTTGCGCGATCAGCCTTGGTCGGCGCAGGTGCTCGCGCCCGAGACCTTGCCCGCGGTGATGGAGTTGCTGATATCGCGCAACGAGGCCGGCATCGATCTGCAAGTCTGGCATTGCGGCGGCGAGCTGCCGGCGTGGCTGGAACGGGTATCGGCCAAGGTCGAGTCGTGTAACGAAGGCGTGTTGAACGTGTTCGCGGCTGGTCTCGCGCAGGCTGAAGAACTCGATCTGTTGCAAGGGCCGTATAGCCGCAAGGAACAATACGGGCGTTTGTGGCGGCCGTGGCGCGCTGCCGCCGCGGTGTTGCTGATCGGCGTGGTGGTCTCGGCGATTCAACTCGGTCTACGCCATCGCGCGCTGCAAACCGAATCGACCGCGCTCGCCACGCAGATCGAAGCCGTCTATAAGCAGGCCTTCCCCGGCGGCCGCGTCGTCAATCCGCGCGCGCAGATGGAGCAGCAGCTCAAGAGCTTGCGCCGTCAGCAAGGCGGCGTGGGCGACGACTTTCTCGGGTTGATCGCGCAACTGGGCGGCGTGTTCGCCGCCACGCCGGGCATCGAATTGACCGGCGCAAATTTCCGCGACGGCTATCTCGATGTGGAACTCACCGCCGGCGATGTGCAGGTGCTCGACCGTCTCAAGCAGCAGATCACCGCCAAGGGCGGCTTGAGCGTGGACATCCAATCGGCGACCACCGGCACGGATCAGCGGGTGCAAGGCCGCTTGCGGATACAAGGAGCGGCGTCGTGAAAGAGTGGTGGACAACGCTGGGCACGCGCGAGCGTCTGATCTTGGGCGGCGGCGCGCTGCTGTTGGTGCCGTTGCTGCTGTGGGCGCTGGTGTGGCAACCGCTGGCCAGCGGCGTGCATACCTTGGAAACGGACGTCGCCGCGCAACGCGAGGCGCTGCAATGGATGCGCAACGCCGCGGCCGAGCTACAGCAGTTGCGCGGCAGTAGCGCGCAGTCGAGCGCCGGTCTGGGCGGACGCTCGCTGTTGGCAGTGGTCGATCAGTCCGCGCGCGCGGCCGGCCTGGGCAACGGACTCAAGCGCATCGAGCCGGACAGTGCGACGGCAGTGCGGGCACGTCTGGAAGGCGTGGCCTTCGACGCCGTGGTGAAATGGTTGGATGAGCTGTCCCGTCAATTCGGTGTGCTCGCCACGCTGGTGACTGTCGAACGCACGCCGGGCACGGGCCAAGTGAACGTGCGCTTGACCCTGCAATCGCCCGAATCATGAACCGCGCGGTGGTCCGTTGGGCGGCGGTCGCCGCCGTCTTGTTTGTCTTCTTTCTGCTGCTGACAGTGCCGGCCCGGCATGCGTGGGGTTGGTTGGGTGGCGGGCAGCTCGCCGTACAAGGCATCGAAGGCACGCTCTGGAGCGGCCGCGTTGCGCACCTGGCAAATCCAGCGCACCCCGTATTTCCGGTCGGCCCGCTGGCGTGGCATGTGCGGCCGCAGGCCCTGCTGCTCGGGCGCTTGGAATATCAGGTGTTCGTGCAGAGCGGCACCGGCGGCGGCGAATTGCGTGTCGGGCGCGGGTTGTTCGGGGGCGCTTCTGTAACGGCGGCGCATCTGAGTGTGCCGGCCGCGGATCTCGCCCAAGGTCTGCACCTGAATCTGCTGACGCTGGCCGGCGAATTTCAGATCGACATCGACGAACTGCGCCTGTCCGCGGACGGCAGCGGTGCGTTGCCCAGTGTATTGGAGGGCGTATTGGTTTGGCGCGATGCGCGGGTCGTGCAGCCCAGCCCGCTGAGCCTGGGACAGTTGCGCATGCAGTTGGGTCTGCGCGAGGGCCAGGTCGTCGGCGCATTGAGCGATGAGGGCGAGGGCGGTTCGTTGGAATTGAGCGGTGAGCTGTCGATCGGCGCGGATCGACAGTATCGGCTCGATGCCCTGCTCAAGCCGCGCGCCACGGCCGATGCGCCCTTGCGCGAGGCGCTGGGCCTGCTCGGCGCGCCCGATGCGCAGGGACGCTACCGGTTGCAGTATTCCGGGGCTTTGTAGATTTCTTAAGCTGGAGTTGAACGATGGTCAGTAGGATTCCCGTCAAGGTCGAAATCACGACCGAGAACAAATGCGGTTTTTGCACCAACTCGAAGTGCTGCACCTATATCACCCAGAAGATCAACGGCCCGCGCTCGCGCGACGATTTCGATCATCTGTTGTGGCAGCTCTCGCACGAGAACGTCCAGGCCTACAAGGACGAGGATGGCTGGTTCCTGCTGGTGAACAATGCCTGCAAGCACGTGCAGAAGGACGGGCGCTGCGGGATTTACTTCACCCGCCCGCAGGTCTGCCGCGAGCACTCCAACGATTATTGCGAATACGACGCCCCGGCCGAGGACAGCTTCGATCTGTTCTTCGACGGCTACGAGAGCCTGCTGAAATATTGCCGGAAGCGCTTCAAGAACTGGGGTAAGTAGCCGGCCTCGGCCCCCGGCTGGCGGACAAAAAGAAAGCCCGCCGATGGGGCGGGCTTTCAGTCTGGCTCGAAGGCCGTGGCGGTCTGCGCAATTAGGCCGCCGGCATTGCCTTCTTCTTGGCTGCGCGCTTCTTTGCAGCCTTTTTCTTACCGGTCTTTTTCTTGGCTACCTTCTTCTTCGCGGCCTTTTTCTTGCCGCCCTTCTTCTTGGCTACCTTCTTCTTCGCAGTCTTTTTGGCTGCGGATTTCTTGCTAGCTACCTTCTTCTTTGCTGCTGTCTTCTTCCGTGGTGCGGCCTTCTTCTTGGTCGCGACTTTCTTTTTGGAAGCGGCTTTCTTACGTGTTGCCATCGGTATTACCTCCGAGTGGTTAACAGGGGTCCGTGGCTGAGTATAAACAGCTCGCGACAAAATTCCAGTTTTTTGACAAAGATTTTTTCAGGAGTGTGAGTGCGCGATGTGCGTGTGTCGATGTCGAGCGATCGCAAGGACGATCACGGATGAGATCATTCCAGGTCGAGTATGTACTGCCAATGCGCTTCGCTCACCGGCATGATCGAGAGTCGATTGCCGCGTCGCAGCAGCGGCATGTCGGCCAGTTGCACATGCGTTTTGAGTTCGTCGAGGGTGATGGTGCGGGCGAATTTACGCTCGAATTTCACGTCGACCATGTACCAGCGCGGATTGTCGGGCGTGCTTTTGGGGTCGTGATATTTGCTCTCGGGATCTTGGGCGGTATGGTCGGGATAACCGGCACGGACGATGCGGGCGATGCCGACAATACCGGGCGCGGCGCAGTTGGAATGGTAGAAAAACACCCGGTCGCCGACCTGCATCTGGTCGCGCAGCATATTGCGGGCCTGGTAGTTGCGCACGCCGTCCCAGTGTTCGGTCTGCTGGGGGCGCTTGCGCAGGTGGTCGATGCCGAACACGTCCGGTTCGGATTTCATGAGCCAGTAGTTCATGGTGGTGTTTTCCCAGGAGTGAATGCGGGAGTGAGAGCGGGAGCGATAGTTTCAGGGGCAGCGATGTAACTGCCGGTCGGTGGCGATGGCGTGCAGCGGCACGTCCCAGGTCTGTTGCGGTAAGCGGGCCTGTCGCTGGAACTCGTAGGCCAGCCCGATCAAGCGCGGCCGTAACCAGCGGTTGTGGTGCAGCAGATAGGCGAAGCTGCGGTCGTATAAACCACCGCCCATGCCGAGGCGATGACCGCGCGCATCGAAGGCGACCAAGGGTGTCAGCACCAGATCCAGGGCCAGCGGCGATATCCGCGTGTGGGCTGCGCGTGCCGGTTCCGGAATACCGAAGCGGTTGCGGATCAGCGGCGTGTCCGGGGTGTAACGCGCGAACCAGAGCCGGTTCTCGCCGTGCGGCAGCAACACCGGCAGATAGACGCGCTTGCCCATGTCCCAAGCGCGCTCGATCAGCGGCGCGGTGTCGATCTCGCCATCGGCGGGTAGGTAGGCGGCGATGCGTCGGGCATTGCGGAAGGCGGGGTGATTGAGCAGGTGTCGCGCGCAATCTTCCGCGCAGTGCTGGCGTTGGTGCATGTCGAGTGCGCGCCGTGCCGCACGCACTTGGGCGCGCAGCTCACGCCGGGCGCTCTGTTCAGACGTCGGTACGGTATTCAAGCAGGGCGGAATTCAATTTCAAAGGAGATGTACCCTCGCCGACGGGAATTCACAATCCAAAAGTAGTTGTGCCCTCGCCGATGAGGGGTTGCAAGGGGGAGAGAGGATTCTCACCCCTTGCAGTTAGCCCGCGCAGAACTTGTTCGAGCAGGGCGGAATTCGGTGAGGTACCCTCCGCATCTGCCGTCGCGGCCTTCGACCTTGAACCAGGGGTTCATGTGGGGACACTGGCGAGCGCTTTAGGCTTACCGCAACGAAGGCGGGCATGCACACCGAACTCGCAACCAAGTCCCCAGGGTCGATGATTATCGGCTCAAGGGTGTTACTCGCCGCTAACCTGCACTACAGGGGATACCTCGGGATGAGTATACCTCAGGGGCGCAGTGAAGTGCGCGGCCCGCAATTCAAAATCCAGGTATGTCATCCGGGAGAGGTGTGTCCAATCCGATGAGGGGTTGCGAGGGGAGAGAAGGATTCTCTCCCCTCGCAGTCAGCCCGCGCAGGACTTGTCCGAGCGGGCGGAATTAAAGCTCGAGCTGATTGCCCTTGTTGAGGGCAAGTTCGATCTTTTCCTGGAGGGTGCGGATGCGTACACCGATGGACTGTTGGACGTCCTGCTTGTGGCCGCGCTGCCCCAGCAGTTCGTGGGCCATATTGAGCGCGGCCATCACGGCGATACGATCGATGCCGACGATCTTGCCGGTGTCGCGGATCTCGCGCATCTTGCCGTTGAGGAATTCGGCGGAGGCCAGCAGCTCGTCGCGTTCGTCGTCGGGACAGGTGACCAGAAATTCCTTGTCCAGAATGCGCACGGAAACGGGTTTGGGCGCGGCCGCCTTGCTCATGCGTTCTGCTCCATGGCCTTGAGGCGGCCGATCATCGCCTCGACGCGGGAACGTGCCAATTCGTTGCGTTCGATGAGTTGCGCGCGCTCGGCGGTCATGTGTTCCTGCTGCACGCGCAGCGAGCGGTTCTCTTCCTTCAAACGTTCCACGGTCCGTATCAGTTCCTCGACACGGAATTCGAGACGCTTAAGATCCTGATCTATCGCTTGTTGTGCGCTGGCTTTGCTCATGCGGCCACTATAGAGCGCCGGGGCGTTGGCGGTCAATGTTCTCCCGCGTCGCGGGTTGGGGCTGTGGCATAATCGCGGTCGGCGCGGTGCATCCCCCATCTAAAATTAAGTAGTGCGGGGTCGGCGACCGGAATAGCGAGTCGAGGTTTGAGGTCAGTACACATGCAGCACGGCCATCCGGATTATCTTGAACTTGAGCAGGCGCTTGGACGTGCCGAGGCGGTGGCCGGCGCGGCCGAGGTACACGGTCTGCTGTGCGGTCTGTTGTGTGCCGCCGGGCGACTTGATGAACGGGCCTGGCTGGGCCAGGTCTTCGCCGATGTGGACAACCGCAGTGTGGCCTTCCAACAAGGCCGCGCCGCCGTGCAGTCGCTGGCCGCGTGGACCGCGACGGCGCTGAACGACCCCGTGTTGGGCATGGACTTGTTGCTGCCGGACGACGGCCAGCCGCTCGCCGAACGCGCCGCCGCTTTGGGCGAGTGGTGTCAGGGATATCTGCTGGGACTCGCGGCCGGCGGTGTCAGTCAGGACACGCTGATGACCGAGGATGTCGCCGAGTTGATCCGCGACTTCACCGAAATATCCGGCGCCGGTTTCGATGTCGACGCCGCCGATGACGACGACGAAGTGGCCTTCACCGACGTCGTCGAATATGTCCGCGTGGGCGTGCTGCTCATCAACGACGAACTCCAGCCGTTGCAGGCCGCGCCGCGTTTGCAGTGAGTGCGGCGTCGCGACCGCTGGCAAATCTTTCCGCGCGCGGTATGCTTGCCGGCATATCGACCGCCTCGCACGGAGCCCCATGAAGACCACCGAATTCGCCCGCCGCCGCAAGCAACTCATGCGCATGATGGGGCATGACTCCATCGCCATCCTGCCCACCGCGCTGGAAAAGATCCGCAACCGCGACGCCGAATACCCGTTTCGCCCCGACAGCGATTTCTATTACCTGACCGGTTTTCCTGAACCGGAAGCGGTGTTGGTGTTGGTGCCCGGACGCAAACACGGCGAGACCATTCTGTTCGTGCGCGATCGCGATCCCGAACGCGAGACCTGGACCGGGCGCCGCGCCGGCCCCGAGGGTGCCTGCGAACGTTTCGGCGCCGACGATGCCTTTCCCATCGGCGATATCGACGACATCCTGCCCGGGCTGCTCGAAGGCCGCGAGCGGGTGTTCTATACCATGGGCGTGCACCCGGATTTCGACAGCCATGTGATCGGCTGGGTGAACCGTATCCGCGAACACTCCCGTTCCGGTCAGCGCACGCCCGGCGAGTTCGTCTCTCTGGAACATCTGCTGCACGATATGCGCCTGTACAAGAGCGCGGCCGAGATCAAGGCGATGAAACAGGCGGCCAAGGTCGCGGCAAACGCGCACCGCCGCGCCATGCAGGTGTGCAAACCGGGGCTGTGGGAATATCAGATCGAAGCCGAATTCAGTCACGAGTTTCGCCGCCATGGCTGTCAGCATGCCTACAACCCCATCGTCGGTGGCGGCGCCAACGGCTGCATTCTGCATTACAACGAAAACAATGCGCAGTTGCAGGCCGGCGATCTGCTATTGATCGACGCCGGCGCCGAATACGATTGTTATGCGTCCGACATCACCCGTACCTTCCCGGTCAACGGCCGCTTCAGCAAAGCGCAACGCGCACTCTACGAATTGGTGTTGGCGGCGCAGGCCGCGGCCATCGCCAAGGTCAAACCCGGCAATCACTGGAACGACCCGCACGATGCCGCGGTCAAGGTGCTCACCGCCGGTCTGGTGAAACTCGGCATCCTCAAAGGCCGCGTCGGCAAGCTTATCAAGGACGCCGCGTATAAACATGTGTACATGCATCGCACCGGCCACTGGCTGGGCATGGATGTGCACGACGTCGGCGACTACAAGGTCGGCGATGCATGGCGCATCCTCGAACCCGGCATGGTGCTGACGGTCGAGCCGGGTTTGTATATTCCCGCCGGCAGCAAGGGCGTGGCGCGCAAGTGGTGGAACATCGGCATCCGTATCGAGGACGATGTGGTCGTCACCAAGACCGGCTGCGAAGTCATCACCGCCGGCGCACCCAAGACGGTCGATGAGATCGAGGCATTGATGGCGAGTAATATGACTTAGCGCCGCGGCAATGAACTGAATTGATTATAAAGCTTTTGCCGCCATTTCATGGCGTCAAAAGCGGCCGTTCACATTGTTCAACCCGGGCTACGGGTTATTTGGTGCGATACGCAGATGACAAGTAACTGCTACGACATCCTCATCAGCGGCGGCGGCCTGGTCGGCGCGAGTCTGGCCTGCGCGCTGTCCGGACACGGTCTGCGCATCGGCCTGATCGAGGCGGTGCCGTTTGGCGAACCCGGTCAGCCGGCCTACGATGATCGCGCGCTGGCGCTGGCCGCCGGCACTCAACGTATCTTCGCGGCGATGGGTTTGTGGCCGGCCCTCGAAGCGCATGCCACGCCCATCCATCGCATACATGTTTCGGATCGCGGGCGCTTCGCCTTCGCGCGCCTGGATCGCGCTGAAGAAAACGTGCCGGCGCTCGGGTATGTCGCGCTGGGGCGCGATCTCGGTGCCGTGCTCGGTGCGCGTCTGGCAACGCTCGCCGATGTCGAACTCATCTGTCCGGCGCGCGTCATCGGCGTCGACTTTACCGCTGTCGACGCGCAGGTGCGGATCGAAACCGCTGCCGGTGTCCGCGCGATCGCAACACGTCTCTTGGTCGCCGCCGACGGCGCGCAATCCACGTTGCGCGATTTGCTGGATATTCCGACCACCGTCTGGGAATACGGTCAGACCGCGCTGATCGCCAACATCACGCCCGAACGCGCGCATGCCAACATCGCCTATGAGCGCTTCACCGATACCGGGCCGTTGGCGCTGTTGCCGATGAGCGAGCATCGTTGCGCGCTGGTGTGGACGCTGCGCGACGATCAAGTGGATGCCGTGATGGCGTTGGACGATGCGGCCTTTCTCGCCCGTTTGCAGGAACGTTTCGGCCGGCGGCTCGGCACGCTGACACGCGTCGGCAAACGCACGGCCTATCCGCTGCGGCTGGTGCGCGCGCGCGAATCGGTGCGGCCGCGGCTGGCCTTGATCGGCAACGCCGC
>JACREG010000031.1 GCA_016218375.1 Gammaproteobacteria bacterium
CCGAACGGTTCGCGGCCAGAGCCCGCTCCTACAGGCAGATTCTTTAAATTATCTGTCGGCGGTAATCCAAATCAACGTCGCCATGCGACCGGTGGCGCCGTCGCGGCGGTAGGAATAGAAGCGCTCGGCATCCGCATAGGTGCACAGGCCACCACCGTAGATCTCGGTAATGCCCAACGCGGCCAGGCGCTGATGCGCCAGCCGGTACAAATCCGCGTGCCAGCGCGCGCCCTTGAGCGTAAAGGCCTCCGCGGCGGCGGGATTGTGTGCGACGAATGCCGCGCGTACCTCGTCGCCGACTTCGAACGCCAGCGGACCGATGGCCGGTCCCAGCCAGGCCAGCAGCGAATTGCCCGGCAGATCCAGGGCCGCAACGGCCACCTCGATCACGCCGTCGGCCAACCCGCGCCATCCGGCATGCGCCGCGGCGACACAGGTGCCGGCGCGGTCACACAGCAATACCGGCAGACAATCGGCGGTCATCACCACACACACCTGTCCGGGCGTGCGACTCAGCGCCGCATCGCCCTCGACGCCCCCAGCACCCCCACCAGCACCCTCGGCATCCGACAGCGCACCCTCGGCAGCGACGATACCGCGGCCATGTACTTGCGTTAGCCACGCGGGTTCAGCCGGCAGATTCAAGGCTTCACGCAGGCGTCGGCGGTTCTCGACCACGGCCGCAGGATCGTCCGCGACATGCGCGGCGAGATTCATGGACGCATACGCGCCCACGCTCACCCCACCCGCGCGCGTCGTGGTCACCGCCTTCACCCAGGACGGCGCGGGCCAATCGGGAATGATCCAGTCGTGTGTGTTCATCGTGAAAGAAAACACCTACTCCACCGCGTCCACGTCGTCTTCCAGTGCGCGGATCAGTTCCACCATATCCGTCGGTAAGGGCGCGTGCCATTCCAGAATCTCGCCACTGACCGGATGACGCAGGCTGAGGCGCGTGGCATGCAAGGCTTGGCGCGCGAAACCTTGGACGGCGGCGCGTGCCGGCGCGGACATGCCGGCCGGCGGGCGCGGGCGACCGCCGTAGACGGGATCGCCGAGCAGCGGATGGCGGATATAGGCCATGTGTACGCGGATCTGGTGGGTGCGGCCAGTTTCCAGATTCACGCGCACCAGCGTATGCGCGCGGAAACGCTCCTCGATGCGGTAATGGGTGATGGCCGGTTTGCCGAAGCTGGTGACGGCCATGCGCTTGCGGTCGGTGCTGTGCCGACCGATCGGTGCATCGACCGTCCCGCCGGTGACGAGCAGTCCCCACGTCACCGCGAGGTATTCGCGCTTGACGCTGCGCGCCTGCAACTGCGCGACCAGCGATTGGTGCGCGGTGAGATTGCGCGCCACCACCAACAGGCCGCTGGTGTCCTTGTCCAGCCGATGCACAATGCCGGCACGCGGCACGGTCGCGAGTTGCGGGTCGTAATGCAGCAGCGCATTTTGCAGCGTGCCGTCAGGATTGCCGGCGGCGGGATGCACGACCAGACCGGCCGGTTTGTCGATCACCAGCAGGTCGTGGTCCGCATAGACGATCGTCAGCGCAATATCCTGCGCCAGCACCCCCGTATCTTCTTCAAGCTCGGCGGCGATCGCCACCTGCTCGCCGCCCAGCACGCGGTCCTTGCCCTTGCGCGGCAGCCCGTCGACCAGCACCGCGCCACTGCGAATCCACTGCTGCAAGCGGCTGCGCGAATACTCCGGGAACAGCTCTGCCAGCACCTGATCGAGGCGCTGACCGGCCGCGACCGCGGGTATCGCGGCCGCCAATTCGACCCTGCGACTCATCGGCGCGGCCACCGGTTTGGGGTATACTGCCGGCGCCTGTCCCGGCGGGGGGCAGCGCGTTCGTGGATCATGGCACTGGAAGGTAACTGCATGCGTCTCGCTACAATTCTATTGGTGCTGGTCAGTTTGCTCGGCGGTTGCGCACTGCTGCCGGACCAGATCGACGAAACCAAGGACTGGTCGGCCCAGAAGCTCTACTCCGAGGCGAAAGGTTCGCTGGACGAATCCGACTGGGAACGCGCCATCGACCTGTTCGAAAAACTCGAAGCGCGCTATCCGTTCGGTCGCTATGCCCAGCAGGCGCTGCTGGAATCCGCCTACGCCTATTACAAATTCGACGAAGCGGAATCCGCCATCGCCTCGGCGGACCGCTTCATCAAAACCTATCCGCGGCACCCGAACCTGGATTATGCCTACTATCTGCGCGGTCTGGTGAATTTCAATCGCGGCGACAACATCATCGCCCGTCTCCTGCCGCGCGATCCGTCGGAGCGCGACGCCGGCGCGGCGCGTCAGGCGTACTTCGATTTCGCCGAACTGGTCAAGCGCTTCCCGCAGAGCCGTTACGCCAAAGACGCCGGTCAGCGCATGATCTTCCTGCGCAACAACCTCGCCCAGTACGAAATGCACGTCGCGGATTATTACATGCGCCGCGGCGCCTATGTCGCCGCCGCCAACCGCGCCAAGCAGGTGATCGAGAGTTATCAAGGCACGCCCGCCGTGCCGGTGGCCCTGGAAACCCTGGTGGGCGCCTACCGCAAACTCGGTCTGGACGATCTCGCCGCCGACGCCGAGCGGGTGTTGAAGCTCAATTATCCGGATCGGGCGAAGTTGTGATACGCCCTGCGGGTCTAGTGCTGGTCTAGTGGAACCACAACGGGGACAGAGCTGAAGATCTGTCCCCGCGCCGGCGGAGCATTACGAGGCGGAATTAAATCGCCTCGTTGTCGCGTTCGCCGGTACGGATGCGGATGACCTTGGTGACCTCGGAGATGAATATCTTGCCGTCGCCGATCTTGCCGGTGCGCGCGGCGTTGGTGATGGCCTCGATGCAGCGGTCCACCTGGTCGTCGGCGACCACGATTTCCAGCTTCACCTTGGGCAGAAAGTCCACCACATATTCGGCGCCGCGATAGAGTTCGGTGTGGCCCTTCTGGCGGCCGAAGCCCTTCACCTCAATGGCCGTCATGCCGGCAATGCCGATCTCCGACAGCGCCTCGCGCACGTCGTCCAGCTTGAAGGGTTTGATGACGGCTTCGATTTTTTTCATGGTGCCTTCTCCCGGAACCCGCAGGGTGTAAGTGGTGCCCTAAGATAGCGCAACTGCGCCCGTAAATGTAGGTAGGGTTACGTAGCCCGGGTTTCACTCCGCGCAACCCAGGCTACGCGCTTATGGTTCACCCTTCTCCGGCAACTGCGTCGCCAGATACCCCGAGGTGATCGGATAACGGCGATCCCGCCCGAAGGCGCGGCGCGTGATGCGCACGCCGGGCGGTGCCTGGCGGCGTTTGTATTCGTTGCGGTCGACCATCCACACCACCCGGCGCACGGTGTCGGCGGCAAAACCCTCGGCGATGATCTCCTCGGGCGAACGGTCCTGCTCCACATACCGTTCGAGAATGGTATCCAGCACCGAATACGGCGGCAGCGAATCCTCGTCCTTCTGCTCGGGACGCAACTCGGCCGAGGGCGCGCGCTCGATCACGCGGCGCGGGATCGCGTCGGCCTCGCCCAAACTGTTGCGATACTCCGCCAGCTTGTAGACCAGCGTCTTCGGACAATCCTTGATCGGCGCGAAACCGCCGGCCATGTCGCCGTAGAGCGTGGCGTAACCGACCGCAACCTCGCTCTTGTTGCCGGTGGTGAGTAGGATCTTGCCGAGCTTGTTGGAAATCGCCATGAGGATCACGCCGCGCGAACGCGCCTGGATATTCTCCTCGGCGACATCCGCCGGCAGACCTTTGAACTCGTCTTCCAAGGCATCGAGAAACGCCTTGAACGCACCCTCGATGGGAATGACGCGATAGGTCACGCCCATGCCGCGCGCCTGTGCGCGCGCGTCCTCAACGCTCATGTCGGCGGTATAGCGCGACGGCATCATCACCGCTTCGACGTGTTCGGCGCCGACGGCATCCACGGCAATCGCCAAGGTCAGCGCGGAATCGATACCGCCCGACAGGCCGATCACCGCGCCCTTGAAGCCGTTCTTGCGGATGTAATCGCGCACGCCCAGCACCAGCACGGCATAGATGCTGGCGATGTTGTCCGGTCGCGGCGCGCAGGCGGCGGGCACGGGGTGTACCGTCTCGCCGATCTCCAGATCGACCGGATACAAGCCGATGGCACAGGCCGGCGCGCGTTGCGTTACTTCACCTTGCGCATTTATCACAAACGATTCGCCGTCGAACACCAATTCGTCCTGGCCGCCGACCACGTTGAGATACAGTACCGGCAGGCCCGTTTCGCGCACGCGGTCGCGCACGACGGCTTCACGCTCGTTGCCTTTGCCGGCATGGAACGGCGAGGCATTGATATTGAGGATGCAACGCGCGCCGGCGGCCTTGGCCTGCTGCACCGGCCCTGGACTCCAGATGTCTTCGCAGATGGTGATACCGAGACGCAGGCCCTCGATGTCGACCACGCAAGGTTCGCTGCCGGGGGTGAAATAGCGCTTCTCGTCGAACACGCTGTAGTTCGGCAAATGTTGTTTGTGCGCCGTGGCGAGGATATGGCCGTCGTGGATCACCGACGCGGCGTTGTACAAACCGCCGGTAGCGTGGTGCGGATGACCGACGACGATGTAAATGCCGCGCACCTCGTGTTTGATCCGCTCCAGCGCCGCCAGCACATGCATCTGCATGCCGGGGCGCAGCAGCAGATCCTCGGGCGGATAACCGGTGAGCGTGAGTTCGGGGAACACCACCACCTGCGCATGCAGCTCGTCGCGCGCGCGTAACGCCGTCTCGATCACCTGCTGCGCGTTGCCGCGCACGTCGCCGACCAACAGGTTGATCTGGGCCATGACGATGCGGAGGCGGTTGGACATGACGATGGGTGTTATCCCATCCGCTCCGCCATGCGTGCGCCCATATCCGCGGGCGAGCGCACGACGCTGACGCCGGCGGCTTCGAGCGCGGCGATCTTGGCGGTCGCGGTGCCTTGGCCGCCGCTGATGATGGCGCCGGCATGGCCCATGCGTTTGCCCTTGGGCGCGGTGACGCCGGCGATGTAAGCGACGACAGGTTTAGTGACGTGCGCACGGATATAGTCAGCGGCCTCTTCCTCGGCGCTACCGCCGATCTCGCCAACCATGATGATGCCCTGCGTGGCTGGATCGGCCTGAAACAGTTCCAGGCAATCGACGAAGTTCATGCCGTGAATGGGATCGCCGCCAATGCCGACGCAGGTGGTCTGACCGAGTCCGGCGTTGGTGGTTTGAAACACCGCTTCATAGGTGAGCGTGCCGGAACGCGAAACGATACCGATCTTGCCGGGCCGATGAATCGCGCCGGGCATGATGCCGATCTTGCACGCGCCGGGTGTGATAATGCCGGGACAGTTCGGACCGATGAGCCGTGCGTCCGAACCGGCGAGCGCGGCGCGCACCTTGAGCATGTCCAACACCGGAATGCCTTCGGTGATGCAGACGATCACCTTGATACCGGCATCGGCCGCTTCGAGGATCGCATCCGCCGCGAACGCCGCCGGCACATAAATCATCGTCGCACCCGCGCCGGTGTCGCGCACCGCATCGGCAACGGTGTCGAACACCGGCCGATCCAGATGCCTCTGCCCGCCCTTGCCCGTCGTCACCCCGCCGACGAGTTGCGTGCCATAGGACATCGCCTGCTCGGAATGAAACGTCCCCTGCTTGCCGGTGAAACCCTGGCAGATGACCTTGGTGTTCTTGTCGACGAGAATGCTCATGCGTGGTTCACCGCTGCAACCGCCTTCTGCGCGGCATCGGTCAGCGCATCCGCGGCAATGATCGACAGACCGGAGTTGGCCAGCAGTTCACGGCCGCGTTCGACGTTGGTACCTTCCAGGCGCACCACCACTGGCAGATGCACGTCGACTTCGCGCACCGCTTGGATGATGCCTTCGGCGATGAGATCGCAGCGCACGATGCCGCCGAATATATTGACGAGTATCGCGCGCACGTTCTTGTCCGAGAGGATCAGCTTGAAGGCCTCGGCGACTTTGTTCGCGGTGGCGCCGCCGCCGACGTCGAGGAAGTTCGCCGGTTCGCCGCCATGCAGTTTGATGAGGTCCATGGTCGCCATCGCCAGGCCGGCGCCGTTGACCATGCAGGCGATGTTGCCGTCGAGCGTGACGTAGTTGAGGCCGTGCTCGTGCGCAGTGCGCTCCTTGATTTCCTCTTGATTCGGATCGCGCCAGTCGGCGAGCAGCTTCTGCCGGTACAGCGCGTTGTCGTCGAGATTGATTTTGCAGTCCAGCGCCAGCACGCGGTCGTCTTCGGTCACCACCAGCGGGTTGATCTCGATCAGGCTCAGATCCTTGTCCTGAAACAGTTGCGCGAGCTTGAGGACGATGCGCGTGAACTGGGCGATCTGATCGCCCTGCAAGCCCAAACCGAAGGCGAGCTTGCGGCATTGATAGGGCTGCAAACCGGCGGC
>JACREG010000033.1 GCA_016218375.1 Gammaproteobacteria bacterium
CTAGCGCAGCTCGGAGGCGGAAGGGATCGCCCCGCCGGCAGCCCCGCGCGCCACAAAGAGATTGGCGGGGAAACATCCGGTACTCGCCGGCATGCTCCGACGATGGCGTTCATCGCGCCGCCTCCGAGCTGCGCTAGTCGGCTTTGCGATTAACGCCACCGTCGGAGCTCGGAGCATCACGCAACAAGAGCATCTTGCGGGGTTAAACTTTCAGGGCGGCGGCGCTAGAATGCCTGCCCCGTTACGGTAGCGCCATTGCCAACCATGAACGCCTCGATACCCCTCGTGCTGTCCATCGTCGAACTCGGCGGTTATCCGAATTACGCGCCGTTGTACGAACGGCTCGGTTGTCGTGCCGTGGTGGAAAATTCCATGCGCAAGGCGCTGGCGACGGTGAAGCAATACGCGCCCAAAGTCGTGGTCGCCGAGTTCAATTTCCAATCCGACTTTCGCGATCGCACCAGCAGTCTGGAATCGCTGATGGCGGTGGTGCAGCGTCTGCCGGGCACGCGGGTGATTGTGTTCTACGAGCAGGAATATGCCGACCAGCTCGCCAAGTTGCAGGCGCGCTTTGCGCTGTTCCGGGTGATGGCGTATCCGATTGCGGAAGAACAACTCGCGGCGAACGTACGGGCGGCGTTGGTGGAGTAATCAGCGTTCGCCGCGGCGCGTGCGGTTCTGATAGCGGGCGATAAGCTTGACGATATCCTGGTAGGGAAACTCCGCTGCCCCGCCGAAACGCAGCTCGGCGTCATTCAGCAGGCTGAAGACATCACCGATTTCATCGCATGCGGCGCGTTCCGGATAGATTTGCGCCTGGATGCCCAGCAGCCCGCCGACCTGTACCTTGATCTCCTTGTTGTGCGGCAGCGGCCCGCCGATATGCGTCATTTGCAGGACAAAGCGCGCGCTGTCGCGCATGCGTGTGAGTAAATCCTGGCAGCGGCGTTGCGCCGGGTCGGTCTTGCAGCCGACGCCTTCGCGGTCGGCGAGAAAAAAACGTTCGGCATGACTGCACGCGACCTTGCGGGTGTTGAGCGCCTTTTCCAGCACGCAACGCCGTTCGTTGAAGGTCTTATACGTGGAGCGGTATTCGTCTTCTTCCATGGCGGCGCGGAATTATTTTTCCCACTCGCGCAGGATCGGTGCCTCGCGGTGTTCCTGCAATTTTTCCTCCGCCTCCAGCGGCGTGGCGGCGAAGATCACCTTGACGGTGATCGGCGAGCCGGCGCCGAGTTCGGCGCGCATCGTACGGGCCTGGTTCTTCGCCTCGTTGAAATTCTCAAACTGGGTTTGCAGCTCCAGTTGCTTGATGAGTGCAGTCGGGCCGGGGGTGATTTTGTAGATGAAATAGGGCATGGGCTCTATCCTTCAATAGGCGACAGACAGCGGGGCTTCCGCGGGTTGGGGTGGATTATCCCGGCTGGGATGTGCGGAAGTCTAGAATTACGGGCTTGGAATTCCGGGCAATAGCCCTGGGAAATGGCGGTTCCGTCCAGTCGTTGTGGCATGCTGGCCACCACGTGGCTTCCCGCCCGTAAGTTTCCGCCGGACCGGCTCAAGGCCGTACAACATCAGGACGCAACAGGCATGAATAAACCCGATATCCGGCGCGCGTTGCCGCAGCGCCGCTACACCTTCGGCGAATTTACCGTGGTGGTGCTCGGCGACATCGAGACCGACGATGCGGTGAACTACCGTTACATTCTGGCGGTAGTGCGCGAGGGCGATGCCGAGCCCGGTATCTACTTGACCTGCGAAAGCGTGCGCGGCGGGCAACAGCAGTTGCGTCTGGTCATGCGCGACGGTGCCGAGGTGATCGCCGCAGATCCGCAGTACGCGGACATCGAGGTATTCACCGCAGCCGGCCTGGATATGCTGCGGCAGATACTCAATCTGGGCGACGAAGAAGCCTACCGACTGATGTAAGGGGCGTAGTGCGCCCGAAGGATCGTCGTTATGACCGCCAAGGTGCGGGTGTTGCCCAGCGGGCACGAATTCACAGTCGAGCCGGGCGAATCGTTGTTGGACGGCGCGTTGCGCGCGGGACTGTCGATTCACTACAACTGCAACAGCGGCAGTTGCGGCGATTGTCGCGCGCGGCGGCTGTCGGGGGAGTTGGGCGAGACACGGCATCACGATTTCGTCTTGAGCGAGCGCGAACGCGCCGATGGCTATTTCCTATTGTGTCGCGCCACGGCCGTCTCCGATCTGGTGCTGGAAGTCGCCGAGGCGCGCAGTGTCGCCGATGTGCCGCAGCAGCAGCTCAGTACCCAGGTGAGCAAGCTCGTGCGCCTGAACGACGATGTTATGGAAGTCCAAGTGCGCACGCCGCGCAGCAAGACGCTGTGGTTCTTGGCCGGCCAACATGTGCGTTTGGGTATAGCCGGCCTCGCGCCGCGCAATAAATCCATCGCCAGTTGTCCCTGCAACGGCATGGTGTTGCAGTTCCATGTGCGACGCGTGGCGAACGATCCGTTCTCCGAGCATGTGTTTTCCAAATTGAAGCTGCGCGATACGGTCGAGATAGAGGGGCCGTTCGGTGATTTTGTGCTGGACGAGACGGCGGAGCGGCCGATTATTTTCATTGCCTTCGAGACCGGCTTCGCGCCGATCAAGAGCCTGATCGAACATGCCATCTCGCTGGATATCGCCCAGCCGATCTGGTTGTACTGGGTGGCCCGGCAGGCGCAGGACCATTATCTCGCCAACTATTGCCGCGCCTGGCACGATGCCTTGGACGCGTTCGAGTTCATCGAAATCTCGGGCGAGGAAGCCGATACGATGACCGCGGCCGAGGTGGCGATGGTGCGCGCTGCGGCGCGCATTTGCGCCGATCATCCCGACCTGCGCGGTTTCGATGTGTATGTGAATGGCCCGGATACGCTGTTCGCGGAGATCAGTGCGGCGCTGCTCGCGCAGGGGTTGCCGCCGGAGCGTTTGTTCATCGACCGCGTGCAGCGGTTTTGATGAGTCGTCTGAGGAATGCCTACTCCGCTGCCAGTCCCGCGCTTTCCAGATACAGCCCAAGCAACAGCACGAAACCCTGCTGGCGTAGATCGCCGTCGCGGCTGTAGTCGAACAGGTAGGTGCGTTGCAAGGCGATATGGCCGCGGGTGTTACGGCGCAGGCGCAGCGCATTGAGGGCGACGGTGCCGTCGAGCAGTTGCAGACCTTGGCGGCGGCACAATTCTTCAGCGGAGTGAATCGCCAGTTCGCGGGCGCGCAGGCTCTGTTGCCAGAACCACACCACGAGCGCGACGCCGATCAGCAGGATTACCGGCTGCATCTCAGGCGTCGAGATCGGGGATGAGATCGCTTTCCAGGCGCTGGATCAGATCCTTAATCAGCAGCTTGCGCTTTTTTAGGCGCTTGATCTGCAATTGATCGATGTTCGGGTCGTGCGCCAGCCGGTCGATGACGTCGTCCAGGTCGCGGTGTTCCAGGCGCAGCGTTTCGATGCGCTGGCGCAGTATCTGGGCTTCGGCTTCGCTCATCTCGGCCATTGCGTTCGATCCGGGGTGTCTGGTTGCGATAGACGCACAATACCATATTCACCCGCCGGGATTGAGCGGACGGATTCATGGTCGACGGCGAACTGCTGGTATACTCCCCACGCCCAATGCCGCTCTCCCGGCACATCCCGCACCGACGATACCCGCATGCCCAGCGCCAAGCCGTTATTCTCCTACCGACCCTATTGGGCCAAGCGTTTCGGCGTGGCGCCGCAGTTGCCCATGACGCGTGCGGAAATGGATGCGCTCGGCTGGGACAGTTGCGACATCGTCCTGGTGACCGGCGATGCCTATGTCGATCATCCCAGTTTCGGTATGGCCGTGATCGGCCGGGTGCTGGAGGCGCAGGGATTTCGCGTCGGCATCATTGCCCAGCCGGACTGGACCGGTGTGGCGGATTTCCAGACGCTCGGCCGACCGAATCTGTTCTTCGGCGTGACCGCCGGCAACATGGATTCCATGGTCAACCGCTATACCGCCGACCGCAAACTACGCTCCGACGATGCCTACACGCCCGATGCCGCCGGCGGCCGCCGTCCGGACCGCTCGGTGATCGTCTATGCGCAACGGTGCCGCGAGGCCTTCGCCGACGTGCCGCTGGTGATCGGCGGCATCGAGGCCAGTCTGCGCCGCATTGCGCATTTCGATTACTGGTCGGACAAGGTGCGTCGCTCGGTACTGGTCGACGCCAAGGCCGATCTGCTGGTGTACGGTAACGGCGAGCGTCAGGTGATCGAAATCGCGCATCGCCTGGCGGCGGGCGAGTCCATCGACACGCTGCGCGATATCCGCGGCACCGCGTTCATGACCCGCGGGCTGCCGGAGGGTTGGAGCGAGATCGATTCGAGCACGCTGGATACGCCGGGTCCGCTTGCGCCGCATCCCGATCCCTATGCGGCGAGTCCGGAACAATCGGTGGCGACTGTGCCGCCGGCCGGCGGCGAGGTGGTGGTGCAATTCCAGCGCCGCCCGCGCGTCGACCGCGAACACAGCGTTATCCGCATGCCGGCCTTCGAGGCGGTGCTGCGCGATCCGGTGTTGTATGCGCATGCCTCGCGGGTGCTGCATCTGGAGACCAATCCCGGCAATGCGCGCGCGCTGGTGCAGCGTCATGGCGACCGCGACGTATGGCTGAATCCGCCGCCGGTGCCGCTCAGCACCCAGGAGCTGGATCGCGTCTTCGAGCTGCCCTACACGCGTCAGCCGCACACGGACTATCGAGGCCGGCGCATCCCTGCCTACGAAATGATCCGGTTCTCGGTGAACATCATGCGCGGCTGTTTCGGCGGCTGTACCTTCTGCTCCATCACCGAGCACGAGGGGCGCATCATCCAGAGCCGTTCGGAAGATTCCATCGTGCGCGAGATCGAGGCCATCCGCGATACCGTGCCGGGCTTCACCGGCGTGATCTCGGACGTCGGCGGTCCGACCGCGAACATGTATCGCTTGGCGTGCAAGAGCCGCGACATCGAAGCGGCCTGCCGCAAACCCTCCTGTGTGTTTCCGGGCATCTGCTCGAATCTGAACATCGACCACGCGCCGCTTATCAAGCTCTATCGGCGCGTGCGTGCGTTACCGGGGATCAAGAAGGTGCTGGTCGCTTCGGGTCTGCGTTACGACCTTGCGGTGGAATCGCCGGAGTATGTGCAGGAGCTGGTGGCGCATCACGTCGGCGGTTATCTCAAGATTGCGCCGGAACACACCGAGACCGGCCCGCTGTCGAAAATGATGAAGCCGGGCATGGGCGCGTACGACCGCTTCAAAGTGCTGTTCGAGAAATTCTCCAAGGACGCCGGCAAAGAGCAATATCTGATTCCCTATTTCATCGCCGCGCATCCCGGCACGACCGATGAGGACATGCTCAATCTCGCGCTATGGCTGAAACGCAACGGTTTCCGCGCCGATCAGGTGCAGACCTTCCTGCCCTCGCCGATGGCCAGCGCGACGGCCATGTATCATTCCGGCAAGAATCCGCTGCGCAAGGTCACGCACGGCAGCGAGGATGTCTTCATTCCCAAGGGCCTGCGCATCCGCCGTCTGCACAAGGCCTTCCTGCGCTATCACGATGCCAATAACTGGCCGTTGCTGCGCGAGGCGCTCAAGCGCATGGGCCGCGAAGATCTAATCGGCAATGGCAAACGGCATTTGGTGCCGAGCTGGCAGCCGGAAGGGACCGGCGAACAGAACGAGGGGCGGCGGGGCAAGGTGCCTGGTGCGGCATCGGGCGCGGGCGCGCGGCCGTTCCGGACGCAGCACACCGGGCTGCCCCAGACACCGGCGTTGCCGCGCAAGACGCGCCCAGCGAAACGGCGCAAGCCCCGAGCGACGCCGCGGTAACGATCCGCGGCGCAACACTAGGGGCTGTTATCGGGGGTAAGGCTACTGTGGGTAAGTCTACTGGGCAGTGCTGGGAGTGGAATGTTCCGCCAGGAGCATATCCACTTCCCGCTCGGCGGCGAGCCAATCTTCCATGGGATCGCCGGCACAGAAGCTGCGCTGTTCGGCGCGCAGATAGGCCCCCTCGGCGATCATTTCCTGGCGGCGTTCCGGACTGATCTCGCTGGGTTTTGCCGCCGCGCGGGTTTTGCGGGCGGTGGGGACGGTCTTGGGCGGTTTCTGGGTTACGTTCGGGGTCACGTTCTGGGTAGCGGCGGATTTGCCGCCGCGGACAGCGGTTTTGCTGGTGTTGGCCATGGTGGTTACGTTCTCCGGCTAAGTGGCATAGTGATGTGCCAATAACAATTCAAGATTCGTGCCTGCGCTTCCTCGGCAAGCACCGATCCATGGAGAGTGCTGTCTGAGTCTAGTCCAACTCGTCCCTGCCGCAAGTCGGTGTGTCGGGGATACA
>JACREG010000028.1 GCA_016218375.1 Gammaproteobacteria bacterium
AGACTGTAACCGGTCTCCAACATGGTCTTGGCGATACTCGGGTGTACGGACTTGATCAGCGGCGTGCTGATGAGGTCTTCGAAGGCCTGTTTGTCCAGCACCAATACTGTGCCATCGGAGGTCATGCGTACGGTTTCGCTGCGGGTCTTGCCCGAAATCAACGCTTCGCAACCGAAGGCGTCGCCGTCTTTCAGATCGGCGATCTTGTGCGGTTTGTCGTCGTAGAGGCCGCGCTGGAACACCTCGGCGGTGCCGGCGGTGATGATGTAGTAGGCGTCGCCCGCTTCGCCCTGACGGATGACCTCCTGGCCTTTCTTCACGTCCTGGCACTTCATGCGCTTGAAGGCCATTTCGACGGTTTCCAGCGGCAGGCGGCGGAACACCAGGGAATTACGCACCTGCTCCATGACGCGGTACAACTCAATGTCCGTGTCTTCCATGGTGCGCACGACTTCGTCCCAGGAAATCAGCTTGTCCAGCAGGTCGCGGTCGGCGTGGCAGATGATGGAGTTCTGTCGGGCGACCAGCGTGCTGGTGCTCGGCGACGGCGGCAGCAGTACGGGGTGCTTACGGGTGTCGTCGGGGCCGGCGACGGATTTGATGGCGCCGGAATAGATGATCTCCAACTGGCCTTCGACCACGAACAGATAATCGTGGCCCTTGCCGCCGGTGATCTGGAAAATCTCGCCCTGGCGCATTTCCATGAAGCGCACGGTATTGACGACTTCGTGCAGCCGTTCGCGCGACAGCAGGGTGAAGGGTTGGAAATTGCGCGACAGATTATCGAGCACGCGATCCAGTTTGACGCTCATCATAAGGGCTTCTCTCCTCAGGCGATGGTGTGGCCTGTGATTCCGGGTTGTAATCTGGGTTACAGAAAGTTCAAAGGAATTTTCAGATAGCTGACGTCGTTGTTTTCGGCGTTGGGCAATACGCCGGCGTTGATGTTGACCTGTAGACTGGGGAACAGCAGCCGCGGCGCGGCCAGATGTTTGTCGCGCGCGTTGATGCGGCTGACGAACTCTTCCTCGGAGCGGCCGGCGGGCAGATCCACGTTGCACTGCTTGGATTCGCCGATGGTGGTTATGTAACGCACTTCGCGGTTGTCCGGATAATCGTGACCGACATAGACCTGCGTATCGTCGGGCAAGGTGTACAGACGTTGGGTGATCGAACGGTACAGATCCTGGGCGCTGCCGCGCGGGAAATCGCAGCGCGCCACGCCGACATCCGGTACGAACAGCACGTCGCCGGCGAACACGGCGTTACCCATTTTGTACGTGATGCAGGCCGGGGTGTGACCGGGCGTGTGCATCACCTCAATCTGCAAAGTGCCGGCGTCGAGCACGTCGCCGTCCTTGAGCAGACGGTCGAACTGCCGGCCGTCGGTCGGGAAATCCTTGGCGAGGTTGAAGGCGCCCTTGAATATCTCCTGGACCACGGCGATATGGCTGCCGATCGCCGCCTTGGACTGAAAACGGGCCTTGAGCTCGTGCGCGCCGGACAAGTGGTCGGCATGCACATGGGTATCCAAAACCCAATGCACGTTCAGACCGTTCTGTGCGATAAACTGCGCGACCTTGTCGATGGACTCGGTGAAGGTGCGCCAGGGGGTGGTGTCCAGATCCAGGACCGGATCGATGATGACGGCATCCTTGCTGGTTTCGTCGTAGACCACGTAGGTCAGGGTAAACGTGCGTCCGTCGTCGAAAAAAGCCTGCACCTTCATGCCGGTTCCTCTTGCGAATACGGCGCCAGGCACACCGGCCCGGCGCGGAATAATGGGCTTAACGCTTGCTCTTCCGGAGCTGGCCTTGGTGTGGGCATTCCCTGAAACTACACGTTGTGTCCGGGGTGGGCTTGATTCTTATCAACCCGGATATGCGAGTTGTAACGGCCGCAGGCGTGCCAACTTTATGGCGGCATGGCGTGCAATTTGTGTCGGTGTTAAGGACGGAGGGGGAAACACAATGCGTTTGGGCACCCCGTTGTCGGCGACGGCAACCCGCGTGATGCTGCTGGGCAGCGGCGAATTGGGCAAAGAGGTCATCATCGCCTTGCAGCGTCTGGGCGTGGAAGTGATCGCGGTGGACCGCTACCCCGATGCCCCCGGGCATCAGGTCGCGCATCGGGCGCACACCATTAACATGGCCGACCCGGTTGCGCTGCGCGCGCTGGTCGAGCAGGAGCGCCCGCACCTCATCGTGCCGGAGATCGAAGCCATTGCCACCGAGGCGCTGGCCGAGATCGAGGCCGACGGTTTGGCCGAAGTCATTCCCACCGCGCGCGCCGCGCAACTGACCATGAACCGTGAAGGCATCCGTCGGCTGGCCGCCGAAGAACTTGGCCTGCCGACCTCGCGCTACGCCTTCGCCGACAGCTTCGAGGAACTGCGCGCTGCTGCCGACCGCGTGACCGGTTATCCCTGCATCGTCAAACCGGTGATGTCGTCGTCGGGCAAGGGCCAGTCCGCGGTGGATACACCCGAGCAGTTACAGGCCGCCTGGGATTACGCCCTGCAGGGTGGACGCGTGAACCGCGGTCGCGTGATTGTCGAGGAACGTATCGAGTTCGATTTTGAAATCACCTTGCTCACCGTGCGTTCGCTCGGCGAGGACGGCCAAGTGCGCACAGACTTCTGCGCGCCCATCGGCCATGTGCAGATCAAGGGCGATTATGTGGAATCCTGGCAGCCGCAACCGATGACGCCGGCCGCACTGGCGCGTTCGCAAGAGATTGCCGGTGCGGTGACCGGACGGCTGGGCGGGCGCGGCATCTTCGGTGTCGAGTTGTTCGTGAAAGGCGATCAGGTGTGGTTCAGCGAAGTGAGCCCGCGTCCGCACGATACCGGCATGGTCACCATGGTCAGTCAGACGCAGAGCGAATTCGTCCTGCATGCGCGTGCCATCCTCGGCTTGCCGGTGTCGGTTGCTATGCGCCGCCCCGGTGCCAGTGCGGTGATCTACGGCGCCATGGATGCGGTCGGCATCGCGTATGAAGGTGTGGACGCGGCCTTGCGTGTGGCGGAATCGGAGATTCGTTTGTTCGGCAAGCCGGAGGCGTTCGCGCGTCGACGCATGGGTGTGGCGCTGGCTTGCGCGGACGATACCGATACCGCGCGTGCGCGCGCCAAGCTGGCGGCGGCGCGGGTACACCCGGTACGCGGTTGAACGTTTCGGTTGGCTAGAACCTAGCCGGCGGTGGAACCCGAAGAGGCCCAGGCGAACGAGCAGTCCAGGTGGGTGCGCACGGCGATGACGCCGTCGAGCCCGTCTTCGACCATCAGATTGACCGGCGTGCGGCGGCGAAAATGTTTGTTGCGGCGGTGCATCCACAGCGGTCCCATCTGCGGATTGCGCGGGAAGGTGGTGCGCAGGGCGTCAGCGATACCGATGAGATGTTCGATGCGCTCCAGCACATCGGGATGATCCGGAAAGGGCGTATCCGTCTGGTAGCGACGCATGTTGCGGGCCGTGATCTCGCTGGGTAGCGCCAGGATGGCGATCTGATCCGACAGGCCGATGCCCCAACTCTCCAGCAGACCGATGATGCTGCGGGTCAGGTACACGCGGTCTTCCTGGCTGGCGTGGATGAAATCGCTCATGGGGAAAATCCTCAAACTCTACTGCGGGGCACTATGCGACAAGACGGGACGGCGCTGCCATAAACCCGACAGGCCACGCAGGTATTGTTAGTTATTGTCTCCGGCCGGCGTGTCTTTCTTGCGGCCGAGACTGCTCAACGGGACGACCACGGTCTTCTGCGGTTCGTCGGTGAAGCGCGGTCGCTTATTCATGGTCTGGCCGCGCGCCTCGACCAACTCCCGCTCGCGCGCGGAGATCAGTGCGAGACAATCGCGGATGCCCTGCACGGTGTTGTCGGACAGCGGATGGCGGAAGCCCGGTTTGGCGTGGGTGTCCTTGGCGACATCCGTCAGCACCTTCTTCATCATGCGCAGGATGCGCTCTTCCTGGGAAACTTCTTCAGCGGACATGCGGTTGGCCTTTGGCCCAGGGAACTGCCGGGCATCGGTGAATCGGCGGATGCGGCATTTTGGCACAACTGCGCCCCGAGATTCATCCGCAGGATTTGTCAGTCTTCGATATAGAAAAACTGCCACGGTCCGTCGCCGGAGGACCGGTCGGAGCGGGCGAGATGGCCGAGACGGTCGAGCAGCCGGTCGCTGGGTACGGCCTCGCCGGCATGGATGCCCCAAATATCCAGGAACACGCGGGCATAACCGCCGGATTGGCGCCAATTCAATCCGGCCAGTGACGCGGGGTGTCCGCAATCGGGGCAGGCGATGTCCGCGTCCGGTGCCTGTATCAGGTCGGGTGGAATGTCGCTCCGACAGCGGCGGCACCGCGGACCTTGTCCGCTCTTGCAGCGCAGGCGCGGTCGTTCGGTAGGCGCCTGCACTTGGATATGGCAGAACCGGCCGGCGCGTGCGGCCGGTTCTGCGTGTTGCGCCGGCGGGTCCAGTTGGATCGACGGGGCACAGCCCAGGAAACCGATGCCGTCCAGAAAATCCGGGCCGGTCTGGAAATGCGTGTTGCCGTCCAGCGCGAAGCGCGTGCCGATTGTGCCGAGGTCGCGCAAGGCCAGGACGATTGCATCGTAGGTGGGTGCTGCGTCGCAGGCCTGCGGATGCAGGACGAGTTTCGGCGCGGTCATAAATCGGCTTGCTTGCGCGGATCGAGGATGGCCGTGAATGTATCGTCCGGGGTCTGCATGCAAAGGCCTTGGTGCACTGCGCTATCGAGAGCGCCGATGGTGGCGGTATACTCGCGCGAATTCAACCGTTGGCTCTAGTGTGGCGGCGTTCACAGATTCGCCGCGCTGAATTTTGGGATAGTGGGTCACAAGGATCGAGTGCCTATGCAACTTCACCACGACGACTTATACCAAGACCGCACCTGGTTCGATGTGCTGGGTGTCTGGCTTGCGCAGCAGGGCCGACGCTGGTTGCCGCGTCGGCCGGCGCGACTCTGGTCGACCGGCTTCGCGCTGTTCGCTGCGCTGTGTGTCGCCTGGGCGGCCGGCTTGGCGACCCAATGCGTGCTCGTGGAACTACCCGCGCAGGTGTGTCTTGCGCAGTGGCTGGCGGCGGGATTGCTGTTGGTCGCGGCACGGCATTTTCTGGCGGTGACAGGGCTGAGCGCGGCCAGTACGATAGAACCACACCAGCGGATCGAACGCCGTGTCGAGACGGTGCCGCGCAGTGCAGACATCCCCAGCATGCCGTCCACTTGCAGTCCATCGACCCGCCAATCGATCAGTGGCGATGCGCAGCAGTTTTTCCTCGCGGTGAAGACGGCCGGCATCAATCTGCGCATCGCGCAGGCCTTGTATGCGGCCGGTTTCCGCACCGCCGAACAGGTACGCACGGCCGCGGATGCGGCATTGCTGGCCACGCCCGGCATCGGCCCGGCGACCGTGCGCAAGTTGCGTATGCAATTCGGCCAGCCGCATGCACTCCCCCATGCACTATACGAAACGCATGCCGCCACTCACTCCCCCACTCACTCCAGGGCCGCGTAACATGCCGGCGTGAAGCGCGGCGTGCAGATCGCATAAAACAGCAAATCCTCCGCACCCGTGTTGGCAATGCGTTGACGTACGCCGGCCGGGATCACCACCACATCACCCGCGTTGACTGTCTCCGGCGCCGCATCGCCGATCTCGACCCGCCCGTTGCCGCTCAGAATCAGATAGCGTTCGGTCACGCCGGTGAGCGCGTGCCAGCGCGTGATGCCGCCCGGCGCGACCCGCGCCCGCGCGATGGAAGCCTGCGGATCGTCGGGGTCGTTCCAACTTTCCAGAATGTCGCAGCCTTCGATGAAGGCATATTCGCGCGCGGGATCGGGATGGACGATGTGGATGTGCATGGAAACTCCTTCATGGACCGATAGCTGCGTGGCAGTGTAGTGGCCGGGGATGGCTTCGGCCATAATGCGATCGACCTGTAGCATCCATGTAATGGCCGAGGAGTCCGTCATGGCGACAGAAACACCGTATCGCATTCACGCCCTGGAACTCGGGCCGATGGCGAACTTTGTCTATGTGATCGAAGACATCCAGACTCGCCGCGCGGCGGTCGTCGATCCCGCTTGGGACGTACCGGAGATTCTTGCCCTGGCGCGTGCGCACGCACTCAATATCACCGATGTGTTGCTGACCCACAGCCATCACGATCACATCAACGGCATCGAAGCCTTGCTGCGCAGTTGCGACGCGCAAGTGCATTTGCTCAAACCCGAGGCACAGTTCTGGGGGCATTATCTCGATCTGCCGACGCTGCATCACGGTGGCGACCGTATCGCACTCGGCGACACCGAGATCAAAATCCTGCACACACCCGGCCACACGCCGGGTTCCGCCTGTTACCAGCTCGGCGACGATCTGATTACCGGCGATACCTTGTTCGTCTATGGTTGCGGCCGTTGCGATCTGCGCGGCGGTGATCCGGAACAGATGTTCTGGACCTTGAAAGATATGCGCGAGAAATTGCCGGAAGCGACCTTGATCCGGCCGGGGCACAATTATTCCATCGCCGAAACGTCCACGCTGCGCGAACAGCTCGCCGGCAATCCATTTCTGCATTTCGACGATCTCAAACGCTTCACCCAATACCGCATGCATTATCACGACAAGCACCGCGAAGAACCGTATGGTCCGGTGCAAAAGGGTCTGGAGATGCCAGATTAGGTTTTTGAGGTCGCGGCGATCTCGCGCAATTTCGGTACGGCCAAGCCGGCGGCATCGGCCTGTTCCAGCGCACGTTGCAGACGCGCCGGCGCGCTGCGCCCCATGCAGCCGTGCTGCGGATCGCCGTCGAAGGCTTCCAACATGCCGGCGATCAGCGCATCGCGATCGAAGCGTGTGCCGGTCAGATATTCCTGAATGTCGATCACATCCAACGCGACGCTGCGCGCGAGCGCTTCGTGATGACGCCACAGTTCGCTGACCGTACCGCCGACCGCCAGTCCGGCGACATTAGTCGCGACAATATAGACATTCTTGCGCACCAACTCGAATAGCAACCGATCTTGCGTCGCCAGCACGCGGGCGGCAATGCCGATGCCGTTCAACGCGTCGGTCAGCAACGGGGCATGCGTACCGAAAGCGGGCGAGGGCAGCAGCACCTTTGCGTCCTGCCCACGCTTTTTCTCGAACCACACCGAAATCACTGTCGGCAGCTCAATGCCCGCTTCCAGCCAGTCGCGCGGCAGCAACTCGTTTTGCAGCAGCGCCAATCGCGATTGCCAGGGTTTTGGAATGGCGCGCAGCGTCGCATGCAGATCCTTCTCGGCCACGGCCAGCAAGACCATCTCGGGATCGGGCAGCGCTTTCGCCTCCGCGGCCATGTCCATGGCGCGGGTGATGGGATAAATGGGATGGCCGAGGCGCAGCAGTCCGCGCGCGAATACCGCGCCGAGTTCGCCGATGCCGATGACGACGACGGAAGCTTTCATGAAGGTTGCCACCGAATAGGGGACGAAGGCGCGAGTGTATACGACGTGCGATTAACGTAAAACGATGCCGACCTGTAGACGTTGATCGCCGTCGATGAGCGCGAACAACCGATCGATATTCGGATGCTTGCCGGGATGCGCGCGGGCATCGGCGGTGTGTTCTGCATACAGCGTGAGCGCTTGTTCCGCCGCGCGCCGGTCCAGACAGCCATCGGGATAGGTCACCGCATGATAGACCGCGACCGAACCGGCACTGCCGGGACGGTTTTCGATGATGCCGGCGGGCTGTCCGTCGGCATCGCTGAGTTCGAGTCGCGCGATGTGTTCGACCGAGGGCAAGGTGCGGAGCGTGTCGGCGAAGCGGGGCATGTTCAGCGATCGCGCCGCCACAAGACTTCGCCGCCCTCGCTGCCATCGCCGCGTGCCAGCACGCGGGCGATGACGAATAGCAGATCGGACAGGCGATTGAGGTAGGCGAGTACCGGCGCATTGACCGCTTCGTGTCGCGCCAGGCTGACCACGCGGCGTTCGGCGCGGCGGCACACGGCGCGCGCGACATGCGCGGTCGCGGCGGCGACAGTGCCGCCGGGCAGGATGAATTCTTTCAGCGCAGGGAGATCGGCATTGAGGGCGTCGAGCGCCTCTTCGAGCCGGAGGATGTGCGCAGCGCCGATGGCTTGATGTCCGGGAATACACAACTCGCCGCCGAGATCGAACAGGTCGTGTTGCACGTCGACGAGTACCGCGCGCATCTCGGTGGGCACAGCCGCTTGCGCGAGCAGCAGGCCGATATGACTGTTGAGCTCGTCGACACTGCCGAACGCCTCGACGCGCAGACTGTCTTTGTCCACGCGCGTGCCATCGCCCAGGCCGGTGTCGCCTTTATCGCCGGTGCGGGTGTAGATCTTGGAGAGGCGGTTGCCCATGCGGGTATATCAGCTTTCGCGCAGACGGTAGTGGACGGGAATAATCATCTCCCGGGCGCGGCCCTGCAAGAGCGTCGCGACGTTCGGCACCGCGCGCAGTTGCTGGGCGGAATCCATCGCGGCGTTGTCCAGCACGGCGTGGCCGGAAGCGCGATGCAGGTGTACCTGGGTGATGCGGCCGTCCGGTGCCAGGTTCAGCGCGATTTCTACGATGCCTTCCCAGCCACGCGTGCGCGCCAGACGCGGGTAATGGAAGCGGCCGGAAAGCAGTGCCTGTACCTGTTGAACCAGCGCATCGGAGGGCGTGGACGCCGTTGCGCCGGGGATGGCGATGGCGGCGGTCGGTCGCGATGCGCGCGCGGCGTCGGTTGCCGCGCTGGGGTGCGGGGCGACTGCACTGTGCGCGGCGTGCTGCCGTGGCGCGGATGGCAAGGTCGGTGTCGTGACGGTGGGCGTTGCGGGCTGTGTCGCGGGCGGGATCAATGTCAACGCCACGACCGTGTTCCCCGCCGGCTGTGACGGCGCCGTCGGTCGGCCGAAGCCCACCGCGGCCAGATGGGCCGCGGTGGACAGGGCGAGGGTGATGGCGAAGACCCTGCTCATTGCGCGCCGAAGGGCGTATAGCGCAGGGTGAGGAAGAACGCACGCCCGGACGTGCGGTAGGTGTCTGCAAGCGCGTAGTCCTTGTCGAGCGCATTTTCCATGCGTGCGGCGAGTGTGAAGTCCTTGGACAAACGCGTCTCGGCGAGCAGGTCGAGTGTGCCGTAACCGCCATTGACGACCGTGCTGTACGGCGAATCCTTGCGCGCACCCGCGGCGACCAGTTCCGCGCCCACGCGCGATTGGTCGAAGCGGTAGCCGATGCCGCCGGTGAAGCCGCGGCGCGCGCGGCGGGCCAGCCATGCGTCGTCGGTCTCGTTGCGCGGGTTTTGCAGGATGGCCGAAACATGCGCATCCCATTGGGTGTCGCGGTATTCCGCGCCGGCCTCGATGCCGCGGATGCGCGCTTCCTCGATGTTTTCCATGCGCGTGAATGCGGCGTTGGGTTCGATCAGATCGTCGATGCGCGTATCGAACAGGCTCACGCTGCCCTTGAGCGTGTCCGCGAAGCGGTGGCGCAGCCCCAGTTCCAAGGTGCGCGAAGTTTCGGGATCGAGATCGGGATTGCCGATGAAACCGAAGCGGTCGTCGGCATCCGGCGCGCGGAAGGCGGTGCCGGCATTGGCGTACACCTGGTCGCGTTCGGTGATATCCAGCCCATAGCCGGCGTTCCAGGTCAGATGCGTGCCGAAATCTTCGTGGTCGGTGTGGCGGATGCCGAACAGCAACTGTTGTGCGCCGAGATCGATATTGTCTTGTAGATAGGCCTCGTTGATGTCGGTGTCCGAGGCGTACGGCGTGCCATAGGACAGCGCATCGGTCGATTCCCGCCACAGCGTGATGCCCGCCGTCAGCAGGTGCGCATCGAGCGCGATGTCGTTCTGCCAGTCGAGGCTGTTGCGGCGCGTGCGCACGAAATCCGTGCTTTGATTTTGCGTGATCTCGTCCTGCATGCGGCTCAGCGTGGCCTGCGTGGTCCACAGCGAGGACACCTCCTGCTCGACACGCAAGGCCGTGACCTGATTGTCGTAGTCCTGATCCACCGGCGCGAGGAAGAAGTCGAAATACTCGGTGCTGCCTGTCGATTGCCAACGACGCAGTTCGATGTCGGTCGCGCCGAGCTCGACGCCGGCGGAGAGATTGTAGGCGACATTGTCGTAGCCGCGATCCTGCGTGGCGGTCGTGCGGGTTGGAAAGCCGTCGGTGTCCTGGGTGGCCAAGTCCGCGCCGAAGCGCCAGATGCCTTCGCGCGCGCCGACATTGGCGGTGAGTTCGCGGGTGTCGTGCGATCCCGCGGTGGCGCTGAACTGGGCGCTGCGCGCCTGTTCCGGACGGCGCGTGACGATGTTGATGACACCGCCGATCGCGTCCGATCCATACAGCGTGGAGCGCGGGCCCTTGACGATTTCGATGCGCTCGATCACGGCCGGATCGATGTTCTGCAACGCGGCGGTGCCGATGGTGCCGGGATTGAGCTTCACGCCATCGAGCAACACCAGCGTGTGATTGCTCTCGGCGCCGCGGATGAACACCGAAGTCGTCTGGCCAGGCCCGCCGTTGCGCGCGACATCGATCCCGGCGTATTGGCGCAACAGTTCGGCGGCATCGTGCGCTTGGGATTGTTCGATGGTCTGGCGGTCGATGACTGCGACGCTGGCGAGCGCGTGATCGGCCGGTTGTTCGGTGCGTGTGGCGGTGACGATGACCGGTGCCGTGGTCTCGGCGGCTTGGCTATTCAGACTGCCACTACCGATGACGGTGCCGACGGCGGCGGCGATACAAAGAACGATGGGACGTTGCTGGAACATGCAGTTTCTCTCCGACGAATGCGCACACCCGCGCGCGTGATGCAAATACCCTGTCGGGGGAGAGAACGGAAACGGGTTGGAGAATATCTCGCCCATTGGCATCGCCCTCCGCGACACGGTAACGGTTGGGCTTCGGGCCGGTCTCCGGGCTCGCGAGTGAGCGTCGTCTCTATCGAGAATCGACTCTTCGGGGGATCGCCTTCCCATGCGCAAAGCACAGTGGCCGATTGATCCGCCTTGACTCGCTTACCGTTGCGGGGGCAGCGCCGGAATAGATCCTTGTGAAGAGATCGCACCGGCTTCCCGTTTCATTCCGCGGATGAAAATCCTTGGAACACCAGAAGCGTTGTAACGGGGCGCGACTCTACGCCGGCCTGACGGGTCGGTCAAGCGCGCTCCGCGGACGGGCGATGGGTGGGCTTGAAAAACTAATACAAACGTATTATTTTATACGCATGGCGGCTATGACCGGCTATATGACGGGAAGGGAGGGCGCGGATGAAAACGGTGCTTATCACCGGTGCGACCGGGTTTGTCGGGAGCCATGTCCTCGAAGCATTCATGGCGCAGGCCGATCCGATGCTGCGGGTGATCGCTGCCTGCCGGGATCGACGGAAACTGCTGCCGGGTTTCGCTGGCGAAGTGCGCGAGGGCGATCTGCGCGATGCCGATTACCGGAAGATCATGGTCGAAGGTGTCGATGTGCTCTGCAACGCCGTAGCATGGAGTTCGCTGTGGGGGCATGTTGCAGATTCGCGGCATCTGTTTCTCGAACCCAATCTGGCATTGATCGATGCCGCCCGCGCCGCAGGCGTGCGACGGTTCGTCAATACCAGCACCACCAGCGCCGCCGCGCCCGAGCATTCCAGCGATCCGCAGAGCGAAGGCATTCCGCGCCCGCTCTGGCCGCATCTCTGCAATGTGGTGAAGATCGAGGCTGCCTTACGCACTGCCGCGAGCGCGGATTTCCAGGTCATTAATCTTCGACTGGGTATCTTCGCCGGTCGCCGCTATGCCCTGGGTGTGTTGCCCATTCTGGTGCCGCGACTCAAAACGCATCTGGTGCCGTGGGTGGCGGGAGGGCGTACCAGCCTGCCGATCATCGATGGGCGCGATATCGGCGCGGCCTTTGTCTGCGCGGTGGCTGCACAGGGTCTCGCCGATTACGAAGGCTTCAATATCGTCGGGCCCGAGGTGCCGCGCGTGCGCGACGTCATTACCTATCTGCATGACGACTATGGCCTGCCCAAGCCGCACTTCAGCGTACCTTTCGCCGTCGCCTATCCCTTCGCCTGGTTGATGGAAAAACTCGACCCTATCGTTCCCTGGGAACCCTTGGTGACGCGCAGCATCGTTCATCTGATGGAAGAGGTCGGCGTCGATAATGCCAAGGCCGAACGCCTGCTCGGATATCGTCCTGCCTATGCTTGGCGCGCGGCGATACACGCCCAGATGCAGGAGATGGCTGTGCGGCAGACGCGGGCCATGTCGATGGCGATGCCGATAGTTTGATTGCCGTTACCTAACTGAACAACAAGGAGTCGATCATGCGCAGAAAACCGGGTGACAGTGTGGGTCCATTACGTCTGCGGTCCATAGAGGGTGCCTTATTCGATCTGGATGTGTTGCGCGGCACGCGTGTCCTGCTGGCGTTTTTCCGTTTCGCGGCCTGCCCGTTCTGCAATCTGCGGGTGCACGAACTGGTATCGCGATTCGACGAGCTGGGTGGGCGTTTGACGGTCGTGGCCATTTTCGATTCGCCACTGGATAATTTGCGACATCAGGCAGACAGACACCGGGCGCCCTTCCCGATTCTGGCGGACGAAACCAATGCCTACTATCGCGCGTTCGCTATCGAGCGTTCGATCGTCGGTATGTTCAAGGCAGCATTCCTGCGCTTTCCATCCGTATTGCGGGCGATGCTGCTCAAAGGTTTTCTGCCGAGCAGTTTTCAGGGGCGCTTGACCACGCTGCCGGCCGAATTCCTGGTGGATGAGCAGGGGGTTATCCGGGAAGCGTATTACGGGAAAGATATCGGCGATCATTTGCCGTTCGAGCAAGTGAAGGCATTTGCTTTGGGCGAGGCGCGGTGATGCGCGAACAGCAGGGCAGGCCGGCAGACCATGCCATCCGTCCGGATTGGACGGTACAATGGGCGCACAGCTCAACAGGGCACGGGTATGGCGCTCAAACGCAAAGGTCAGGAGTTCCGGCAGCATATCGTCGCGACGGCGAATCGGCTGTTTTATCGGCGTGGCTACAACCAGACTTCGTTTACCGATATCGCCGATGCGGCGGAGATCCCTCGCGGGAATTTCTATTACTACTTCAAGACCAAGGACGAGATCCTGGACGCGGTGGTGGATTACCGGCTGGAGGGTATCCGTGCCATGCTGGCAGAGTGGGAGGCAAGCATCCCCGAACCACGTGACCGGCTCAAACGCTATGTGCAGATTCTGTTGAACGAAGAGCGGGACATCCTGCGCTACGGCTGCCCCATGGGTACGTTGAATGTGGAGCTGAGCAAGACCCAATTGGTGCTGCAATCGCGGTCGCGAGAGATGTTCGAGGTGTTCTTCGACTGGCTCAAGACGCAGTTCCTGGCAATGGGATGCGGGCGCGCCGCGCGCGATCACGCTTTGCACGTGCTGGCGGTGACGCAAGGCGTCAGCCTGTTGACCAACGCCTTCGAGGATGGTGCTTTTCTGCGTCGAGAGGCGGCCAAACTCAAACAATGGATAGATGAAATATGATCGCCGCCCGTGGCGGTTTACCTTAGGATGGTTTGTTGCGGTGAACAGTCGAGATCGTTAGAGATGAATCAGATGGATGAACAGCCTTTTCGCACGGCCTTTAAGGGCACGTTCTACGGCGTGTTGCGCTGGCCACAACTGGATACCTTGTGGGAGACGCTGCGCAACGATATGGCAGGCGACTGGTACATCTATGCCATTGGCGCCGAGCCGCCGACCGCGACCGTGAGCGCGGACAAGCTGGGCGAATTCATCGCCGAGATCGATGTGCTGCTGCATAAAGAACATGAAGAGGATTACTGCGGCATCGTCTATGCGGATTCCTTCGAGCAGCCGAGCTTCGTGAAGATTTTCGATCCAAACAACCTCGGCGTGTCTTGCGGCTTCAGCGACAATCCGCCGCTGCCGGGATGGATACTTTCCAAAATCCCGCCCATCGATCTCAAGGCACCGTTCCTGCCCGGCAACCGTCGCCGCTGGTGGCAGCGGCTGTTCGAGACCTGATTCGATCCCCGTGCGTTGGGGCGGGTAGCTTTCATCGCGAATACACAAAGCCATGTCCGGACGGTCCAGGCCAAAGCCGAGTCATATCGGCAGAACCCCGCTCCGGCGGGGTTTTTCATGGGCGGGGTTGACAGGTTGTCCGGGGGCGCCTATCTTAAGTAAACGTTCACTAACTTAAGAAAGGAGACCTCAATCATGGCCAACTTCGACCAAGAACTCGACGCCCGCGGTCTGAACTGTCCGCTGCCCATCCTGCGCGCCAAGAAGAGTATCGCCACGCTCGGCGGTGGGCAGGTGTTGCGCATCCTCGCCACCGATCCCGGTTCGGTGAAGGACTTCGAGGCGTTCTGCAAACAGACCGGGAATACGCTGATGTCGTCCGGCCAGAACGACGGTGCCTTCGAATTCCTTATCCGCAAGGCAGGGTGACTGGCCCCTGAGATACAGGAGCCGGACTCATGGCCAAACGTCTGCAAGCGTCCGAACGGCGCGCGTCGATCCTGGCGGTCGCCAAAGTGCTGTTCGCCGACAAGGGTTATCACGGTGTGTCGGTCGACGAGATTGCGGTGCGCCTGGCCGTGAGTCCGGCGGTGTTGTACCGCCATTTTTCCTCCAAGCAGGATCTCTACGAAGCGGTCTTGAGCGAGATCGCCTGCACGCGCGAGAACTATGTGGATGTGGTCGTGCGCGGACCGGACGATTTTGGCGGCATGCTCGCGCGCATGACACTGATGTACGTCGAAAGCGTCGCGCGCGATCCCGATTATCTGCGCATGGAACTGCATGCCGCGCTGGAAGGCAGCCAGGCCGCGCGGCAATTCTTCGAGAACCGTTGGCGGCCGTTCGCGGACTACATCGAGTTCGGCTTGGGTGAATTACGCAAGGAAGGTGTCGCCACCGGTATCGATGCACGCATCGCCGCGTTGATGTTTCAAGGTATGGTGCGCGAAGCGTTGTATGCCAAGCTCGTCTATCAGGCGGATCGTTTCCGCGATCACAGCTTGGTGGATCTGGTGAAACATCTCATCGCGATGTTTTTGCGGGCGGTGAAGCTGGGTTAGCCATTGGTTGCATATACAACCATTATGGTCTATTGTGCGTTCCATGTTCGAACGCTGCCTCTATTTCAATCTCAATGCCCTGGTGCGCAAGGTCGACAAGATCTGGGAGCAAGCGTTCAGTGAGCTGGGATTGTCGCCGGCGCACGCTTATCTGTTGCGGCTGGTGTTATCCCAGCCATCGATAACGCAAAAACAGATCGCCGATGAATTGCATCTGGAGAAGTCGACCGTGACGCGTTTCATCGATGCCTTGGAAGAGAAGGGCTATCTGCGTCGCACCCGTTCAGGGCGCGAGCAGACGATCGTGCCGAGCGCCGCGGCGCGGCGACTGGAAGTGCAACTCAGCGCCCAAGGCGACGCCTTATATGCCCGGATGGTCAATGCCATCGGTAGGGCGGATATGGTGGAGCTGGTACGACGCTTGCGCGAGACCGCGGACAAATTGCAGTGATTTTCTTACTCTGAAAAGTTGTATATACAACACATTGGGGCTGCGATGGACACTGAACAACGGCCGATTACCGGCGCCGAGGCGACGGCAAACGATGCGGGCGATACGCGCGACCCTCTCGCCTGTCTGATGGCTTTCTACAAAGCCTTCAATCAGCGCGACCTGACGTTGATGGCAGAAAACTGGTCGCACAGCGACGCGGCCTCCATGTCCAATCCATTGGGTGATATTCGACGCGGATGGCCGACGATACGCGCTGTCTACGAACGTATCTTTTGCGGTCCGGCCCGTGTGTACGTGGAGTTCTACGATTACAGCCTGCACTGCGGCGCGGACATGTTCTGCGCCGTGGGACGCGAGCGCGGTTATGTCGAGTTGAACGGGCAGCGCATCGACCTCGCCATCCGCACCTCGCGCATCTATCGCAAAGAATACGGCTGTTGGAAACAATTTCATCATCACGGGTCCATCGACAACGCAATGTTGCTGTCGCGTTATCGGGCAATCGTCGCACCACCGAGAACGGCCCAACTATAAAGGCAGAGGAGAAACATATGACGCACATATTAAGCGATGAAGTTTATTGGCTGAGCTTAACGCTGCTCATGACGGCCGTTATGTGGGTTCCCTACATCCTCAACCGCATCGTCGAACAAGGCGGGTTGGCAGCGCTTTGGGACCCTTATGGGATCACTACAACCAAGTTCGCCTGGGCAGAACGCATGATGCGTGCGCATGAGAACGCGGTGGAGAATCTGGTGGTCTTCGCTCCGCTAGTGCTGTTGATCGAGATTGCCGATCTGAATAGTCCGCTGAGCGCGACGGCCTGCATGGTCTATTTCTTCGCGCGGCTGACGCATTTCTGGGTATTTACCTTTGCCGTGCCCTTGTTGCGTGTCGTTACATTTCTACTGGGTTTCGCCATGCAGATGATTCTGGTGGCGAGAGTGTTTCAGCTGGCGTGAGTTATTTTGTGGTTGCGGGCGGCATGGTTTAACCGTGCCGCCCGCGTGCTCCAAACAATGAGTGCGCTGCTTCAAGGCAACGGTGGAAACGGCGTCGCCGCGAAGGGCGAGGGCGTGCCCGGCGGGACGTTGGGATCTTTGCCCCAGTCGGGATAACCGTCGGTCAGTGTCTTCATGAAGGCGACCAGGGCCACTTCTTCCTCGGTCGTGAGTCCCAGATTGCCCAGTTCGTCCGTGTTCACGTTTTCCGCAATCTCCGGCATCGGCCAGCCGTAGCTGCCGAAGCCCGGATCGTTGTTGTCCGCGACTCCGCCCAATGCGTCGCGGGTGTTGTAGAAGTGCACGATTTGTTCGAGGGTTTTGAACACGCCGTTGTGTGCATAAGGCGGTGTCAGCGCGATATTGCGCAAGCTCATGACCTTGTGTTTGCCAAGCTCGCTGGTGGGATTGCGCGCGGCGATGTCGGCGCGGCCGCCCAAGCCCGGATCGGGTTCGGGATTGCCGGGGATATTCACGTTGCGCGGTACGCCGATATTGTCGTAGGTGAAATCCGTGAACAGCGGCGGGAACGGGTTGCCATCGGGCGCGATAGTCGGTGCGCTGAGATGGCAGGCGGCGCAGTTGCCCTTACTTTCGTCCTGGAACACGGTAAAGCCCAGCATTTCCTGCTCCGTGAGTTGCGCCTGCCCAGCCAGGTAGAAATCGAATTTCGAGGTGAAGCGGTTGAACACCGTGCTCTTCTCGAAGGCGGCGATGGCTTGCGTCAAGCAGGTATAGATCTCGGCCACGCCGGGCGGCGGCGTGAGTGTCGCCGGTGCATCTTCATACGTTGGGATCGCGTCGAGATCGAGATCGTAGAGTTTGCGGAACAGCTTCTGATACTGATGCTTCTCCTTGAGTCGGGAGACGACTGCCCAGGCGCTGGGCATGGCCATCTCGTCGGGGTTGAGGAAGGGAGCGCCGGCCTGTTCCGCGAGCGTGTTCGCCCGGCCGTTCCAGAACTGACCGCCGACGTACAGGCCTTCGTCGCCGTTCCAGTGAAAGAACGGACTGAATGCGGCATAGCCGGCACTGGGCGCGTTCAGGCGGCCGAAATGTCCCGCCACCGAGCCGGCCGAGACCGGCGTACCTTGCGCGACATTGTCCGGATCGACGAAGCCGGGACTCGCCAATTTCTTGTGCGTGAGCGGATCGCGCGCGGATTCCAGGCTATGGCAACTGGCGCAGGACTGATTGCGGTTGCGCGACAGATTCCGATCCGTGTAGAGCGCTTGGCCGAGTTGCTGTTCCGCCGTCAGGCGCGATTGTGCGGGTTTGCCGGGGTCGGAGGTCGTGCCGGCGTGCGCGCCGGTGGCATACAGACTGGTGGCGATCAACAGCGATAGCGTTTTGCGGCGCATAAATAATTCCCCAAGATGTTATGCAAATGTCGTGAAGATGTCGTGTCGTGTTTATGTAATGTGGATGGATCGGATTGCGTTGACGTCTACTCAGGCCAGGGCGGCGTTACTGTTAAGCAATTGTTGCAAGCCGCGCACAAAGGCCGACAGGCTGGCGCTGCGCAGGATCAGGAACGGTTTCGCTTGTTGTTTGCAACTGCGTTTGATACGCAGCATGGCGCTGTGACTGACGCAATCCGCCGGGCAGAGCACGGCATCGGCGCCCGGCAGCAGCGCGGCCAACGCGCTGTCCGCCTCTTCGCGGCCGCCGTCGTGATGCAGGAATTCGCCGTTCGCCTGTTCGACCAGTTGGCGCAGATGCGGGCCGAGGCCCGGTCGGCCGCCCACATACAGAATGCGGCGACGACACAAATCGAAACGCGGGCAGTCGGCTGTGCAGTCCTGCGCGCACTGGCGGGTGAGAGACTGTGTCAGTTGTTCGAGACTATCGCGTTCGGCGACAGTGGCGGCGAGTTCGCTGGCGGTGCGCGCCACGGAATGTTCTGCTGCTTGGCAACGTTCAGTCCAGTGTCGGGCTTCCGCGGCATGGCGGTCAGCGGCGAGGCGTGCGTTGGCCAGTGCCGCAGCCAAGTCTTCGCTACAGGTGCGGGCGAGGCGCAACGCATCGCCTTGTTCCAGTTGCGCGATGCGGGTACGTGCGCGTGCGAGTTCCTGCTCGGCGTTGGCTGCCTTGGTCAGGCGTTGATTGAGTGCTTGGATGATGGCCTGACGGTCGGCGGCGCTCTGGCGCTCTTCGTGCAGCCATTGTTCCAGCAGACGCTGGCGTTGCTGTAGCTGTTTGATGTGTTGCAGTTCGGCACGCCGTGAGGCGCCGGCCAAATGCGACAGCATGTGTACCTCGCCGGTTACCCGCTCGCATAGCGTCAGGCCTGCGAGGGGATGACTCATCAGCGCCCAATAGGCGCCGGCAATCTCGCCGCTGGCCTGCGCGGCCTCCCAATATTGGATAAGCGTTGCCTCGTCGCGGGCGGTTGCAAAGTGGCGCAGGCTTTCGCGGTGGCGACTGTCCAACCGGCGTTGCAGCAGACGGGTCGCATAACAGGCGCGGTCGGCGAGTTCGACAAAGGCGTGATGCAAGGCGTAGTCGCTCACCGCGGTCTGGAACACGATGCCCGCGCGCCGGCACAGCGTGCGCAGATCCTCCAGGCGCAGGCAGGTGCCGATCACGCCGCAATGAAAGCGTGCCTCGATTTCCCATACTTTACGGTGAGTTGCGGGTCGAGCGCGTGCCATGTCCCCATGCCCCTGAATTGATGGCTCATATCGCGAATGATAATTATTATCGTTAACGAGTCAAGTGTGGGGGGAGATTCTTAGAACGATGGGGCAACGAGGTGGCGCTGGGCTGTAGCCGCTGGCAGCGTATGGACGAGAAAATCGACCACGGCATTGAATGGTCGTGTTCTGGATGATCAACGGCTGAAATAGCTCATTGCCCCGCCGGGCAGTCGGCGATGCAGCGTTGCTCGGGCAGTTTGCGGCCGCCGCAACTTAGGAAGCAGGCATCGTAGCCGGGTTGGCAGCCGCAATCGCGAGCGCATTTCTCCGCGCTGAGTGTGCTCAATTCGTCGGCGTAACTCGGTTGTTGCGGCGGCTCGGGTGGGTAGTAGTACGGTCGATAACCGCCGTAAGGCCACCACGGATCGTACGCACCGGCACCATACCATCCACCGCCATGCCCACAGCCTAGAGAAATGCTGAGTTGGTAGCGGTTCAGGTCGCGTTGGTATTGTTCCCATTCGCCCGCGTAGCGCTTGAGCGCATCGGCATGGCGCGCCTGCGCCTCGGGTTCGAGGGCGCGCACGCAGGCCGTGTAATTTTTTCCGCAGCGATCCAGGCAGGTTTTTTGCGCCTGTTCGCAGCGCGCCAGACAGGTGCGCGCCGCAGCATCCGTGGGCGGCTCGTAGCGATAAAAGGTTTGGTAGCGTGGCGCGGTGCAGCTCCAAAGCATCACGCCGAGCGCGAGCAGTAGAACTTGTCGTGCAACGCTCATGATGGCACCCCACTTGTGGTTTTCCATATCTTTACCCTAGCCCATTTAAGTGGAGGTGTGGCGGCGTGAAATCAATTGTCCGATGTGGGCACTTGGCAAGACGGGATGTCGGCCCCATATAAAAAGCAGTCGGTTCAAATGAAGGTTTTGTTATGAATGATTCGCTGCATCTCGTCTGCCCGCATTGCCATGCCGTCAACCGCGTGCCCGCGGCGCGGTTGCCACAGGGCCCCAACTGCGGCCAGTGTCACCAGCCGTTGTTCACCGGTCACCCGCTGGAACTGAACGGTGCCAACTTCGGCAAGCACATCGCCCGCAACGACATCCCAGTCGTGGTGGATTTCTGGGCGCCGTGGTGTGGCCCCTGCAAAATGATGGCGCCGCACTATGCCCAGGCCACCAGCCTGTTGGAACCGCAGGTACGCTTCGCCAAGGTGAATACCGAAGTGGAGCAAGGGCTGGGCGCGCAATACAGCATCCGCAGTATCCCGACACTCGCCCTGTTCAAGGGCGGTCGCGAAGTGGCCCGGCAGGCCGGGGCGATGGGTGCGCAGGATATTGTGCGGTGGGTGCGGGGGGTGATGTAAGAAGGGAGGCAGCGTTGGTGAAACTTAAACTTACTTTCCACAGGTATCAGTGGCAATCTCGGGCCGGTCACAGGCTGGGGATTCCGGGGGTCTGAAGTCGGATATCAGCTAGTTCCGACAATTAAACGAAAAACATTCCCTTCGAAACTCTCGTACATGCTAGCGACGATTGGGAGATTTATATTGTTTACCTGTACTGTTGCTTTCATTGAAATATATAGTTCATTGAAATGATCCCTCAAGTCAGAGGCTTCCTCGCTTTTGGGGTCAAGACAACCCATGCTCCACCCGATAAAATCTCTAAATGCAGTTATTTCCTCTCGGCCAAATTTGTATTCTAATTCGATCCTGTTTGCGCCCATCTCGATAGCGCTGGAAATATAGCCGTATATTGGGTTGTTTTTGTGTATGCGCAAGATTTTTTCTTTTGTGAATTTCAGTGTGGGGATGTGCGTGCTGAGCTTGCTTTATGCCATAGTCTCATTACGGCATCCTTACGATCCATGCTGCACCGTTGATCTGGGACCAGCAAACTGAGAGGCGGTTTGTTGGTCTAAAAATCTTCGGTTCTAATCACACTGGCAACCAAGCCGGTGGCCTATTGCTGATTTTCCGTAGTGGTTGGCTGTAGAGCCGTTCCAGGATTGGGGTCTCTAGGATTCCATCGCAAGCCCCCGCGCAGACGTTGCCGTCGCCGTACAACAACAGGCAGTGATCCGCAAAACGCGCAGCGAGGTTCAGGTCGTGCAACACCATGATGACGGTCTTGCGCTGTTCGCGGGCTTGGTGTGCGAGCAGGTCCAGCAAGGCGACTTGATGATGCAAGTCGAGATGATTGGTCGGTTCGTCCAATAACAGAATATCGGGGTCTTGCGTGAGCAGGGTGGCGAGTGCGACGCGACGGCGTTCGCCGCCGGAGAGTGTCGCGACTTCGCGTGCATCCCACTGTTCGAGCCCTACCTGCGCGAGTGCGGCGTGGGCCAGGGCGCGATCTTTGGCGGTTTCCCAACCCCACAGTGAGAGATGCGGATGCCGGCCGAGCAGCGCGGTCTCCAAGACGGTGGCGGGGAATGGATCGTGACTGTCTTGCGGCAACAAACCCAAGTGTTGCGCGATGTGGCGGCGCGGTTGCTGCGTGATCGGTGTGCCGTCGAGCAGCACTGCACCGCTGTCGGCTACGCGCAGACCGGCGAGGGTATGCAGCAAGGTGGTCTTGCCGGTGCCGTTGCGACCGAGGATCGCCCAGCACTCGCCGGGATTGAAGACGACATCGAGTGCGCGGCATACGGCGACGTTGCCGATACTCACGTTCACTTGATGCAACGCGAGTACCGTCATGTGTGGATGTCCGCGCGTTGTTTCAACAGCAACAACAGAAACAGCGGAATGCCGATGGTGGCGGTGAGGATGCCGACCGGCAATTGCTGCGGCGCCCACAGCGTGCGCGCGAGGGTGTCCGCGACGGTGAGCAAGGTGCCGCCGGCCAACACGCAGGCAGGCAACAGTACGCGTTGATCGCGTGCGCCGGCCAGCCGCAGCAGATGCGGCACGACCAAACCGACGAAGCCGACGCTGCCGGCGAGCGTTACCGCGCTCGCGGTGCTGAGCGCGGCCAGGATATAGAGCGCGTTGCGCAGGGGTTCGACGGCCACGCCGAGGCTGCGGGCCTGGAGTTCGCCGCGCGCCAGCAGATCGAGCGGACGGGCAAGCAGCCAACTGATGCCGAGTACGCCGCAGAGTAATGCGAGGTGCGGCCAGGGAATATCGCCGGGGACGAGGTCGCCCATCAGCCAGAACAACATGCCACGCAGATTGTGTTCCGGTGCGATGGTGAGGATGAACGCAATCAACGCGCCCCAGCCCGCGGCGAGGATGATGCCGGTGAGCAGCAGGCGCGCCGCCGACCAATCGCCGTCGCGGCGCGCGAGCCCGAAGACCAACAGAGTGGCGAACACCGCGCCGACGAAGGCGCTGCCGCTCAACCACGCGCCGGACAGTCCCGCCAACATGGCGAGCAAGGCGCCGACCGCCGCGCCGCCGGACGTGCCGAGCACATAGGGATCGGCGAGCGGATTGCGCAGCAAGATTTGCAACAATGCACCGCTCAAGGCCAACAATCCGCCGACGGTGAAGGCGCTGAGTGCGCGCGGCAGGCGCAGCTCCCAGACGATGCTGTATTGCGGTTCGCTGGCATTGCCGGTCAGTGCCGCGAAAATCTCGGCGCTGGGCAAGGCGACACTGCCGATCAGCAATGCGCCCATCAGCCCGCCCAGACACGCCAGCAGCAACAGACCGAAGAGCGATGCGGGGCGCGACATGCTTAAACCGCGGGACCGGTCCAGCCCTGGCGTAGGCTGATGACCGGCCAGCCGCGCGCGCGGGCGTGATGTGCGAGCGTATCGTCGGGATCGACGGCAACGGGATGCGCGACCTGTTCCAGCAGTGGCAGGTCGTTGTGCGAATCGCTGTAGAACCAACTGCCGTTCAGAGTTGCCTGCTGCGCATCCAGCCACTGTTGCAGGCGATGCACCTTGCCGTTCTGGAAGCATGGGATGCCGGTGCTCTGACCGGTGTAGCGTGCGCCGTCCATTTCGACCTCGGTGGCGATCAGGTGTTCGATGCCGAAGCGCGCGGCGATGGGCGCGGTGACGAAGCGGTTGGTCGCGGTAATGATGACAGGAGTATCGCCCGCGGCGCGGTGACGTTCCACCAAGTCGCGCGCCTCCGGCAGCACGATGGGGTCGATCAGCCGGGCGATAAATTGGTCGCGCCAGACATACAACTGGGCCGGTGGGTGTTGCGCCAACGGGCGCAGCGAGAAGGCGAGGAACGCATGGATGTCCAAGGTGCCGGCCTTGTATTGGTCGTAGAAACGCCGGTTCTCGCGTTCATAGCTGTCGCCGTCGACAATGCCTTGTTCCACCAGAAACTGGCCCCACAGATAATCGCTGTCACCCCCGAGCAGGGTATTGTCGAGATCGAACAGGGCCAGGGCCACGTGCAAAATCCTCCACGGAATAGGGCAGGCGCCAAGGATAGAGGGCTGGGCGCGGTAGGTAAACGCGGCTCGAAAATTTGCCGATTGACGGGCACTTATGCGAGAATCACTGCACCTGTCCCGTGAGCGTTGCTGGTGTTCAAGTGATTGATTCGGATGGCTATCGTCCAAACGTAGGCATCATCCTGAGCAATCAGGTTGGCGACCTGCTGTGGGCGCGTCGCATCGGTCAGAACGCTTGGCAGTTCCCGCAGGGCGGTATTCGCAGCGATGAGACGCCGGAAGAGGCGCTGTTTCGCGAGCTGGGCGAGGAGATCGGCCTGGCTCCCGGCGATGTGCATATCCTCGCGCATACCCGCGGCTGGTTACGCTACCGGCTACCGGACCGGTATATCCGCCGCAACACCCAGCCGGTGTGCATCGGCCAGAAGCAGGTGTGGTATTTGCTGCGGCTGGTGGGCGACGAACGCGCCGTGTGCCTGAACAATTGCGAACAACCCGAATTCGATTGCTGGCGCTGGGTCAATTACTGGCACCCACTCGGAGAAGTGGTAGCTTTCAAGCGCAAGGTTTATCAGCGCGCGCTGCACGAATTCGCGCCCCTGGTATTGCCGGAGGGTGCGTCCCCGGCCCCGCGTGCCCGGTTTCCCCGTCTGCGTTAGTGCGCTGCGCAGTGTCGCCCGCGCGGGCATGACGAACATCCGAATTGCAACATTGGCTGCTGTTTTTTGTAGAAGCGGCCTGGGGTCGTTGCTACGGTTTCAACGGCCCATGTATCCGGGTTCCCTTTACTCATTCGCGTGTACATAACGGACCCGACCTAGCCCATGGCCAGCAATATGCTCGATGTTCTGCGGCGCATCATCCTTGAGGTGAACGCCGCGCCTGATCTGGATCAGGCCTTGAACATCATCGTACAGCGGGTCAAAAAGGCCATTCAAGTCGACGTCGCGTCGGTCTATCTCAGCGATTTCCAATTGCAGCAACATATCCTGATGGCCACCGACGGTTTCAATCCGCAGGCTGTCGGACGGGTGCGCCTCGCCTTCGGCGAAGGCCTGATTAGCATAGTGACCGAGCGTGCCGAGCCACTCAATCTTGAAGACGGCTCCGCGCATCCGCGCTATCGGCGCATCGTCGAGACCGGCGAAGAACGCTATCACGGTTTTCTCGGCGTGCCGATCATCCAGCACAAGAAGGTGCTGGGCGTGTTGGTCGTGCGCCAACGCGCGATGCGCAAGTTCGCTGAGAACGAAGAGACCTTCATGGTCACGCTGGCCGCGCAGCTCGCCGGCGCCATCATCCATGCCGAGGCCAGCGGCGGATTCGCGCGGTTGTTCAAAGACGTGGGCGGCGCGCCCTTCACGCTCAAAGGCCTGCCGGGTGCTCCGGGTGTCGCCATCGGTCGGGCCTTGGTGGTATATCCGCCCGCCAATCTCGAAGCCATTCCGGATCGCAAGGTTGCCGACCCCGACGCCGAAGAGGCCAGCTTCCGTGCCGCCATCGCCGATGTGCAACGCGAGGTGCGCGCCATGTCGCGGCAGATGGCCGATACGCTGCCGCCGGAAGAACTGGTGTTGTTCGATGCGCTTGCACTGATGGTCGGCAGCGACGACTTGGTTGAAGGTGTGGTCGGCCGCATTCATGTCGGCAACTGGGCGCCGGGCGCCCTACGCGACACTATCCACGAATTGCTGCGCGCCTTCGAGGAGATGGAAGATCCCTATCTGCGCGAGCGTGCCACCGATATCCGCGATCTGGGGCGGCGCATCCTCACGCGCTTGCAGGCCGAGGCGCCGGTGCAGATGCTGGGCGGTGACGGCCGTGTGATTCTGGTCGGCGAGGACGTAGCGGCGGCGCATTTGTCGGAAGTCCCGACGGCACAGTTGGCCGGTGTCGTGTCGGCGCGCGGTTCGAGTTCCTCGCATGTGGCGATTCTCGCGCGCGCACTCGGCATCCCGGCGGTGATGGGCGTGGCCGACCTGCCGGTCAGCCGTTTGGAATCGCAGCAATTGGTGATCGACGGGTATCGCGGCCAGGTTTTCGTCCGGCCGACACCGGCGGCGTTGACCGAATTCCAGCGTCTGGAGCGTGAAGAAGAACAACTGCGCGCCGGTTTGCAGGAACTGGCGAGCCTGCCGGCCATAACGCCCGATGGCGTGCGTGTGCCGCTGTATGCGAATACTGGATTGTTGGCGGATATCTCGCCGTCGATGCGCAGCGGTGCCGAAGGCGTGGGCCTGTACCGCACCGAAGTGCCGTTCCTGGTGCGCGACCGTTTTCCCGGCGAAGACGAACAGATGCACATTTACCGCCAAGTGCTGGAGGGTTTCGCGCCAAGGCCGGTGATTCTGCGCACGCTCGACATCGGCGGCGATAAGGAACTGCCGTATTTTCCAGTGCGAGAAGACAATCCGTTTCTCGGCTGGCGCGGCATTCGCATCACGCTGGACCATCCAGAAATTTTTCTCACGCAGTTGCGTGCGATTCTGCGCGCCAGTATCGGCTTGTATAACCTGCGATTGATGTTGCCTATGATCAGCGATGTCAACGAGGTTGATGAATCGCTGGCGTTGATTCGGCGCGCGCATAGCGAGCTGATAGAGGACGGTATGCCCGTGACCATGCCGCCGGTGGGCGTAATGATCGAGGTGCCGTCCGCGGTGTACCAGATCGATGCCCTGGCGCAGCGCGTCGCATTTTTCTCCGTCGGCACCAACGATCTCACGCAGTATTTGCTCGCGGTGGACCGCAACAATACCCGTGTTGCCGAACTCTATCAGACATTGCACCCCGCCGTGGTGCGTGCCTTGGCGCAAATCGTCGACGGCGCGCACCGCCACGGCAAACCGGTCGGTGTATGCGGCGAACTGGCTGGCGATCCCGCGGCGGCCATCGTGCTGCTGGGCCTGGGTGTCGACAGTCTGAGCATGAGTGTCGGCAGCCTGCTGCGTGTGAAATCGGTGGTGCGTACCTTCACGAAGGCGCACGCGCACGAACTCGCGCAACAAGTACTACAGATGGAAAAAGAAGGCGCGATCCGCGCGCTGCTCAACAACGCGATGGAAGAAGTCGGACTGGGTGGGTTGGTGCGGGCGGGGCGCTGACCAGACGGGGTCGGCGCCAGTTTCCGGTATACCTGGGCAACCACTAATCCCAGGCGCTCGGTGCAGATCAAGCGGGGATTGCAAAGATATCCAGACGCAGGTCGCCGCGTCCCAGAGCAGCAGAATCTGCCGACTGTCCATTCCCGCAGGATGGTGCTTAGTTTGATTCGTGTCAGCTAGGCATAAAATCAATGTCTTATCAGTGTATTATCCCCATGACCACTCCAGGGCCGGCGTATAAATTGAGCATGATTCTCGATTGAGAGCGTGGCGGTTATCATGTAATTGACAATCACTCTCATTTAGATTTAAATACTGGTCAGGAGGAAGTGACCATGTATGTCTGTCTATGTAAAGGTGTGACTTGCAGCGCGATCCGTTCGGCGGTCAACGAGCAGGGCGTTGCCAGCTTGCGCGAATTGAGCCGGAATCTCGGGGTTGCCACCCAATGCGGCAAATGTGCCCACTCCGCGCGCCAGGTTCTCCATGAGGCGCTGGGCGCCTGTTCAGCGGGCGGCTGCTGCGGTGCGTCCGCCGACGCGGCGGCCTGACTAAGACTACACTTTCCAGATCCGCATACCTGCGGCGCGGATTACACCCGCGCTACTCCCGTATTACCCCACGTCCTATACCGGCTCAACAGGGGGAGTTATGAAGGGCGACGCCAAGGTCATCGAGTTTCTCAACAAAGCCCTGCGCAATGAGCTGACTGCCATCAACCAGTATTTTCTGCACGCGCGGATGTACGAGAACTGGGGTCTGAAGGAACTCAACGAGCACGAATACCATGAGTCCCTCGACGAGATGAAGCATGCCGATGCACTCATCAAACGCATCCTGTTCCTGGAAGGTCTACCGAATCTTCAGGATATGGGAAAACTCAAGATCGGCGAGAATACGCCCGAGATGCTGCGTTGCGATTTGGAACTGGAACGCGAAGCTGTGCCGCTGCTGCGTGAGGCCATCGCACATTGCGAGTCGGCGCGCGATTACGTGTCGCGGGAATTATTCGAGGATATTCTCGAAAGCGAAGAAGAGCACATCGACTGGTTGGAAACTCAATTGGAGCTGGTCGACAAACTCGGCTTGCAGAATTATCTGCAATCCAAGCTATGATTCAGCCAAGTTATGATTCAACGTTGACGTCTCCACCAGATGAACATGCCACTGCCGGCGAGGAATAGCATCAATCCGGCGGCGGCATCCATCAACCAGGGTCCAGATGCGCCGAACAGGCGGCCACTGTGCAAATCCAGAATGACGCGTTCCCAGGGCAGAATGCGACCTAAATAATCCACTTGCAATTGAGTGATGCCTGCGCCGGTGAATGGCTGTGGCGTTCCCCAGTCGATGGAGTCGGTGCTTCCACTCCAGGGTTGCCAGCTTAATAATTGGGCATCCGTGCTGTAGCGCCCCGTGCCGGTCGTAATGACCAGATGCCCTTGCGTATCCCTGCCCAGATTTTGAATATCGGCGGGTACGCCATCGCCCGACGATAAACGCTCCACATACTCGCCTTGTGCGGTCAATAACAGCAGATCTTGGTCAATAGCCACAACGACCCATTCATTCAGCGCAACTGCGCCATGCAGTGTTTGAAATTCCCCCTCCAATGGCTTTGCCTTGAAATACAGTTTTGCGCCGAGCAAGGTCGTCCGGCCATGTGCAGTCGTTACGGATACGGCCGAGGCAGGTGCTTTGATACCGTACCAATCCAGTAACCAGCGGTTCTGTACGTAGTGGTTGTCGAGTTCGAATTGTTCGGTGTGATTGAGCGTGACCCCGCTTAGCGCGAGCAAGATGACGAACAGCGCTGCGGTCAAGCCGACATAGCGGTGCCACACGTACAGCGACTTGATCTTTAAGCGGTGTCGTCTACGGTGTGACATGTGTGGTCGCGGGAATCTGCCGATGGAAGTAGAGGGCCAGCCGTGCCAGGTTGGTAAGTGCGCGTACCGATAGGGTGGCGCCGGAGATGCCATCGATCGGGCCATCCAGTTTTTGGTCTTCGGTCAGGCCGCGTTGTTTGAATTGGTCCGTGAAGAAGCTGTGGCGCACTTCCCAACCGCGGCTTTCACGGAACGCCAACACGCGGATACGCTCGATCCGGTTGGCATCGATCACGATGCCGGTGGTAATGGGTTTCTCCTTGCCGATCTCGTCCAGTATCCAGGCGCTACGCTGTCCTTGTTGCCAATAACGTACGCGCAACTGGCTGGGTTCGTGGCCGAGGATCGCCTTGGTCTGCTCGCGCACTGCGCCCGTCAACCAGAGCACGGCAGGTTTGGGCACGGTGCCGGCGAAGGTCTCGCGCAGAAAATCCTCGGGCGACTGATAGGTATCGGCGCATGCGGACGACACGAGGGCGAGCCAAAGTACGCAGTTGCTGAACAAACGCTTCATATAAGCTTCTTGTCTGTCTATGCCAAATAAACAACGGGGTACGGATAACCGTACCCCGCAGATGCCGCGCCGCAATTTAATCAGAATTGATAGCCGACGCCCAGGTTGAAGCCATCCTGATTCGCGCCACTGTCGTTATCCTGCTGCTGATAATCGGCTTTGACCACCACGTCCGGGTGCGGCCAGAAATTCATGCCGACATCCCATTGTTTCTTTTCGCTGCCGGTACTGTCGCCAGCGGCGTTGTCCCACAAATTATACCGTGTGAACACGCCCCATTGGTCATTGAGTTTGTACGAAGGTTCGACATACCAGCCGGACTGTTCGTCCGCACCAATGGCGGCCGGGCCGCTGCCATCCAGATCCCATTGTGCATATAAGGCCTTCAGTGTGAACGGGCCACGGCTGAAGATACCGTGTGTCTCAAACAGGTTGGCACTGCCAGCGCTGCTGTCCGCGCCTTGAGTAAGATCGGTCTGACGATTCAGACTCGCGGCCAACTCTACGCCCGGCATGCCGGTCCATTTCAGGCGTGCGGTATAGGCGAGATTGGACGCGTCGGCCTCACTGGTACTCTGGCGGCCTTCGCGCACAAGATAATCGTTGGCAGCGGAGGTATTAAGTCCTTCATGCGCGGCGAGGTCATAGCTGAAACCCCGACCCAGTTCGCCGAACAGACTGGCACCGCCAGCGGACCAAGTGACAGGGACGATGTTCTTTTCGACCGGATTACGCTCGACGCCATAGAAAGTCGGTGGCTCATGTGTTTCGTTCATGATGCCGACCGGCAGCAGGAACATACCGGCGCGTGCGTGCTGGGTATCGGTCAGATCGAAATCGATATACGCCTGCTCCAGCTCGACGACACCATTGGCCTCGGTGTTGGCATGTTCGTATTCGATTTCGGAGAAGAAGCGTGTGCGCTCGTTGAATTCATGACCGAAGAACAGCACTACGCGGTGCAGGTCGATCTCATCCTTGTCGCTGGCACCGCCTTCACCCTCCAAATTGTTGTAATGCAGTTCGCCATAGCCACCGATCTTGGTGCGTTCCGCCCAGCTTGCCGCAGCGCCGGAGGTGGAGGCGGCATTGCTGGAGACCTGCTCGACTGCCGCGCCGGTGGCCTCGACCTTCTGGTCGGTTTGAGTGAGTTTGGCCTTCAGCTCGGCGATCTGGTTCTGCTGTTCTTGGATGATGCGCCACATCTCATCGGCGCTGGGGGGGTGTTCGGCGGCCGCAGTCCCGCACAGCAGACCGATGGCGATGGCAAGGCCCAGTTTTCGGCTGGGGGAGATGGGGGAACTCATACGTTAGGCTCCTGGTTTCGATCGGGTTATTTGGACGAGCGGGGTTGCGCGCTCGGGGTTCGATATCGCACCGGACGGCCGTTCCTGCGCGTGTCGAGTGGCCACAGTATACTAACCGCAATAATAAATGCAAACGATTCGCATTTGTTATTTGAGGCGGGGGATTATGGGGATGGCCAGTGCTGTCTTTAGAAGAGGGACGGCCGAATAGGGCGGTTAGTCAAAAACAGACGGTCAGAATGGCTTAAGGACGGCGAGCAAAACCACGGCGACCAGGATCAGGGCGGGGAATTCGTTGAACCAGCGGTAAAACACATGGCTGCGGGTGTTACGGTCGGCGCGGAAATCGCGGACCAGTTTCAGGCAATAGAAGTGGTAGACGATCAGGCTGGCGACCAGGACGAATTTGAGCGGCAGCCAAGCAGTGTTGAATAGCGTCTGCCATTGATAGACGAATAACAGCCATAACCCGAAGAAGGCCGCGGCGACTGCGCCGAGGGTCATGATGGCGAACAGTTTGCGCTCCATGATTTTGAAGCGCGCGTTGCCCGCCTCGTCGGTGCAATCGGCGTGGTAAACGAATAGGCGTGGTAGATAGAACAGTCCGGCGAACCACGTCACGACGAAGATGATATGCCAGGCTTTGATCCAGAGCATGTCGAGTTTCCGTTTTAAGAGCCGAGCAATGTGTGCAGTTGCGCGCGCACTTCGGCCATATCCATCTCGCCGATCTTCTGCCGCACGATCCGACCATCCGGCGCAATCAGGAACGAGGTGGGTGTTAGATTGACGTCACCAAAGGCACGCGCGGCGCTGCCATCGATATCCAATGCGATGGGGTAGGGCATCTTACGCGCATCGCGCATCGCTATGACATGGTTGGGTGGATCGTAGCTCATGGCGATGGCCAGCATGTGCAGACCTTGTGGCGCAAACTCCCTATGCAGGTCGATCAGATGTGGAATTTCCTTGACGCAGCCGGGACACGAAGTTGCCCAGAAGGTGACCAACACGGGTTTTCCGCGTAGCGCGGCGAGGTCTATTTCCGCGCCGTCGATGGTGCGCACGGTCAACGCGGGCGCCTGTTTCAGACCTTGCGGGGATAGCCACACATAGCCCAATGCACCGATCAGGATGAGGGCGAACAGGCCGAAGAAAATGTCTTTTGTTTTCATGTGCCGTCTTTGTCGTGTTTCAGTTCTGGATGGTTGAGGTTGATCGTGGGTGTAGCGGCCGCCGGCTCTACAGGTCGTTTGCCGAATAAGCGGGCGATGAAACCAAATACACGTTGCAGTCCGCGCCAGAGTTTGGGCCACAGCCAGATCATCAGCGCGATGAATCCGGCCAACAGCGCTAGGAACAGTACGGGATAATGCAATGCGGCCCACAGCCCGGTAAACACGGCGATATCCTCGGCGATGGAGGCCGTCCAGTTGGTGAAAGGTTCAGGTGACGTGTTGATTAAGACGCGCGTACCGGATTTGGTGAAATGGCTGCCGGCTGCCATCGCGCCGCCGATCAAGCCTGCGGCCAATTGCGCGGCCGGGCTGATATCGCCGATGGCGCCCGCGGCGAGCATCGCACCCGCTGGAATGCGGATAAAGGTGTGCAGTGTATCCCAGCCGGTATCTACGCCCGGGGTTTTGTCGGCGAAAAATTCTACGCAATACATGAAGCCAGACGCGGCCAACACGAGCGGGTCGCTGAGCACCTGAAGATCGGGCGGAAGTTGGATGTTGCCGGTCATGCCCAGGTAGCCGAGCATGAACACGGCGGCATAGAGATTGATGCCGCTCGCCCAGGCGACGCCCATGGTCAGTGCGATGGTATGAATCGGGTCCATGTGTTATTCCTCGCGGCCTGGCCGGTGGGGTGGGCCTAGCGTGGGCCTAATGTGAACTGGGTGCGCCATGGTAGCCGGCCTGTTGTGACCGTATCAAATGCCACAGGTTCCTTTACTATATGCGAATCGAAACGGCACTGTGTTCAGGAAAGGCAATATGCTCAAAGTTGGCGTAGTCGGCGGTACGGGATATACGGGCGTGGAATTGCTGCGGCTGTTGGCCGGGCATCCCGAGGCGGAACTGTGTGTGATTACTTCACGCTCCGAGGCCGGAACGGCGGTGGCAGATATGTTCCCCAATCTGCGCGGGCATCTGGATTTACGTTTCAGTGAACCCGATCCGGCGGCATTGGCGGCCTGCGATGTGGTGTTCTTCGCCACGCCCAACGGCACGGCCATGCAGAGCGTGCCGGAGTTGCTGCGCGCCGGCGTGCGTGTGATCGACTTGGCGGCGGATTTCCGCTTACGCGACCCGGCGGTGTGGGAACACTGGTACGGCATGCCGCATGCCTGTACCGATATCCTGGCCGAGGCTGTGTATGGCCTGCCCGAAGTCAATCGCGAGCGTATCCGCACCGCACGGGTGGTGGCCAATCCCGGCTGTTATCCAACCGCCGTGCAGTTGGGTTTTCTGCCGTTGATCGAACACGGCTTGGTCGATACCACCACGCTGATTGCCGATGCCAAATCCGGCGTCAGCGGTGCCGGGCGCAAGGCCAGCGTCGGCACGCTGTTGTGCGAGGCCAGCGAGAGTTTCAAGGCCTATGCGGTGCCTGGTCACCGGCATCTGCCGGAGATCTGCCAAGGTCTGGAACAGGCGGCGGGGCATGCGGTAGGCCTGACTTTCGTGCCGCACCTGACGCCGATGATCCGCGGCATTCATGCCACGTTATATGCACGATTGACCGCCGAGCCGGGCGATTTGCAGACGCTGTTCGAGCAGCGTTACGCCGATGAACCGTTCGTCGACGTCATGCCTGCCGGCAGTCATCCGGAAACCCGTAGTGTGCGCGGTGCCAACCATTGCCGGATTGCGGTGCACCGGCCCCCCGGCAGTTCAAATGGCAGCGGCGACACCGTCGTGGTTCTGTCGGTCATCGATAACCTCGTAAAAGGCGCGGCCGGTCAGGCGATACAAAATATGAACCTGATGTTCGGCTTGCCGGAATCCCTGGGATTGACGGGGGTTGCTCTGATGCCGTGAGTCGGGATCGATTCTTGACTGCATTGGTCAACAAACAGATAATAACTGGCAATAAATCCATCCGTATTTTCGTGGAGACGTGATATGACAGAGACTGCTTCCAACATAGACATGGCCAGCCCGTTGGTTTTCACCGAGGCTGCGGCCCTCAAGGTCAGGGGTTTGATCGAAGAGGAAGCCAATCCCAACCTGAAGCTGCGCGTGTTCGTCTCGGGTGGTGGTTGCTCCGGCTTCCAGTACGGCTTCACCTTCGACGAGACCATCAACGACGGCGATACCGCCGTGGAACAATGCGGCGTGACTTTGCTGGTCGACCCGATGAGCTTCCAGTATCTGGTCGGTGCCGAGATCGACTATAAGGAAGACCTCGAAGGTGCGCAGTTCGTTATTCGCAATCCCAACGCAACGACCACCTGCGGTTGCGGTTCTTCATTCTCCGCCGGCTGATTGCAGCTCACGGGTCTGTGTAAAGGGGACGCTTCGGCGTCCCTTTTGCATTGTGCGCCCGGGCAGGATTGCCGTCAGAGGGGCATGGCTGGAAGCGGCCTGCGAGGAACGTCTGGCGGCCAAGGGTGTGTGGGCGAACGTCGATTTCTATTCCGGCATTCTGTATTCCGAAATGGGCATACCGGCGGATCAGTTCACATCGATCTTCGCGATCGCACGGTGCGCGGGTTGGCTGGCTCACTGGCGCGAACAGCTCAAGGACAACCGCATCTTCCGGCCCACGCAGGTGTACACCGGCGAACTGGAACGCGAATACGTGCCGATCAGTCAGCGCAGTTGAGTGGATGCGGCCAAGTAGATGCCGCCCATAATCACCGGGTGACGCGCGCCGGTGACGCTCGGTAGATTGGCGGTGCGCCCGGCGAGCGTTTCCCGGGCCATCCAGGCGAAGGCGGCGGCCTCGATCCAGTCCGGATCAAGACCGTGAACGGCCGTCGATTCGATAGTCGTGCCCGGTAGATGACGCCGCAGTAATTCCAACAGGTGCGTGTTATGTGCACCGCCTCCGCAGACCAATACGCGTTTCGTGCTCGGTGCCCACGTGGTCATGGCATTGGCGACCGAGCGCGCCGTCAATGCGCACAAGGTTGCCTGTACATCGACCGGCGCATACGAAGTCCCGTGCAGGTGTTGCTCCAGCCAGCCGAGATGAAACTGTTCGCGGCCGGTGCTTTTGGGTGGTGGTTGCTGAAAGAACTCGTCCGTCATCAGTGTGTCGAGCAGTGCGGGTATGACAGTGCCGTGCGCGGCCCAGGCGCCTTCCGCATCGAAGGACTTTCTTTGATGTGTGTCGATCCAGGCATCCAGCAGCACATTGCCGGGGCCGGTATCGAGGCCGCTGACGGGTGTCTGTGGGTCCGCGGGCAGAATGGTCAGATTCGCCATGCCACCCAGATTCAGCACGGCGCGATCTTCGTCGGCGTTACGGAAACACATTGCGTGAAAGGCGGGCACGAGGGGCGCGCCTTGGCCACCTGCGGCGATATCGCGGCGGCGAAAATCGGCGACGGTGGTGATGCCGGTACGCTCGGCGATGATGTTGGGATCGCCGATCTGGAGCGTGAAGGGTTCCGGGCCCCGCGGGCGGTGGCGAACGGTTTGGCCGTGGCTGCCGATTGCGCGGATCGCCGTCGTCGGGATGCCGCTGTGTTCGAGCAGAGTCAGGACGGCCTGGGCGAATTGCTCACCTAGACGCGTATCGAGAGTTCCCAGCAATTCAATTTCGTGTGGCGCCTGGCCGTGCGCCAAGTCCAACACTGCCTGGCGTAACGTCGCTGTGAAGGGGCGGGTGTGCGCGGCAAGGACCGTCGGGAAGGGCGCGGAGAGATCGACGATGGCGGCATCGATCCCATCCAAACTGGTGCCGGACATCAAGCCTAAATAGTAATCACGCATGGGGCGGATGTTGGCTCCGCCGGGCGGGGCTGCCCCATGGTGTGACAGCCTACGCCCGGTGTTGCATCAGAAACGGGCACGGTCCCCGCAAGCGCAGTCGGTACTCAATTGCTGCGCAGTGCGACCTGCGTACTGCGGCCGCGTACCTGATCGAGTTGTACAAGCATCGATTTGGCTTGCTTCAAGAAGTCGGTGCGGAAGCGCGCCTCGATCGGCATCGCATCGGGGAATTTCACGGACAGCGGGTCGCGGTGGACGTTGTCGACGAGGAATTCGTAATGGAGATGCGGCCCCGTCGCCAAGCCGGTCATGCCCAGATAGCCGATGGTCTGTCCCTGGCGTACACGGGTGCCGGTATTTACGCTACGGGCGAAACCGGATAGATGACCGTACAGCGTGCTGTAAGTGCTGCCGTGCTGAATAATCACCACGTTGCCATAGCCACCTTTGACGCCACGGAAGACCACGCGGCCATCGCCGGTCGTTTTGACCGGAGTGCCTTGAGGGGCGGCATAATCCACGCCTTTGTGCGCACGGATACGGTTAAGGATGGGATGCTTGCGCTTCAGGTTGAAGGTCGAGCTGATGCGCGAGAATTCCACGGGGGTGCGTAGGAATGCCTTGCGCAGGCTATGTCCGTTCGGCGTGTAGTAATCCGTGCGGCCATCATTATCGGTGTAGCGGATAGCTTGGTAGACGTGACCTTGATTGACGAATTCCGCAGCCAGGATATTGCCTTCGCCGATACGTTCGCCGTCCAGGAAAAGTTCGTCATAAAGGACGGTGAAGCGGTCGCCCTCGCGCAGATCCAATGCAAAGTCGATGTCCCAGCCGAAAATTCCGGCGAGGTCCATGATCATGTTGTCGGGTAGGTTGGCCTTCTGGCCGGCCATGAACAGCGAGCTGTCGATGGCCGCGCTGGCGAATGCCGTCTGGCGATCGGGAATCCGGTGAATGCTGGTGGCGGTGAAATCCCCGCTTTCGCGGCGCACATGCAGGCCCAGAGTCGGGCTTTCTTCGTAACGCAGTTCCTGCAAGCGACCCGCGGCATTGGTGCGTAGATGCAATGTCTGGCCGGGATAAATATGCTTGAGGGTGTTGACGGCGACCCCGAGATTCATGACTTGGTGGAGGTCGCCCGCGTCCACGCCGCTGCGCGAAAAGATCAGCGCTAAGTTGTCGCCCTTGGTAACAACGGCCTGTTTCCAACTACCGGCATCGGCGCTTTGCGCTACGGCCTGTGCAGTGTGCGCAACCTTCATGGGCAACTGCGAGGCGGGCGTGATACTGGCGACGATCTCCTCCAACGCAGCCGCATCGGCTTGCTGGAGTGTGGGCTGGTCGGTGGCGGCGACGCCGGGCGGCGTGTTGGGGAGGGTGAGACCTTGTGTCAGTTCGTGAGTGCGTTTGGCTTCGGCGTCGTTCGCGGTGTAGGTCAGTAGCGCGGTTCCGCCGAAGATCGCGACACTGAGCGCGATCCAGTGGGCATGGCTGAGTCGGAATCTCGACGCGTATCGGGTCAGGCTGCGTCGTGCTCCATATTGGCTGAATGAGGGGTAGCTCACGAAATTTCCTTATATGGACCCGCCGACACGGTAAAGGGCGGGCGTTTAAAGGTCAACTGTTTCAACCGGGTTCGGGCTCGATCTTTGGAGCCAGTATTAGTGCAGATTTCGTGCCAGCACTGCGCTCGGTTGGGCGTCTCGAGGGACAGAGTGCCGCGATTCGTGGCGTGCGTATGTTAACCTGTCGGCCTTTTGCGTCAATGGGCATTTTGCGGAGCGTAGGAAATCATGTCGTCAGCCAACGAGACATTGGCAGAAATTAAACGTGGTACTCAGGAGATCCTGGTCGAAGCCGAATTGTTGGAGAAGTTGAAGTCTGGGCGCCCTTTGCGCATCAAGGCCGGCTTCGATCCGACGGCGCCGGATCTGCATCTCGGTCACACGGTACTGCTCAATAAGCTGCGCCAGTTTCAGGAGCTCGGGCACGAGGCAATTTTTCTGATCGGCGATTTCACTGGAATGATCGGCGATCCGACCGGCAAGAATGTTACCCGCAAGCCATTAACGCGTGATGAGGTCATTGAAAACGCCAAGACCTATGAAGCGCAGATTTTCAAAATTCTGGACCCGGAAAAAACTCTGGTGATGTTCAATTCCAGTTGGATGAACGGCATGAGCGCGGCCGATCTCATTCAGCTTGCGGCCAAGCATACGGTCGCTCGAATGTTGGAGCGCGACGATTTCGATAAACGCTATAGTGCTGAGCAACCGATCGCCATCCACGAATTTTTGTACCCGTTGATTCAGGGGTACGACTCGGTTGCGTTGAAAGCCGATGTTGAATTGGGCGGCACCGACCAGAAGTTCAACCTACTCGTGGGCCGCGAATTGCAAAAGCACTATGGTCAGGCGCAGCAGGTTGTCTTGACGATGCCGATTCTCGAAGGTTTGGATGGCGTGCAGAAGATGTCCAAATCGCTGGGGAACTACATCGGTATCGCCGATGCGCCCGACGCTATGTTCGGCAAGATCATGTCCATCTCGGACGATCTTATGTGGCGCTATTTCGATCTGCTCAGCTTCCGGCCGTTAACTGAGTTGCAATCGTTGAAGCGCGAAGTCCAGGGCGGTATGAATCCGCGGGACGTCAAGTTTCAGTTGGCCGAAGAGATTATTGCCCGATTCCACGACGCGGCCGCCGCACGGCGGGCCAGAGAGGAATTCATTGCGCGATTCCAGAAAGGTGCCTTGCCGGAGGATCTGCCGGAGATCGAATTGGTGGTGCCATCCGAGGGGGTGTCCATTGCCGCTTTGCTCAAGGGCGCGGGCTTGACGTCGAGCACATCGGAGGCCTTGCGGATGCTGGAGCAGGGGGCTGTGCGGGTCGATGGCGCGCGCGTCGACGATCGGAGTTTGCAGTTTGCGGCGCCGGTTGTCTTGGTGGTGCAGGTCGGTAAGCGCCGGGTTGCGAAAGTCACCCTCCAGCGCGGCTGAGCGCTCGTGGGTTCTTGATGTGTAACTCATTGTTATCTTGAATCTAAGTAATGGGGTCTGGTGATTATTTTGCCGCGGCGCCTAGCGGTGCCTAAAGGCCGCGGTTCGCTGGTTTCGGGGTCTGGAAAAAAGAGTTGACGGACTCTAACTCGAACGTATAATGCCGCCTCTCTCGCTGACCCGCGGGCCGCAGAATAAAAGTTGAATCGGTGGCTTAGCGAAGGGTTGACGAGGTGAAGTGGCTCTGTATAATGGCTCTTCTTTGTCGGGCGCAGCTCTCGACAAGCTCTTTAACAATCAGGATCAAGTAACTTGTGTGGGCGCTCACGTCGAAAGAGTTGCGATGCAAATCGTATTTCGATGAAGAGCGTCTATGTAGTAATACCTAGACAGTAATCATCGAGCCAAGATTTGTCGCCTTAAGCGACTAAAGTGATTGAACTGAAGAGTTTGATCCTGGCTCAGATTGAACGCTGGCGGCATGCCTAACACATGCAAGTCGAACGGTAACAGGCCTTCGGGCGCTGACGAGTGGCGGACGGGTGAGTAATGCGTAGGAATCTGCCCAGTAGCGGGGGACAACTTAGGGAAACTTAAGCTAATACCGCATACGCCCTACGGGGGAAAGCAGGGGATCTTCGGACCTTGCACTATTGGATGAGCCTACGCCGGATTAGCTAGTTGGTAGGGTAAAAGCCTACCAAGGCGACGATCCGTAGCTGGTCTGAGAGGACGATCAGCCACACTGGGACTGAGACACGGCCCAGACTCCTACGGGAGGCAGCAGTGGGGAATATTGGACAATGGGGGCAACCCTGATCCAGCAATGCCGCGTG
>JACREG010000040.1 GCA_016218375.1 Gammaproteobacteria bacterium
AGCAGCCTATCGACCTACGGCCTGGACGAGCCTGGATCCGACGCTACTCACAACAAGTCGAGAACCCTGGCCGATCGTTTTCCGATTACCGATGAAACCCCACCGATCAGCGCGGATGATATAGAGATCCGCTACGGGGCGCCTCCGCAGAGGATGATAGAAATCTAGAAAGGCTTATCGCCAAACCGCGAGCAGCTGGCACCAAGCAAGGCGAGAAGCAGATATAGCAAAGGCATATCAATGTCCTCCCGGTAAGCTGGCATACCGAATGCCCCCGCCAGATTATCGCGAACAGATCCACGTTATGGAGATCAACTATGACGAAAGATGAAACTCGTTTACTTACTGCGCACTTGCCAATCCCGCTGGCGGATAGAGTTGACCAGTTGGCCGATCACCTGGGGCGCTCGCGCGACTGGATAGTGAAACAAGCGCTCTCTGCCTGGATTGCCCAGGAGGAAGAACGCAACCGGCTAATGCATGAAGCATTGGCTGACGTGGACGCCGGCCGCGTTATTGAGCACCAGGCTGTTCAGATATGGGCTAACAGCCTAAATACCGATAGACCACTCTCCGCGCCGCGTTGATGGACTTGAATTGGACTAATGGCGCCTTCCGAAGCCAGACCTTGAATCCCCATAATTAGTCCCAATGTGGATTAGGTTCTTAGCAAGAATGCTAAGCATCCACACAGGAGAAAGCTATGGGAATCAAAACTGGTCCAAAAAGAATCGCCAAATCAACCGGAAAGCCAGATAGACGTCAACGGGACAATAAAAGCACTCCCGGGAATACGCCATCACTTAAGCCTCACAAGCACAAGAAAGGCGATTAACACAGTCATAGTTGCACCTGACAATGAGAGTAAGAGGGGCCGCCTAGACGGCGGCCCCTTCTTGCGGCGTTATTGTCCGCTGTGGGCGGTCAGAACTAACCGCAGAATTATGTAATTGCAGATCGCCATTTGTGCAGCTCCTGGCCGATGTCGGCTTGCCGCACTCATCAGCGTCACCTGAATTAGTACTACCGCTATAGATCAAACAACAGACATCAATCTAAGAGTTGGTACTCGTGCTGCGTTCTTCAAGAACGGCCAAGTGGGGCGGGTGTCGGAGAGATTGTCGGGGCGCGGGGATTAGCGTTACGGCTACGTGACTACTTCAGGCTCAGCCGCTTTTTCGCCTCGCTGAGAGATAGCTCGCGCCCCGCTTCCAGGTCCGCCAGTCCGGCGACCACGGCACGCATGAAGGCACGCTCTTCCTCGGCTTTCTCGTAATCGCTGACCGACTGCACGACAGCCACGCCCCTGCCCCGACTGGTGAGCAAAACCGGCCGGTGAACCTCGGTCGTATGCTTCATCACGCGGCCGGGATTTACTTTCAGATCCGACAGGGAAACCAGATCTCCGTAGAATTTGATGGTCATGGCAGACTCTTGTTGGGTGTGTAAGCTGCGCCTAAAGTACTGCCTGTCTACAGGTCCTTCAACAACGCGGTTGTTTTGCGGAATCCTCCTTGCCCATGCCACCAATAGCAATGCCGGCAGACCACACAGTCGAGCGAATCGTTTCAGGCGGACAGATCGGTGTCAATCGCGCCGCCGGCCGGCCGCGTTATCGATCACCAGGCGGTTCAGAGATGGGCTGACAGCCTAAATACCGACGGATCGCTCTCTGTGCAGCGTTGATTGGCTGGAATTGGACTAATGGCGCTTTCCGGCATGGTGCGCCGGCAGATGCCGTCATTCAATCTGCGACGAGCCTATAAAGTGTCGTTTGACGAATCAGGATGGCGGGATGCGGTTGATCAGAAATCACCACTCCCTACTTCGGGGTAGAACCCCGCGTTGATTCAGGAATACGGGAGGATTTCACGATATCCAGGGATATTGCAATCGATGCCATATGACCGCAGTCAGCGGCCGGGTCTTCACATCGCGGCGGGCGGGGACAAATGATATAGATCATGGTTGAAGCCGAGTTTCCTACTATTGTGGTCAACGAGTTCTGGGTATCTGGGAGAGATCAGATGGAACATCGGCATGGTGCCAGGAGCCGGGTTAACATCAGCGCCATCGCCGAACTGAACTCGGGCGGAACGGCGCCAGCCAGAATCGTCAATGTCAGCCTAGGCGGGCTGTTTCTCAAAGCATCACCCGAGCTGTTCTCGGCCTATTCGCCCCTAAGGGTGACGTACATGCTGCGGCGTGATAACAAGGAAGTATTATGCCGTTGGCGAGGTTTCGTTGTACGCATTGCATCTGATGGGGTAGGCGCCATGTTCGAAAGCGCGGACCCTATGGAACAAAGCGCGCTGTTGGCGCTCCTGGATACTGCCGAACAGAAGGCGAATGATCGGTGACGCGCGAGCGATATTTCGCCAATACCGTGTCAATGTGCCCGCAGCTGTGCCACTAACCCAGGAATGCTCTGCGGAGATGCCGGCCGGCTGAACAGAAAACCCTGGATGAGATTGCAGCCGAACTGCCGGAGCAGTTGGAGTTGTTCGTCCGATTCCACGCCCTCGGCCACGACGTCGAGGCCCAAGCTGTGGGCAAGCGCGATCACGGCCTTGACCAGCGATACGGCCCGTTGTTCGTGCGGTAGCCTGGAGACGAAGCTGTAGTCGATCTTCAGTACATCGATCGGTAGCTGGCTCAAGTAACTCAACGACGAATAGCCGGTTCCAAAGTCATCGAGATAGACTCGCACCCCGAGATCCCGGATCTCGCGCAGCACGGCCGCGGCCCGCTGCAGATCCCGCATGACGGCGGTTTCCGTTACTTCGATGGCGAGTGCGTAGGAATCGTCCCGGTAGCCCGTGGCGGCCAGGATCTCACGCAGCTCCGACAGGAAATCCGCTCGCAGTAGCTGCGGTGCGGCCACATTGACGGAGACGACCAGGTCGTCCAGACCGGCGGCGCGCCAGGTAGCGATCTGCCTGCAGACCTGCTCCAGCACCCAGTGCCCGAGACCGTGGATAAGACCGCAGGTTTCCGCTACGGGGATGAACTGTGCCGGGCCGACCTCGCCGAGGGTGTGATTGTGCCCGCGCAGCAAGGCCTCCGCGCCTGTTGGCCGCTGCGACTGGGCATCGACCTTGACTTGTTAGACCACCGACAGCTCCTGCCGCTCGAGCGCGTGCTGGAGTTCATGTTCCAACTGCAACTGCGCGTGCGCGACGGCGTTGAGGTTGGGGGAATAAAACTCGCAGGTCCCGGGGGCAACGGACGTGGTATGAAGTGCCAGCGCCGCATGCTGTAACAGCGTTTCCGCGTTGTCGGCGTCGACAGGAAAGAGCGCCGCCCCGCCACGCATCGGCAACGGCATGGGCAGCGGGTCGTCGTCCACCCTCACCGTCGGTCCACGCAGTAACCGTTCCGACAGGGCAACCACATCCTCGCTATGCGCCATATCCGCCAGGACGACGGTGAACTCGTCCTGTCCGGTGCGGGCCACCGTGTCGCCGTCCCTGACCGTGGCGGCGAGATACTCTGCAAGCGCTTTTCTCAGCTGATCACCCACATGCCGCCCACGAACGTCCGCTACGCGCGTCAGCTCGGGGCAATCGAGGACGATCACTGCCACCGCGCGCTGGTCGTGCTGGGCGCGGGAAAGGGTTTGCTCCAGGTGATCGGCGAGCAGTGCGGCATTGGGCAGTCCCGTGAGCGCGTCGTAATAGGCGAGGGTTTGCAGATTGGTGGATTTGTCGATGGTTTCGAGACCCAGGCCGATGTCCGCGGCGATCTCCTGCAGCAGAACCGTTTCTAGCGCATCGAAGGCCTGCTCGTTTCCGCTGTAGAGTTCCAGCCATCCGCGGGTCGGTTGGCGGTTCGACCAGTGGGGTATCGGCAAGGCCGCGGCCGCGTGCACGCCCTGCCGGCTGGCCGTCTTGCTGAAAGCGGCGGGCAATGCGGTCTCCGCCAGCCGGTTGATCCAAAGCGGGCCTGTCGGTTCGGGCTCGGGCAGCATCGCCACCCAGGCTGGCAGCAGGCTGCCTACCCCGGCCTGCGCCTCGACGCGCAACCCGGTACCGGACACCTCGCGCAGCAGAATGCGCGAACCCAGAAATTGCCCCTTGGTCACAGCCAGGTTGCACGCGGTCTGGAGCAGCTCCTCGCGCGCGCGGACCCGGACGATGGCATTGTTGATGCCACTCAGGAATTGATAGGTTCGGTTGAGTCGGCTGACCTTGGCCCGCTCACGTTCGAGCTGGCGTAGATGACGGAGCAATAGCCACAGGAGCAGCAAGCCCGTGCAGGCAACGTAGGCCCAGCCCTGGTAGGTCTGGAGGCGAAGCATTGTGCCCGGGTTGTCGATCAGCAGCGCCAGGACTCGATCGGAGAACAGAATCCACAGCGCCCCGACGGCGGCGTAGATCCCCGTGATGCGCCAGGCGATTCGCCGGGCTGACGATGTCACATGCTGTGTGTGCGAGTCTCCTGGCCCCATCCCTCTCGCTGAGCGCGATGCACTCATCCTTATCTGGTGATCTCTAAACCGGTAAAAACCTGCCGTAAACTACCACATTTTATGGGGTAGGCATCAAATGTGCCAACTAAGTGGTTAGCCAGGACAACACGGCATTCGCCTCACGGTGGCGGATCTCGCTAACGCAGATTCTGGCCCAGGGTGTCAGCCCAGGTGATGCTGTCCAGATAGATCCGTGCGATCGCATCCGCCGCTAGGGTGCCGAACTTCACCTGATCCCACTGGCCGGATTCATATGCGACCGCGCAGGACAGGGCCGCGCCGAGTTGGCCGCGTCGTTCGAGCAGCGCGCTGCTGACGGCATCACTGAACGGCAACGACTTGAGAATGCGCTCCATGGGGATGCCCAGGATGGCGTCGACCACGGAGAACATACCGACCGTGAAATAGGTATCGACGTCCCGGATGCCGGCATGCGCGGCCAGCAGTTCGCACATCTTGGCGCGTGCGAGCGCGGTGGTCATCAAAGCTGTCGGGGTGTCCTCGGCACCGCGCAGCACCAGCAGGGTCACCCAGGTGCGCAGGACCCGGGTGCCGATGTAGACCAGCGCCTGGTGGATCGACTCGATCTTGCCCGGCAGGGCGAAAAAAGCCGAATTGATGTAACGCAGCAATTTGAGGCTAAGCGACAGGTCCTGGCTGACCAGCGTTTCCAGCTCGGCGGCCTGGATCTCCGGATCTTGGAGTTTACTCAGCAGTTCCAGAATGGTGAGTTTGTTGTCGGGGATGCGCTGACCGGACAGCACCTTGGGGACGCACAGGAAATACCCCTGGAAATAGTCGAAGCCCAGATCCCGGCAGCGTTCGAATTCTTCCTGAGTCTCGATCTTTTCCGCCACCAGCTTGACCGGATAGGCCCGGAAGCGTTCCACGTGGGCGGCAATCGTGTCGAGGCTCGCGGCCCGAATGTCGATCTTGATGATCTGAGCATGCGGCAGCAGACCGCACAGGCGCTGAGTGAATAAACAGTCGTCCAGCGCGAGGGTGTAGCCCTGTGCGGACAGGGCTTTGATGCCCGCGATCAGTTCTTCGTCGATCGGGATGTCTTCCAGCACCTCCAGCACGACGCGTTCCTTGGGAAAGGGAATCGGGTATTCGCCGGTCAGGAATTTGCGCGTCAGATTGAGAAAGGCCAGGTGGTTGCCAACCACCTGGTCGAGACCCATTTCAAGGAAGGCATTGATAGCGACGGTCGAGGTGGCCTGTTCGCCGTCGAACTGGCCGGCTGCGTTGTGCTCGCTGCTGCGATAGAGCAGCTCGTATCCGTAGATCCCGAGGCTGCGATCGAAGATGCCCTGGCGGCCGATGAAAATATTAGACGGGGGCAGGACGGATGCTGTGGGGGTGCCGGGCACCTCGCACGGACCGGATGAACGGCAGGACGGTTTGCGTGGACCCGTACCCATGGGCAAACCCCTATGGTGCGTTGATGTTGTTGTCAGTTGGGGTGTAGCAAATTGTGATGGTTTTCACGCTTTATCGGCGCGTTGGTCAGTTCCTTAAGGATTGCGCGGCATGAGCCGCCCTCAGGCATTCAGAGTGAATCAGAACAGCCCGGTGATGAATACACTCTAGTATTCATGCCCGGGCATGTTACCGATATCTGCAGCAAGCCAGCAACTTGGTCGCGACGTAATTCCTCCAGATCAGAGGACCATCAAAAATACGAGCGACAGTGCGCTGATGCCGCCGCAAATCGTCGTAATGCGAAGCGTGAACCTCCACTGCTGTCTGCGAGATTTACGGAATTCTGCGATTAGTTGTCGCTTTGGACTGCACACTACGATCGAACGAAGCGAGCGATCGCATGGTCATAATTTGCGTCGTACCTGGCGGAAGCGGCAGAGGCTTGTGGATCTGGTCGACGACGCTTGCGAGCCGGGCAATTGTTCCAGTTCTCGCATGACCAGCGGCGAGCGGCTGGACCTGCGCTTGACCAGCATCTCTTCAAGGACGCGTACGAAGGACCATAGAGCAACCTCCGGATTCGGGTCCCAGGTGAAATCGGGCGACACAAAAACCATTTCGTGCGTTCGCAAGTCCATCAGGAGTTTGAAGCTATGTCCGCTGTATTCTCTCAGTGTGATGTTGACCTCCGTACCCTGTTTGCGTACGAGTGTGCACTTCTGATAACGCCGCGAGCGGTCGTCGTCGATGCGCACGATGAGGCGTGTCGACTCGGGGATGCTGAACGCGCTGACAGTGGGGACGATAATGCTGACGTTAGGCCGGTTCATCGGTATCTCCTTTAATATCTGAACACAATCCATGTTATTCCGCCGGCGGATTTTGCAAGTCACTCCCTCTCTATCAGCGCATATTTTCTAGGTAGAGCGCGCCGCTCGAAGCTGTTCGAGCGGCGTCTATCTGTGCGAGATCCAGGGCGACGAGTGCACCGATCAAATCGCATCGTGCGACCTTCGTCTTCTTGGCGGCGCAATAGTGTTCGAGATGCGTGCGCCAGTACGCCTGTGCCGGTTGATCTTGGAATTGAAGCCTGCGTAGCGGCTCTGCGACCATCGCGAAGAATCGTTCCGGCAGGCGCTTCAACACGGGATGTTGATTCTTGCCATGGGCGGCGACCGCCCAGGCGCGCATGGCCGAAAGATAAAGCCACGCATCCTGCATGAGCTCGGATTCCCGCAAGACGATCAAGAGGGAGGTCATGGCATCGAGTCCATGGGGCTGGTAGCCGATCAGCCGCGTGGACTCGACCAACGTGGCAAAGGGATCGATCCGGTTGCGCCAGAACGGCCCCTTCGCCTGACGCATGTTCGAGACGAACATGTCCCTGAATAACTTGCCGAGCCACAGCGCGCTATCCAGCAGTTCGCTCCGCGTGAAGTCGCCGTTCTCGATGAGAATCCACAAAGGGCTGTCGAAGTAACGTCGTGTGCCCGGCAGCTTGTCGTTGATGCGGACAATCCGATCCTCAGATGGACTGACCAGACCGCGGACATAACGTGACCATAAGCCGTTCCAGCGCCCATCTCGGCCGAGCAGCGGTTCCAGTTCTCTGGGCGACTTTCCGGCCGCAGTGCAAACGCTCTGTGCCCACACCACCGTGCGGATATCTTCGAGCGCCGGTCGTTGCGGCCGTCCGCGCCGGCGGGTATCGGTGATTTTCGGGGACATTTTTATATAAATATGTTTTTGCACAGTAGGATAAACACGAAAATAACATAACGTGTAGCCGTCTCCAACTGGCTGTTATCGTGGAGCTATGTCCACTGAGCACAGCATGCGGAGTCCCAACGGCGGTCGATGTATCGCTCTGTCAGGGACCCGGTATCCAGGCACCGAACATCGGGTGAGCTTGTTCCCGCCCTACCCCAAGACCCCGTCCGGCTCCGTGGCAGTCCGAGTTATTTTGAGGAGGAGACAGAGCTATGTTCGATGCTGAATCCCTGGATGCCTATATCCAGCGTCGGCAGTTGAGCGCCGTTGCGGCGCGCGTGATCCGAGGGGTCCGCGATACCGAGCCCTCGCGCCGGGTGAGAGGCGGCAAGGCCAATGTCGCGTGCCGCTTTGCCAGCCGAAAAATGGGGCGAGTGATTCAGGCCGAGAGCCACAAGAACGAATTGGCGGCGGTGGTCGGCTGGGAACACGACGCGGAAACCCATGAGTTCTACGACCAGCCGCCAAGAATCAAGCTGACGTATGCAGCCCCTGGGCGGCGTCGGGTGACGTGCCTAACGACGCCGGATTACTTCCTGCTCCAGGAACGCTTCACCGGCTGGGTGGAATGCAAGACGGAAGACTGGTTGAAGGCGCAGTCCCAGGACGGGTCGGTGTTGTACGTGTCGGACGGGGCAGGCGGATGGCGGTGCCCGCCCGGCGAGGAGTATGCGGCGGCGTTAGGGCTTGAATTCCGTGTGCGGTCATCGGCTGAGTCGAATTGGGTGTGGCTCAGGAACCTCGAGTTTCTGTCGGATTACTTGGATGAGCGCTGCCCCGCGCCGGCGTTCGACGAAGTGGAACGCATCCGTGCTGCATGCTTTGAAGGCCGTGCCTGGCTGTTCTTGAAGGATTTGCTGGAGGCGGGGTTCGCTGTCTCGGCCGATGTGCTCTACAAACTGATCGCGGACCGGCATCTCTACGTCGATCTAGAGAAAGAATTGTTGGCCGAGCCGGAGCGTACGCGTGTCTATCGCGATCGATGCGCTGCAGACGCCTATCGCATCCATGTGGCCAGCCAGTGCTTGCCGACAGTCACGAACTTTCAGACATTGGGCTTGAGCACCGGCCAGCAACTGCTGTGGGATGGTCAGCCCTGGCGAATTATCAATGTCGGCGATGACGAGGTGTTCCTGGAAGGGATTGATCGTCAGTTCGCAACACTGCGTCGCGCGGTGATCCAAGAACTGGTTCGCGAGGGGACGATCACTGGTCTGCCGCAATCTGCCCCGTCGGAAACGAGCGACGTCGAGGCCATGGTGCGCAGCGCGGGTCCGGCAGATTTCGAGCATGCCTTGCACCGCTATTACTGTCTCTTCCCTGAAAAAGCCCCCAAGAATGCCCCGCAGGCCAGCGCGCGGGCCCTGCGCAAATGGCGCGCTCTTTACCGCCAGGGGCAGCAAGTGCTCGGTTCGGGATTCGTCGGTCTCTTGCCGAAGATACAGGCGCGTGGCAACCGGGAGCGCAAGCTTGATGAAGCGGTGATTGCGGTGATGGATGCCGTGATCGATGAGCTGTTTGCGGTACCGGGTCAACGGACCCTCGTGACCTGTTGGGGCGAAGTGTCCAATCGCTGCGAGGCGCGCGGCCTGATGTCGCCAAGCGAACAGGCCTTTCGAGACCAACTCCGACGGCGCCGGGCGCACGACCTCAAGGCAGCGCGCGAAGGCGACAAGGCGGCTTATGCGCTGGAGGAATTTTATTGGTGCCTTGAGCGGACGACCCCACGTCACGGCGAGCGTCCCTTTGAAATAGGGCATATCGATCATACGGAACTTGACCTGCAATTCGTGGGCAGTCGCCGTGGCGAAAAACTTGGGCGCGCCTGGTTGACACTTTTTATCGACGCCTTTTCGCGGATGATTCTGGCCTGGGTTGTGATGTTTGAAGAGCCGAGCTATCGCAGCTGCATGATGGTCATACGCGAGTGTGTCAAACGCCACGGCCGCATACCAAAATACATTGTGGTCGATAGGGGGTCTGAATTTGAAGGGAAGTATTTCGAGATGCTCCTGGCACGACTTGAGAGCCATAAGAAAACGCGCCCTGGAAGCAAGCCTCGGTTTGGGTCTGTGATAGAACGACTATTCGGAATCAGCAATCGAGAGTTTGTTCACAATCTAGAAGGTAATAACCAAGCTCTCCAGAAACCTCGCAGTCTTTCGAAAGGATACGATCCAAGGCGTCGTGCGATCTGGGCGCTGCCTGAATTCACGGTGGCGTTCGAAGGCTACCTCGAGCAGGTGTATTCCGCGCGTGAGCATCAAGCCCTTGGCATGAGTCCGAAACAGGCGCTGGCTGTCGGTCTTGTGCACTCGGGTCTACGGGAGCATGCGCTGATTCCTTATACGCGAGAATTTCAGATCCTCTGTTTGCCGTCGACCCGCAAAGGGGTGGCGAAGGTTGATCCTGGGCGCGGCGTCAAGGTCGGTTACATCTACTATTGGACCCGGGAGTTTCGCGACCCTGCTCGTACGCGAGAGCCCGTACCCGTCCGCTACGATCCCTTCGATGTGTCAGTGGCCTTTGTCTGGTTGGTCGACCACTGGGCGGAGTGTCGATCTGAGTATGCAGCAGAGCTGGAAGGTCGTTCCGAGCGGGAGATCGCGATTGCCACTCAGGAGCTACGTGCACGCTTTAAGCGTACGGGCGAACGTCGGGCTCTAAATGCGAAGCTGATTGCGCGTTATTTAAGCGATACGGCGGCGACGGAGAAGTCGCTGCTCCAGCGGAAGCGCCAAAATGAAATGCAAGCGGCCCGGGATCTTTGTTCAGATAAGGGCATGCAGAACATACCCGCCGCCGGGCGGAGTGACGTCGAAGATGTGTGGGCCAAGGTGACGCCCAAGATTTTAGGAGACTTTGTATGAGATCAGCACGAAAACAGGAAGTCGAGTCGCAATACCCACCGATCGGTATTACCGAAGCGGTGGATGAATTTGCAAAGCGAGTTATCAATCATGAGGCGCTTAGCCGTGCATACCGTAAAGCGCGGTCGGCACTCAGTAGCTCGGGCGGTCCGCGCGTGGTGATGATCGCCGGGCCGACCGGCGTGGGGAAAACGACGCTGGCGCAGGCGCTCAGACGCCATGCCATGGAACGGTACGCCAAGGAAATTATCGCGGACCCCAGCTGCGTGCCGGTGATCTACGGCAATGCGATCCCGCCCAACGGCGCCAGCTTTAGCTGGAAAGACTTTTACATCCGCTTGCTGGAGCGCCACGGCGACGTTCTGACGAATCGGAAACTGCTTGTCCCGCGGCAGAGCGAGATTTTCCCGGAGTTGCCCGCGCCCTCGCCTTTGGAGCGGTCGGTGACCGACGCCTTGCGACGCGCCGTGGAAAATTGCATGCGTCTGCGCAAGACTCGGGTATTGATCATTGATGAGGCGCACCATCTCTTGATGGTGAATGACCCGCGACGTCTCGAGTTCCAATTCGAAGCGCTGAAGTCGCTGACTATCGAAACCGACGCCGTCATCGTGCTTCTTGGGACTTACCGACTGCTGGAGATTCGTGATCAGAGCGGACAATTGGTGAGGCGCAGCGAAATCATTCATTTTCCGCGCTATGACATACGGGTTCAGCAGGATATTGAGGCCTTCGCCTCCGTGCTGGAAACCTTCCAGTCCCAGTTGCCGCTCAAAAGAACGCCAAATTTCCTTGCGGATGCGGAATATTTCTATCTCAAGACCGGCGGCTGTGTCGGCATCTTGAAGGATTGGCTCACGCGTTGCCTTGAACAGGCGCTCATTGAGGGCAGGAAGACCATCGATAGGGAGTTTGCCGAGCGATATTCGTTGTCCAATAAGAGCCTCAAGACCATCATCGAGGAGGCGATGAATGGCGAAGAAAAGCTCTCCGATGTGGGGGTCGAGAAGGTCGAGAAACTCCTAAAAGAGGGTGTGCCTACCGAGGACGATGTTGCGACCCCGTCATCAACGCGCAAAACTGGCAATAAGGGACGGCGGGTAGGTGAACGTTTGCCGGTTCGCGATCCGGTAGGAGGCGCCTATGTGGCCCCGTAATCCTCCACTCGTCGAGGAATTTGATGTCGATATCCCGCCGCTGCCGCCGCGCAGCGCACTATACGCCTTGCCGATAGAGAATCCGTCGACCGCGCTTCGTGAAGGGCTGTTGTCATACATTGTCCGGCTTGCGCGCGCGTATTCGGTGAACCCCCGCCGCCTGATCCGGGAGGTGTTTCCGCAATCCGACTCTGCGTTCGAAAAGCTGCGATATGCGTCGTTCTTTACACGGTATGTCGGCACTCTGGACGGTCTAGGGCACTTTGCGGAAACCTTCGCGAAGAGTATTTGCCACCTGACCGGTGGAGTGGCTGCGCATCAGATGACATTGCTTCCACTGAAGGCGCTATTCCCGATCAATGGCGCCGGTCTCCTGGTGGCGTATCCCAAATGGTGTCCGGATTGTATACGGGACATGGTTCGCTCGGGGCGAGACGTCTACCGACCTTTGGTATGGTCGTTTGATCTTTATACCGTGTGCCATGTGCACGGACATCGGCTGGCCGCGCATTGCGAACACTGCAGTCGGACACAACCCTTCATACCAAAGTTCCCTGACCTCGGGCGGTGTGCCTATTGTTTACGGCCTCTGGTTAATACGATCAGCAGCGAACAGCACGTTGCGCAAAGCAGGCCAGCCAAAAGGTTGGATCGCTGGGTGTCCGAGGCCATTGCGGATCTCGTGGAGCATCTACACGAATATTCCGACCAAGCCACACAGAATCGCTTCGCTCAATTCGTGAAGGCCAGGGTTGACTTCCATACCGGCGGAAATCGGGCGGCATTCTGCAGGGCGCTGGGCCTACCGCGTTGGGTCATGACCAAGTGGCTGTCTGCCGGCGAAAGACCTGGTTTGCCGCAGCTGCTCACGATCTGTTACGGGCTGCAAATTTTTCCGAGCGAAATATTTCTAATCGATTCGGCTGAGCCTCTGCACAAAAATCATCTTCCATTGCGCAGAGTACCTGAAAAGCTGTTCCAACGGGCCGAACGGCCGCTGCTGGATACCGAGGAACGCCGACGAATCGTGGCTGAATTGGAGGCGTCCGTGGCCGATCTCGATGACGCCCGGCCGCTTGCCGAGATTGCCCGAGGTTTAGGGCAGACCAGAAGCTGCCTGTCCTATTGGTTTCCGGAACTCTGTGCTGCGATCCGAGCGAAGCATGCAGCCTTCCGGCAACGCAAATCGGCTGAGCGGCAGCGGAGGGATCGGGCCGCGGTTGTTCAGGCGGTGCGTGACTTAAAGGAACAAGGGGAATACCCGGGGCGGAAAAAGGTGGATGCCGCCCTCCGGGCTCAAGGCGTGGCTCTGATCCGACCGGAACTCATGCAAGTCTATCGCGCTGCTCTTCTCGATAAACCAGAGTAATCCACCTATATTAAGAGATTGTGGTCTACTTGGAGCCAGCGTGCGCATCCGTCTGGTCGGACCCGCAGGCATAACCGTTCCGCTGACATCTGAAGCCATAACCGTGCCGAAGCGGCACGATTATGGGTCCAACTACACGCCAGGGTGGCGGGTTGCGGGATTATGGTGGAGCGGAGGAGGATCGAACTCCCGACCTCTGCATTGCGAACGCAGCGCTCTCCCAGCTGAGCTACCGCCCCAATACTGCATGAATCATCGTGCTTTCCCGGCCAACCGGGCCGAGTGCGGCGTATTCTAGCATCGCTTTCCCGTTCCGTGCCATATGGCCGTGAAGATCAGCTACGCGCTTTGCGCCGCAGCATTTCCCGTTCGAGCTGGGCGACGAATTTCCGTAGGGTCTGCTCTTGCTGGGGCTGGAGGTGGCGAAAGGCCGCGCCGATGTGCTGTACCTGGCGTTGCGCGTCGTGGCGGGCAAAACGGATTTCGAGTTCGGCCTGAATGGATTCGCCTTTGGGCAGGTGAATCGAACAGGTGTCGATGATCTGACCGTGGCTCAGTTTGATGTTTGTGCTGATGTTGGCGCCCAGTCCACCCAGAGACAAGTCGGATAATTCGCCGTTGAGTATCGAGGCGCCTTCCAATGGTAAGTGAACGGGCACGGTGAGGTTCAGACCTACCCGCACGCGGAAATTGATACGGCGTTGCAGATAGTTGATGGCCTCGGGGAGGGGCGCACGGTAGAACGAGATGCCGCGCTGACTTTGGCCGATTTCTATGGCACAGGTGAAGCTCAGTTCGACGCCCTGGCATTGGCAACGCACGCGCAATTGCCGGGCTTGGCAGGCGAACTCGTGGCCGCTGCGGGGGCCGAGTTCGTCGAGCAGGATGAAGTCGCGTTCCGGGTTGACGTCGAGGAGCATGCTGTTGAACAGGCCTTCATGACCGGGCACCTGCACGCTCAGCAGAACCCGCTGATCACGCACCCGTCGCAGCAAACCGGCAATCTGCGGGGGATGAGTAATTCGCTCGGTTTTGCCTTGATAATCGGTGGACCGGTCCGGTTCCCGTTTTTCTGTCATCGCCTGACCATGCTCCGGGCTATGCCTCAGTTCAGGTCTGGATGATACGCACTGCGCACGGCGATGAGAATCCGCTTGTTGTCGCGGGGGAGATTCACGGGGCGGTTCACGCTTTGGCGAGGCTGCGCCCGTTGTCTTCGTTGAGTGCGGTCGAACCGGTTGGGTTGTAGAGCGGGACGGCAATGGGTTGTCCGCGGAGGATGGCGAGGGCCTGCTGGGCATGGCGGCGGCTGGAATCCAGGGTCGCCCCATTGATGCGGTTTTGCTGCTGACAGCGACGGATGCGTTCCAGCAGCAGGTGCCAGCCGCGCTTGAGTTGTCCGCGGTCGTCGCACCAGTCGATACAAGCCTCGATATCGCGATTGGCGCCGCTGAATCCGGTCTGTTCCAGAATCTGTTGCTTGCGGAGTTCCAATGCCTCGAAGGTCTGCATGAGGGCTTGCTTATCGCCGACCAGCCGTTCCAGACGGTCGACATCGCGACTTGCCAGGGCCTCGGCCTCGGCGGTCAGCGTAGCGTGCAACTGTCCGGCGCAGTCGAATTCCGCACGGAGCAGGTCGAGCATCTGGCTACGGTAGTGCTGACGGTCGTTCATCGGTCGATGTCGGCTCAGCTCATGTCGCCGAGGGCTTTTTCCAGGCTCATCATCTTGCTGGCAACCCGATTCGGATCGATTTCATAGCTGCCGTTCGCCAGAGACTCTTTCACGGCGTTGACCTTCTGGGTGTCGACCACCGGTTGTTCGGCGATCTGCTGTTCCAGATTACGGAGCTGCTGGGCCTCGGGGGTCAGGCTGACCTGGTCGAGTGCCGGCGCCGGGGCGCTGTTTTTCTCGGCGACCTTCTCGGTCGGCGTTGGGGTGCCCCCTCCACGGTGCGAACCAAGCTCGGAAACTTGCGCCGAGGATGGAGGAATATTGTTGATATCTATGGCCATTCTAGTCTCCCTAGGGTTGCCGGTGCGATCTGTATGTTTTCTATATCGTCTATTACTTCAATAACTTTAACGTCTTTTTCGGGCTCGGCGGTCAAAGCGTCACTTTTACGACGCTTGTTGAAACAACCCAGCCTTCCACGATGCGTTGCGAGTTCAAGGCGCGTACCCGTATCCGCTCGCCACGGACGCCATCATTGACTGCCTCGCCCAACATTTCCACTTGAATCGGGCCTTGGCCGCTGACCAGCGTGACCCGGTCGCCGCGGCGGATTAACCGGGGTGCCTTGAGCATCGAGGGGGTCAAAACCGTCCCGGCGGGCAGGGTGCGCAGAGCGGCCATGCCTTGAATCTCTTCCGGGCTTTGCAGGTGGCCATGCCCGAGGCTGGAAAGCTCGGTTTCGACGATCTTGACGTCACTCGAGACCAAGGCCGTGCCCCGTGCCAGGCTCCGGGCCGTAACCAGTGCCGGGCCAAAAACTTTAATTTCGGCAGTAACATAGACTGTCCATTCGGCGGTGTCCGGGCAATGTACCGCGACGCTGGTATGGCCGGATAAGCGCGTGCCCCCAGGTTGGGATGCGTGCAGCGCTTGCGTGCAGCGCGCCAGTCGCAGCCGCGGGTCGAGGCGGCCCAATGCGATCTCGGTACGCCCATGGGACTGATCGTGGAGGGACTGTTCAAGGAACGCCTGGGCGGTGTTCAGGATATCCGCCGTGGGCTGAATGGCGTCGTCGGCCAGCGCACGCAGGCTGCCCAGGCAACCCGCCAGCAACAGCGGGGCAAGGGCACGCAAGGGGGGGCGGATCGCCGTCATCGTCACTCTCCAGATTGCTTCTGTTGGGTGAAAATGCAATTGCTGTGCCGTCCACTGTGCCCGATAAAGGAACGTCGGGTTGCGCCGATACGGGTGCGAGGGCGTCATACAACTTTTGTCGGGCAGGAGAACAAATATGAGCAGCGTATTGGCGAGCGTCGACCAGCGCACCCAGCTTGCGGGACACAACCGCCTGGAAATTCTGATGTTCCGGCTCGACAACGGGCAACGCTTCGGCCTCAATGTCTTCAAGATTCAGGAAGTCATTCAATGCCCGCCCCTGACGGTATTGCCCCATTCGCATCCGGTCGTGCGCGGCATCGCCAACATGCGCGGCAAAACCATTCCGGTGCTCGATTTGGCCAAGGCCATCGGTCGGCCTTCCTTGGGCGATACGTCCGGCAATTTCGTCATCATCACCGAATTCAATCGCACGGTGCAGGGCTTCCTGGTCAAAATGGTCGACCGTATCGTCAATATGAACTGGGAACAGATTTTGCCTCCGCCGAAGGGCACGGGGCGGCACAGCTACCTGACTGCCGTCACCGAAGTCGAAGGCGAGTTGGTCGAGATCATCGACGTGGAAAAGGTGCTCTTCGAAGTCATTGGAGTCAACGAAGACATCTCCAGCGAAATTCTGGCCGATGCCGCGGAGACTCAGGAAGAGGACATATCCGAACAACCCCCGCATGTGCTGGTGGCGGACGATTCCATGGTTGCGCGCAATCAAATCAAGCGCACCCTGGATCAACTGGGTATCGAATCGACGCTCGCGACCGATGGCCGGAAGGCGTTAGATCTGCTGGAACACTGGGCCGATCAGGAACCGGAAAAACTGCGCAATCTCACCATGATTATTTCCGATGTGGAAATGCCGGAGATGGACGGTTATACGTTGACGACACGCTTGCGCGCCGATGTGCGGCTGAAGGATATGTATGTCCTGTTGCACACCTCCTTGAGTGGCGTATTCAATAACGCCATGGTGGAGAAAGTGGGCGCCAATCAGTTCATCGCCAAGTTCAAACCGGATCTGCTGGCGGCCGCGGTGATGAAACAGGTCAAGGCCAAACAACAGCGCCTGGAAGTTTGAACGCCCGACATATACCCTTGTGTGCCCCGTGTGCGCAGAGAGTCACACATGTTGTGCCCCGCTGTGCGGGATAGATAGAAGGACCGCCGTTACCCAGGCGGAACGGCGAGAAGGAATGGCAGTTTGACGCGTGCAGCACTCTCCACCCAGGATTACGAGACGTTCCGGATCTTCCTTGAAGAGGCCTGCGGTATCGTTCTTGGCGAGAACAAACATTATCTGGTGGTGAGCCGTCTGGGACGTCTGATGGCGGACGAAGGCGTTGCGACGCTCGGCGAACTGGTCAATCACCTGCGGCAGGGTTCCAACCGCCCGTTGCGCGAGCGCATCGTCGAGGCGATGACCACCAACGAAACCTTCTGGTTCCGCGACACCTTTCCCTTCGACATCCTCAAGGATCTGATCCTTCCGGATCTGGTCGAGCGCCGCGTGCGCAATCCGCGCATCTGGTCGGCCGCCTGTTCGACCGGCCAAGAACCGTATTCCATCAGCATGATCGTCCAGGAATACCTGGCCAGCCGTCCCGGCAGTTTGGGCGATGTGCAAATCCACGCCACGGATATCTCGCCGACCATCCTGCAAGAAGCGAAGGATGCCAGCTACGACAACCTGGCACTGGCGCGCGGCCTGTCTCCGGAGCGCAAGCAAAAATATTTCGTGCAGGTGCGCGACAACCGCTGGCAGGCGCGTCCGGAAATCCGTAACCGGGTGCGTTTCAGTCAGGCCAATCTCTTGCAGAGCTACAGCCTGTTGGGGCGTTTCGACGTGATCTTCTGTCGCAACGTTCTGATCTATTTTTCCAGCGAGTCCAAGGCGGACATCCTGGCGCGCATGGCGCGGGTCTTGAATCCCGGGGGCTATTTGTTCCTGGGCTCGTCTGAATCCATCACCCAATATTCGGACGAATTCGAGATGGTGCGTTGTCCGCGTGGCTCGGTGTATCGCGTCAAGTCCGGTCTGTCGGCACGTCCCAGTGTTCCGCCTCCCCGCCCCGGGCCGCGCCCGCCTGTTGGCGGCAAGGGCTAGAAAGAGCTTGCCGCCCGGCGGCGGATTTTTGCCGCTTCCACCCGGACGATCCCCGCCCTATAAAGGTTGCACGTAACCAGAACGGCGTTTGTGCTGCGCTGGCACGGCCGTTGCTTAGATCATGGCTAAACACTCTCAAGTTCGAGGTTGCCATGCCGATAAGCATCGATTCCGCCCTGGGTCCACTGCCCGAAGCCCTGGTGCTGCGCGGCCGTCGATCCGAATTGATCGCGTCGAATCTGGCCAACGCCGATACGCCGAACTTCAAGGCGCGCGATTTCGATTTCCACTCCATGATGGACAAGGCGCAAACCGAACAGGTCGCGCTCAACACCACCCATGCCCAGCATATCGCCCTGACCGATGCCTCGGGCGTCGGTGGCGAACCCTTTAAATACCGTGTGCCCAATCAGCCGTCGCTGGACGGCAATACCGTCGACTCCCAAGTCGAACAGGCCGCCTTTGCCGAAAACGCGGTGAACTATCAGGCGACCTTGACCTTCCTGAATAGTCGCATCAAAGGCCTGCTGACGGCCATCAAGGGAGATTGATCATGTCCCTGTTCAAAGTCTTCGATATCGCCGGTTCGGCCATGAGCGCGCAAAGCGTGCGCTTGAATACCACCGCCAGCAATCTGGCGAATGCGGAAACCGTCGGGGGTTCCGAAGAGACCACCTATCGCGCGCGCCACCCGGTATTCGCCGCCATGCTCCAGGCCATGCACGGCGAGAGCGAAAATGCCGGCGTGCGCGTGGTGGGTATCACCGAGAATCAGGAACCGTTGCAGCAACGTTATGCGCCGGACAATCCGCTCGCGGACGAGAACGGCTATGTCTACCTGCCGAATGTGAATCCGGTGGATGAAATGGTGAATATGATTTCGGCCTCGCGTAGTTACCAGAACAACGTCGAGGTGTTGAACACGTCCAAACAAATGCTACTGGCCACGTTGCGGCTGGGGCAGTGAGAGGCAAGGAGGTAAGCCGTCATGGTGGCTTCGATAGACAGTGACACGCTCGGCACGTTGGGACTGCGCTCGACGCAGGACACGCAAACGTCGAGCAAGGAGAAGGCCAAACTCGGTCAGGATGCGTTCATGGAGTTGATGATCGCGCAACTGCGCAATCAAGACCCGATGAAGCCCATGGAGAACGGTGAGTTCCTGACCCAGATCGCGCAGTTCAGCCAAGTGTCCGGCATGCAGGAGTTACAGGACTCCTTCAAGTCGCTCAGCGAATCGTTGGTCTCGAATCAGGCGTTGCAGGCGGCTTCGCTGGTTGGCCGCGATGTCCTGGCACCGACCGGTTTGGGTGTGCTGGCGTCCGGCCAGCCTATCCACGGCAGTGTGGAACTGCCGGCCGCCAGTTCGCGGGTGACAGTGAATATCTACGACAGCGCCGGCCAGAAAGTGCGAGGTCTGGAATTAGGCAATCAGGCGGCTGGCGCGGCGATGTATCAGTGGGACGGTCTGCGCGACGACGGCACCTATGCGCCGCCGGGCAACTATCTGATCAGCGCCCAAGCGGAATTTAACGGTACAAGCGAGGCCGTCGAGGCCTTGGTGGTCAATCGGGTCGACGGGGTAACCCTGAGCCGTAGCGGCGGCCTGCTGCTGGATCTGGCGGGTGTCGGTCCGGTGGATTTCGAACAGGTCAAACAGATTCTCTGACGAGGAGGGCAACACCATGCCATTTCGTATTGCACTAAGCGGTCTGAACGCAGCGTCGTCGGACCTTAAGGTCACCGGTAACAACATCGCCAACGCCAGCACCAACGGCTTCAAATCCTCGCGTGCGGAATTCGCCGACGTGTACGCCACCTCCATCGGCGGCGTCAGCGATACCGCCGTCGGCGGCGGTGTGCGCATGTCGCGTGTTTCCCAGCAGTTTGCGCAGGGCAACATCGAATTCACCAACAACAATCTCGATCTTGCGACCAACGGCGAAGGTTTCTTCGTGCTCAACGACAACGGTTCGAGCGTGTATACCCGTGCCGGCGCCTTCAGTATCGACCGCGACGGCTATGTGGTGAACAGCAACGGTCAGCAGTTGCAGGTGTTCTCGCCGATCGGCGGCAGTTCGACGGCCTTCAATACCGGTTCGCTGAACAATTTGCAGATTTCGCTGACCGAGGGCGCGCCGAACCCGACGTCCAGCGTCGAACTGGCGCTCAACATGGATGCCGGCGACACCAGTGCCGGCGCCATTGCCGGATTCGATCCGGCCGTGCCGAGCAGCTACAACTATTCCACGTCCTACACCGTCTACGATTCGTTGGGTGCGCAGCATACGGCCTCCATGTATTTCCTGAAGGACAATGCCACTACGAACACCTGGTATAGCTGGTTGTATGTGGATGACGGTACCACCAGCACCAACGTGACAGACGGTGGCAACGCCTATTCGACACTGGTCTTCAACACCGATGGTTCCCTGGACACGGTCAACGGCGTGGCGACCACCTCGGTGGCCTACGATGCCCTGGCCATGACCAATGGCGCGGCCAATATCTCGCTCACCCAGGATTACGCCGATGTGACTCAGTTCGGCGGCGATTACGCGGTGAACTCGCTGTTCCAGGACGGCTATTCCACCGGCCGCTTGACCGGCTTGGATATCGCCGACACCGGTGTCGTCTCGGCGCGTTACACCAACGGCCAGTCCACGGCCTTGGGCAAGATCGCGCTGGCCAATTTCGCCAACGTGCAGGGCCTGCGGCAGTTGGGCGACACCAACTGGGCGGAAACCTACGGTTCCGGCGGCGCGCTGATCGGCGAGGCCGGTACCGCCAGTTTCGGTCTGATTCAATCGGGTGCCTTGGAATCGTCCAACGTCGATATCGCCGAGCAGTTGATCGGTTTGATTACCGCGCAGCGTAACTTCCAGGCGAACTCGCAGGTCATCAGCACCGCCGACACCGTCACCCAGACCATCATCAATATCCGCTGATAGCCGGTACGGAGTAGCGCCATGGACCACATGCTGTACATCGCCGCCGACGGGGCCAGCCAGATCCAAAGGGCTCAGGCGGTCAACGCGAACAATCTGGCGAATGTCAGCACGACCGGTTTCAAGGCGCAGTTCGAGGCGTTGCGCGCGCTGCCGGTGTATGGACCGGGTTATGCCAGTCGCGTGCACAGTCAGAGCGAAATCTCCGGCGTCGATCAGAGCCCCGGTGCGCTGATGGCCACCGGGCGCAGTTTGGATATCGCCGTCGATGGCACCGGTTGGATCGCCATTCAGGCGGCGGACGGCAGCGAGGCCTATACGCGTGCCGGCGATTTGCGCGTTTCCGCGACCGGCATTCTGGAAACCGGCACGGGGCGTCCGGTGCTGGGCGACGGCGGACCGATTTCGGTGCCGGACGCGCAGGAACTGGAAGTCGCGGCCGACGGCACGGTCTCGGTGCTGCCGACCGGACAAGCACCGGCGACGCTGGCGGTGGTGGGCCGCATCAAACTGGTCAATATCGATCCGGGCAATCTGGAAAAAGGCGAGGACGGTTTGCTGCGGTAGCGTAATGGCGTCAGCGCCGAGCCGGACGCGAGTGTGCGCATCGCCAGCGGCGTATTGGAATCCTCGAACGTCAGCACCGTCGAGGCGATGACCACCATGATTCAACTGGCGCGTCAGTTCGAGACGCAGGTCAAGCTGATGAAGGTGGCGGAAGAAACCGACGCCGCCTCGGCGCAATTGATGAGTATCGGTTAACGCCGGCTCGAATCGCGAGCAGGTAAGGAGAGCGACAGATGAACAAGGCGATGTGGATAGCGATGACCGGCTTGGAGGCACAGCAGACGCGCATGAGCGTCATCTCCAACAATCTGGCCAACGTCAACACCATGGGCTTCAAGCGCGATCGCGCGGTCTTCGAGGATTTGCTGTACCAGACGGTGCGCCAACCCGGCGCGCAGTCCTCGCAGGATACGCAACTGCCCTCGGGTTTGATGATGGGTACCGGTGTGCGCACGGTCGCCACCGAGAAACTGCACACCCAAGGCAATATCGTGCAGACCAACAACAGTTTCGATGTCGCCATTCAGGGGCGCGGCTTCTTGCAGGTGCAAATGCCGGACGGTTCCCTGGGCTATACCCGCGACGGCGCCTTGCAGATCGACTCTTCGGGGCAGTTGGTGAACGCGATGGGTTATCTGATCGATCCGGCCATCACCATTCCGGACAACGCGCAGAGCGTCACCATCGGCACCGACGGTACGGTATCGGTGGCGGTGCAAGGCCAGGCGCAGCCCAGCCAGATCGGCACGCTGCAATTGACGGACTTCGTCAATCCGTCCGGTTTGCAGCCGATCGGCAACAACCTGTTCGTGGAGACCGCGTCCAGCGGTTCGCCCACCGCCGGCAATCCGGGCCTGAACGGCCTGGGCACCGTGGTGCAAGGCGCGCTGGAAACCTCCAACGTCAATGTGGTGGAAGAGCTGGTCAACATGATCGAGGCGCAGCGCGCCTATGAAATGAACTCCAAGGCGATCTCGACCTCGGATCGCATGCTCCAGTTCGTCACCAATAACCTCTGATGAAATGCGCCGGGACGGGTAGCGGTCATGACTAGAATGAGACTCGGCAAGGCAACGCGGTATCTGCTGCCCGCACTCGGTATGCTGACCCTGCTGAGCGGCTGCGCAAACATGCAGAAGCCGCCGGCCAATTACCGTCCGGTGTATCCGCCGGTGTCCGTGCCGCCGCCGCAGACCACGGGCGGCATCTATCAGGCCGGTTACAGCCAAGCCTTGTTCGAAGATCTCAAGGCACGACGCATCGGCGATACCATCACCATCGTGTTGCAGGAACGTACCCAGGCCAGCAAGGATGCCAAGACCGAGACGTCCAAGGACAACACCGTCGGCATCGACAACCCGACACTGCTTGGCGCACCGCTCAAATTCGATACGCCGCTGCTGCCGCACGGCGACGGCCGTTCCAGCAATCTCGGCACCACGCTCGGTTCCAATCAGGAATTCAAGGGCGAGGGCACCAGCAGCCAGGGCAACAGTCTGAGCGGCAACATCACCGTGACGGTGATCGATGTGTTGCCCAACGGCAATCTGATGGTGCGCGGCGAGAAATGGCTGACGCTCAATCAAGGCGACGAATACATTCAGATCTCCGGCGTTGTGCGTCCCGTCGACGTGCGCGCCGACAACACGGTGCTGTCGGGCCAAGTGGCGGATGCGCTCATCACCTACAGCGGCGAAGGCTTCGTCGCGGACTCCAACAAAATGGGTTGGCTGGGGCGTTTCTTCGCCAGCGCTCTGTGGCCGTTCTGAGGACAAAAACATGATTATCGATCTACGCAAATGGCTGCTGCTGGGACTCTTGGTGCTGGGCAGCACGCAGGTGCTCGCCGAGCGCGTCAAGGATCTCGCCGCCGTCGCCGGCGTGCGCGACAACCAGTTGGTCGGTTACGGCCTGATCGTTGGCCTCAATGGCACCGGCGACCAGACCAGTCAGACGCCGTTCACCGTGCAGAGCATCAAGAACATGCTCAACCAGTTCGGCATCACCGTGCCGCCGAATGTGAATCCGCAATTGAAGAACGTCGCCGCGGTGTCCTTGAGCGCGACGCTGCCGGCCTTCGCCAAACCGGGGCAGACCATCGACGTCACCGCCTCCTCGATCGGCAACGCCAAGAGTCTGCGCGGCGGTACGCTGCTGATGGCGCCGTTGCGCGGTGCCGACGGTCAAGTGTATGCGATTGCCCAGGGTAACTTGGTGGTGAGCGGTCTGACGGCCGGCGGCGAGGACGGTTCCAAAGTCACCGTCAACGTCCCCAGCGTGGGCCGCGTTCCCAACGGCGCGACCGTCGAACGCGCAGTGGCCAACCCGTTCATGAGCGGCGATCACCTGGTGTTGAATCTGCACGCGGCGGATTTCACCACGGCGAATCGCCTGGCCGAATCCATCAACACGACGATGGGTCCGGGCACCGCGCTGCCGATCGATGCCACCAGTGTGCAGGTCAATGCTCCGCGCGACGCGGCACAACGCGTGGCCTATGTGTCCATGCTGGAAAATCTGGAGTTGACGCCGGGCGATGCACCGGCCCGTGTCGTCGTCAACTCGCGCACCGGCACGGTGGTGATCGGCGCGCATGTGCGAGTTATGCCGGCGGCGGTCGCCCACGGCAGTCTCACCGTGACCATCAGCGAGGATGTGCAAGTCAGTCAACCCGGACCGCTGGCCACCGCGGGCGAGACGGCGGTGACGCCGTCCAGCACCGTCGAGGTGGCGGAAGAGCCTGCGCGCATGTTCATGCTCGAACCCGGCATCACGCTCAACGATATCGTCGTTGCGGTGAATCGCGTCGGCGCCGCGCCCAGCGATCTGGTCGCGATCCTGGAAGCGCTCAAGGAAGCCGGGGCGCTGCGGGCGGAGTTGATTGTCCTCTAGGCATGCCGTGATATGAGCGCCGCCATCGATCCGAATATCTACACCGATCCGCAAGGGCTGGCGCAACTGCGCCAGCAGGTGCGTGCGGAAGGCAATGAGCGCTCGCCGGAAACCTTGCGCAAGGTCGCCGGTCAGTTCGAGGCGCTGTTCGTGCAGCAGATGCTGAAGACCATGCGCGAGTCCAGTCTCAATGAAGGCTTGATGGACAGCGACCAGTCGAAGTTATATCAGGGCATGTTCGATGAGCAGATCGCCCTGGAGATGAGTCGCGGCCAGGGTTTGGGACTGTCCGATATGCTGGTGCGCCAACTCGGCGGCGACAGTGCCGCCAACGCGGAGCCGCGCATACGCGAACCGGCCGATCCATTTCTCGGCCCGGCGATGGCCGCGCGGCGTCCGGCGGCGCTTGCCTACGGGCAAGACCGTCCGGCCGCGCTCGACGTTGCGCCATCGGCCGATGTCTCCGGTTGTAGTGCTGCGCAGTTGGGCGATATCCCATTGACAGATACACCCGTGCGCGAATGGCGGCCCGGCAGTCAGGAGGAATTCGTCGCCGACCTGTGGCCGCATGCCGAAAGCGCCGCACGCACGCTCGGCGTCGATCCGAAAGTGCTGCTCGCACAGGCGGCGCTGGAAACCGGCTGGGGTCAACACATCATGCAACGGCGCGACGGTAGCAGCAGTCACAATCTGTTCGGTATCAAGGCCGACGGACGTTGGTCGGGCGATCAGGTCAGTCATCGCACCGTGGAATTCCGCCACGGCGTGTTGCAGCGCGAGCAGGCGAATTTCCGCGCCTACACCTCGCCGGGCCGCAGCCTGGCCGATTACGCCGAGTTCATTCGCAACAATCCGCGCTATGAAGATGCGCTCGGCAGCGACGACCCGCGCCGCTATGTGATGGAACTGCAACGCGCCGGTTATGCCACTGATCCGGCTTATGGCCGCAAAATCATGAACATCTACAACAGCGATGAATTCCAGTACGCGGTCGCCGCGGCTCAATATCAGCAGCGCCAGGCCGCTACACAGGCACAGGAGGTGTCCGTCGTGGACGCACAGCCCCAGCTTCCATCGAACACCCCGTCGAATCGTCCGATTGATATCGCGTCTCTGTACGCCGGGGAGGGCTAGACATGGCTGGCAGCGGTCTCTTCGGTACGGCGACCTCGGGCCTGTTGGCGTTCCAGCGCTCCTTGAGCACCACGGGACACAACATCGCCAACGTTAACACCCCAGGCTTCAGTCGGCAGCGTGTCGAGATCGCCACCCAGTCGCCGCAATCCAGCGGTGCCGGTTATATCGGCAGTGGCGTCAAGACCAGCACGGTGACGCGGCTGTACGACTCTTTCCTGGTGGATCGCGTGCGCAGCAGCACCTCGTCCACCAATAATCTGGATATCTATAGCCAGTACGCCGGGCGCATCGCGAATGTGCTCGGCGATGCCAGCGCCGGTCTCAACGGTTCCCTGGAGAACTTCTTCAATTCCGTGCAGACACTGGCGAACGATCCCACCTCGATCCCCGCGCGTCAGTTGGTGCTGTCCGAGTCGGACTCCCTGGTTGCGCGGTTTCAGTATTTGGACGACCAGCTCAGCAATACGCGTAAAGAGGTGAACGATCAGCTCGACTCGTTGGTCGGCGAGGTGAACACTCTCAGCCAGTCCATTGCCGATATCAACAAGGAAATCGCAGTCGCCATCGGCAAGGCCGGCGGTCAGCCGCCCAACGATCTGCTGGATTCGCGCGATCAACTGCTGGAACAGTTGTCCGAGCTGGTCTCCGTGACCCGGCTCGAACAAGACAACGGCGCGATGAACGTTTACATCGGCAACGGCCAGTCGCTGGTAACGGGCTTCAACGCGGCGACCTTGAGCGTGGAGGGCAGCCCTTACGACGCCACCGAAATGAATATCATGTATAGCGTGGGCGCGGTGTCGTCGGATATCACCAGCAACGTCAGCGGCGGGAAACTCGGCGGGTTGTTGAGTTTCCGCGATGACATGCTGGACCCGGCGCAGAACGCACTGGGTCGCATCGGTGTGGTGCTGGGCACGGAATTCAATCTGCAACACGCGCTCGGCGTGGATCTCGACGGTAATCTGGGCGGCGACTTCTTCGATCTGGGCACACCCCAGGTCAGCGCGCACAGTTCCAACGGCGGCGGCACCGTGACGGCGAGCTACGACAATACGACGATCGGCGCGTTGACCATCAAGGACTATATCATCAGCTACGATGGCGCGGCCTGGAGCCTGGAAGACGTGGATGGCAATGCCGTGACCATGACCGGGCTGGGCACGCTGGCATCGCCCTTCAATGCCGATGGACTGAATATCGTCGTGGGCGGAGCGCCGGCGGCGGGCGACCGTTTCATGATCCGTCCGACGCGCAACGGTGGCGAGGACATCGGTCTGGCACTGACGAACGTCCGCGCGATTGCGGCGGCCGCGCCGGTGTCAATCAACGAAGCGACCAACGCCAATGGTTTGCCCACCAATGGCGGCGATGGCCGGTTGACGTTTACCAGCGCCGACAGCGGCTTCACGGCGCTGGCCGGCACTATCACGTTGACCTTCAACACGGCGACCAACGAATTCAGTTATACGGATGGCGGTGCGGTGACCGGCACGTTGAGCTACGATCCGACGGCCGATAGCGGCACCAGTTTCACGGTCGCCGGGGTGAACTTCACGGTGACCGGCACACCCACGAACGGCGATAGCTTCACGATCGGCAACAACACCAGCGGTATCGGCGGCAATTCCAACGCGCTGGCGCTGGCGGAGTTGCAGACCGGTCTCACCGTCGAAAACGGCTCGACGAACTTTCAGGGCGCCTATGCGCAATTGATTTCGGATATGGGCACCAAGACGCGTCAGGCCGAGATCGGCGGGGCCGCGCAGCAGGCATTGTTGCGGCAGGCGCGCGCGGATCGGGATGCCTTGTCGGGTGTGAATCTGGACGAAGAGGCCGCCGATCTGCTGCGTTTCCAGCAGGCGTATCAGGCAATGACTCAAGTGATCACGGCGGCGGACGAACTGTTCCAGACCTTGTTGGCTGCGGTGCGGAGGTAAACGACCATGCGTATAGCGACGATGCAGGTATTCCAGCGCGGGCTCGATTCGATGCTCGACCAGCAGTCGCGGGTGTTCAAGACGCAACTGCAATTGGCCACCGGGAATAAGTTCACTAGTCCGGCCGACGATCCAACCGCCGCGGCGCAGATCATGGGGCTCAACGAGACCATCGCCATCACTGGCCAGCATCAGGAGAACATTACCGCCGCGAAGGCGCGTCTGGAGTTGGAGGACACCTCGCTCGACAGCGCTGTGGAGGTTCTGCAACGGGCGCGCGAATTGGCGGTGCGCGGACTGAACGACTCGCTGGGCGTGGATGGACGCAGGGCTGTCGCCCAGGAGATCCGGCAGTTGATGAGCGAGGCGATGGCCTTGGCCAATACGCAAGACGGCAACGGCGATTATCTGTTCGCCGGCTCGCGCGTGCAAAGCGCACCCTTCAGTCACGACGGCAGCGGCACGTTCAGCTATGCCGGCGATCAGGATCAACGGCAACTCCAAATCAGTCCCGGGCGGCAGATCGCGGACAGCGATACGGGTCTCGACGTCTTCATGAAGGTGGCGGACCCCGCCGGCGGCTACAAAGATATTTTCACCAGCCTCTACGATCTGGCGACCGATCTGGAAGCGAATGCGCCGCAGTTGAGCAGCCTTGGGGAAATCGACGCGGGCATGGATCACCTGCTTCAAGTGCGCGCCCGGGTGGGCGCGCGGCTCAATACCATCGACGATCAGGAAGGAATCAACAGTTTCCTGGAGATACAGCTTACGAGCGTGCGCTCCACGGTTCAGGATGTGGATATCGCCGAGACGTATAGTCGCCTCAGTCAGCAGATGCTGGTTTTGCAGTCCGCGCAGCAGGCCTTCGCGCAGGTTCAGGGATTATCGCTGTTCAATTATTTGCGTTAGCCGGCATGCTCCGACGGTGGCGTTAATCGCGCCGCCTCCGAGCTGCGCTAGTCGCTTTGCGATTAACGCCACCGGCGGAGCGCGGAGCATCACGCAACACGCGGGTATTCAAGTGCATGCCCACTCTTCCCAGCTGTTGGCGGGTCGATCCCTGAAGCCGACTAGCGCAGCTCGGAGGCAGAAGGGATCGACCCGCCGGCAGCCCTGCGCACCACATAAAGATTAGTGGAAAGAATATCCGGTGCTAGCCGCCGGGCCACCCGCGCCGCAACTTATCAGGCGAAGTATTGGGCGAAGTCGTTGCCGGCCTGTTCGAACTGTTCCATCTGACCGATGTCGATCCAATAATCGCGCAGCGGGAAACTGCCCACCGCTTGATCGTCGCGGATCAGCGATTCGAACAGCGACGGCATATCGAAGAACTTGCCGCTTGGAATGCGTTCGAGCATGGCCGGATCGAGCACATAGATCCCGGCATTGACGTGATAGCGCTGGATGGGTTTTTCCACCATGTTGCAGACCCGGTGACCATCCAGTTGGATCACGCCGTAGGGAACTTGGTGATGATATTCGCGCACGCACAGCGTGGCCGAGAAACCCTGGCGTTGATGAAAATCCAGCAGCCGGACGAAATCCACTTTGGTGAGCACATCGCCGTTCATGACGAAGAACGGCTGCTGCGGACGCTCCGGTAACAGGCTCAATGCACCGGCGGTGCCGAGCGGGCTGTTCTCCTCGATGTACTGAATGTCCACATCCCACTGGCGTCCGTCGCCGAAATGTTCGCGGATCATTTCGCCCATATAGTTGATGCACAGATAGAAGCGGTGAAAGCCGTTGGCGGCGAAGTTTTCGATGATAGTTTCGAGGATCGGTTTGGAGCCGATCTTGAGCAGGGGCTTGGGCCGGTCGTTGGTCAACGGCCGCAGGCGCGTGCCGAGTCCGCCCGCCATCAGCACCACGATGTTGTCGCGCTGCGGTTCCGTCGGCGGTTCGTAGCGGGCCAGGCCGACCATGCAACCCTTGGCATCCAGCAGCGGTAGGTGGCGCAGGGTGTGGCGCTGCATGGACCGCTGCCAAAAGGATTCATCTTCGTCGACTAGGCCGGTGACCGGATTGGCGTTCATGATTTTGACGACCGGCGTGTCCAAACCCTCGCCACGCAACAGCGCGCGGCGGACATCGCCGTCGGTGACCGTGCCGAGCAGGTGACAACCGTCGTCCACCACCAGTGCGATCTGCATGCCGCCGCGGTCGATCACGGCCAGCACCTCTTTCATCGGCGCGGCGGAGGGAACGGCGATTTTCTTCCAGTCATTCATGCGTTATATCCGGGGCAAGCGATGCGTCGTCATGTCTGAATGAAAAGCAAGAAGCAAGCCATGCTGCCGCTGGGTCGATACAAACCTTATTAACAGCCTCGCCACGTCAGGCCGGCCGCGACCAGCGCCTCGGCAATGGCCCAATCGGTGGGATCGTCGATGTCGTGACTGGCGATCTGGTCCATGACCAGGCCGTGACTGCGTGGCGGAAAGAAGCTGCGCTGCGCGCGCAAGACGGCGCTGCGGATCAGGTACAGCGCACCATTGGGTGTGACCAGAGGCCGCACTTCCTGGCGGCGGGTGATTTCCTCCGCTTGCCGCTGCACCGGCGCGAGTTGGCCGTCCGCGTCGGCACAAAACAGCGTGCCCAGGGTGCGATAGATCGACTTGACGCCGACGATCGCATCCAGCGCGGCGTCGTTGTGCAGATGTTGGACGGCCTGCGTCAGCAACGCCGGCGGACGGAACGGCGAGGTCGGTTGCAGCCACAGCAGATACTCGGCGCGAATGTCACGCGTGCTTTCCAGCCAGTCCAGGGCGTGCAAGGCAACGTCGACCGCGCCCGCTTGATCCGTCGCCAATTCCGCGGGGCGCAGGAACGGCGTTTCAAGTCCCACCGTGGCACCGATGGCCGCGATCTCGGCGTCGTCGGTGCTCAATACGCAATGCACATTGTCGAGCCCCGCACGGCGCACCGCCTCGGCGGTCCAGCCCAGCAAGGGCAGATCGCCGAGGTTGCGTGCGTTCTTGCGCGGCAAGCCTTTCGAGCCGCCGCGCGCCGGGATCACGATGAGTAGCGTGCCGGCCGTCATGCCTAGCCTGTGGCGACCTTCTGCTGCGTGATCTTGGTGACCGCGACTTCCTGGACCGGTTCGCGATACAGCGTGGACGGCGCGCCGTCTTTGATGCCGTGGTTGTTGCGCCAGTATTGCTCGTAGGCGCGGATACGTTTGTAGTCGAAGTTGAGCATCAGTTCGCGCAGGCCGAGCAGTTCGACGGCATTGAAGTTGTGCGAGATCACCGCGGTGATACGCGTGGCGTCGCCCAGATCCAGCAGATAGCTTTCCAAATCGCCGTCGTACTGTTCCAGAATCCGGTTACGATAGACGGTAAACCATTCCGATCCTGGATAGGGTGTGGCGAAGAACGGTTTGACGACGATGCCGAGTTTCTTCCACGCCTCCATGTTGTCGTAGATGGCGGCGAAATCCTCGTTCGGAAAACCGATGATCTGGTTGGGGATCGGCCGGATACCGGCCTCCAGCGTCCAGAAGAAGCTGCGCAGATTGGTCTGCGGCGTCGCGCCCTTGCCGATGGTCTTCATCACATGCCGCGCGAACGACTCGTAACCGTACACCAGATGCGAGCAGCCGGCATTGCGCATGGTCTTGAGAATTTCCGGGTTGCACAGCGTGGCATGACTGGTGCCGGACCAGTGTACGCCGGTGCACTGCTCGTCGTGCTCGATGCCGTCGCGGAGGCAGGTCGGTTGCAGTCCTGCTTCCACCCACAAACGACAGATCTCGCTCATCCAGGTGCGCTTGGAATACTGATCCATGGTCATGAGGTTTTCGTCGAGGAACACCACGAAGTCGATGTTGTATTTCTCGCGGGCATATTTAACCAGGCCGACGACGTATTCCGGACTGTGATAGCGGATGGAGCGGGTGTAGTTCTTGGGTTGGTCGAAGGCAACCTGGATGTCCTCGTTCGCGTCGGTCTCGTAGCGCATATCGCCGGCGATGCCCAAGTGATAGCAATACTTGCACACCAGGGAGCATCCATAGCTCATGTTGATGTCTAGGCGGCGCTTGGCCAGCATGCCTTCTTCCGAGAACAAGACCTGACTGTTGGGGAAGTACACCTCTTCCAACGGGAACAGATCCCAGGCCGGATAGGGCAGTGTGTCCAGATCTTCCAGCAGGGCGCGTTGCCCCGAGATGAACAACCCGCCGTCGGCAGTGCGCGAAATCGTGCCGTCGATGGAAGCCCAATCGCGGCCGCCGGCGTCGAGCATGGCGAGGATTTCCGGGAAGGTGATGAAGCCTTCGCCGACCACGCCGACATCGACCTCGGGCAGGAAGCCCATCATCTCGCGCGGCAATGACGTCAGCACGCCGCCGCCCAGCACGATGAGGGCCTGCGGACATTCCCGACGCGCCTGCCGCACGATGTTTTTGATCGAACCGTAGGCGGTGGTGATACCGCCGATGGCGATGACGTCCCAACGGTCGGCGTTGAACACGGAATGCAGCACCTGCGGACCCTTGCGCCAGGCGTTCTCGTCGTAGACCTGCACCAGATGGCCCTCGCGCATGGCGATGGCGGCCAGCAGGGCGATGCCGTACGGGACATGGCGCGGATCGTCTTCTTCGCGCACCACCGGATTGATGAACAGTATCTTGGCCATTCCGTGGTTACTCCCTATCGAGGAATTTTTGCAGGGGCGCGAACTCGATGTGTTCGCCGAACAGGATGCCGCCCTCGGTGCAGTTGTAGGTCGTGCACTGCGCGTCGGCGACGAGCTGCAGAAAACATTCCCGATACCAGAGATACGCGGGATCGGTGTAGAACCATTGCTGCATGTGCGGGTTGAAGATGTGGGTGAAGATCTCGTCCAGCCGCTCTTCGCCCACCAGCGCGACAGCCTCGTAATAGTATTGCGTGTTCAGGTAAGGCGTTTCGGCGTAATAGCCGAAGTCCATGCCGGTGACCGCGACCTGCTGTTTGCCCAGCACGGCGTGCGCCATCATCCACGCCGCGGTGCCGACATTGCCACCGGCATTCACGCAGGGCAGGCGGTTGGTCTCGAACAATTGGCGGGTGATGCTGTCGTCGCAATCCGGGTCGTCGTACATGGGGTTCCACCAATAGACGTCCATGCCGGTTTCGGTGGCGCGTTGCACAACTTCGGGTGCGGCGGACGAGGACACCGCGATGCGCATGCGTTTCCCATAGCGGTCGAGCAGGGCGATGATCTCTTCATTGGCGCGCAGCTCGTCGGCGAAACTGCGGTCCATGTCCTGGCGGGTGAAGTAATCGTCTGCGTCCAGATCGGCCTGGGTGAGCGCGGTGTCGCCGAACCAACGCACAATGCGTTTGGCATGCGGATCGACGGTGATGACCAAGTCGGGAACGATGTCGTGGCGCAGGCAATAGAGCATGGAACTTTCGGTGGCGATGATCGCGCCGCGGTAGGCGGCCGCTTTCAGTTGCTTCGCGACCTGCTGGCGTTTCAGGCTGGGCCCAGCGGCCAGGACGATGGCCTTGTCGCCGTGACCGAGCGTTTGCTTCCTGAGTTCGCGCAGGCTGTTGCCGTTACGGATCGCGGCCAGATTGCGCGCGGCGTTTTCCAGTGCAACGGCCTGGATGCGCTCGCGGGTGATCGCACCCATGTGGTCGACCAGTTGCCGGGCCAAGGGCCCGCCCGGCTGTTTATCCGCTTGTTTATCCGGGTGTCCGCCGGTCTGTTGCGCAGCGCGCTGTGAGTGTGCGGTCATCGGTGTCGCGCCCGGTGGGTTATTCGGTTGCGTCTTGGTTGTCGACCTCGTCGCCCCACAATACTTTTTTCTTGGCGACGAAGGCGATGCTGCCGCCGAGTTTCTTCAAGGCTTCCTTTTCGAAGCGCTGCTCCAGGCTGTCGGCCTGTTGCGGGGCGCTCTCGACGGCCTGCGCGGGGGTGAAATTGCCTTTCATCAATGTGCTCATGGTATGGATCTCCCGTCCGTTATTCGGCCAGTGTGCGTTTGTGTCGTGCCGGTACGCCGGCGACCAGGGTATGCGGCGGCACGTCTTCGATGACGGCAGAACCCGAAGCAATTACTGCGCCAGCGCCAATGTGGATGCCTTGATTGATGGTTGCACCGGCACCGATATGGACGCTGGCGCCGATGTGACAACCGCCGCACACCACGGCGCCGGTGGCGATATGGCAATGGTTGTCCACCCGACACTCGTGTTCGATCACGGCGCGGGTGTTGACCAGCACGTTGTCGCCCAGGTGCGCCCCGGCGGCGACCACGGCGGTGGCCAGAATCTGGTGTCCCGCGCCGAGCTGTGCCGAGGGGCTGACGACGGCGCTGGGGTGACAGACCGAGGCGAAGCGGTAACCGACCGCGGTAAAGCGCAGGAACAAGGCCTGACGTGCCGTGATCGGTCCGACCGAGCCCACGCCGTTGACGAGGAGCAGACTGTCGGGGGTGTGCTCGAACACGGCGTGGTCGTCGCCCAGGAACGGCAAGGTGGACCACGGGCCGTTGCTGCGGTCGGGCGTCGGCTTGTGGATGTCGGTGATGCCAAGGAGGGTGTTGCCCTGGCCGAGCAGAATTTCCGCCAGCACCCGCGCATGTCCGCCGGCGCCGAGGAGAATGAGGGGCAGCCTGAGAGGAAGACTCAGCGGTTGGTCCACGGTGCGATGGCCTCGTCGGTGAGGTAATCCCGCTCGGCGGGTCGATCCAGCACATCCCAATAGCGCATCGGCGACAGGCCTTCGGCGGGACGCTTGGCGGTCAGGTTGTCCACGGTGAATATCTCGCCGGCACGAATCGGACGCGCCGCCACCAACGCCTTGCGCGCAATCGGACGGTTCTTCAGCTCCGACGGCGCCGGTTCCTTGCGGCCATGGCCCAGCGCGTGTTCGATCTGGCGAATACCGTCCAGCATCGCGCGCAATTCGTCCGCTTGCAGCGAGGCCTGGTGATCGGGGCCGGGCAGGCTGCGATCCAAGGTAAAGTGTTTTTCGATAATGCGCGCGCCGCGTGCCACCGCCGCGATGGGAACGTTGATGCCGGGGGTGTGATCGGAATAACCCACCACTAATCCGAACGCCTCGCGCAAGGTATCCATGGCGCGCAGATTGACGTCTTCGAAGGGACACGGATATTCGGTTGTGCAGTGCAACAGACTCACCTTGTCGCGTAAGGCCTGGCGTCCGGCCGCGGCGGCGTAGGCGGCCGCGATGGTGGCGGCGGTGGGCCGCGCGGTAGCCTCGACAAAACCGAAGGCCAGCAGCGCCAGCGCCTGTTCGATGTCCTCAAGTGTAGACATCCCGGTGGACAGGATCAGCGGTTTGCCGCTGCGGGCCAGGGCCAGCAGCAACGGGCCGTTGGTGATTTCGCCCGAGCCGAGTTTCAGGCAGGAAACGCCCAGCGTGTCGACCAGGAAGTGCGCGCTGTCGATATCGAAGGGCGAGGACAAGAATTCGATCCCGCGTTGTCGGCAATGCGCGCGCAGGTGCAGGTGATCGGCATGACTCAGCGCCAGTTTGCGCAGCATGTCCAATTGCGATTCGTCCGCCGCCGTGTGCTGTTGCTGATAGACGGCCTTGGCGGCGCGCCGACTGACCAGGGCCTCCGGCACGAAGGTCTGGAACTTCACCGCATCGGCGCCGGCCGTGGCTGCGGCATCGACGAGTTGCAGGGCCAGCTCCAGCGAACCGTTATGATTGACGCCGGCCTCGGCGATAACGAATGTGTGCTCAGTCGATACCATGAGCGGACACCTGATCGAAGAAGTGTTTCTGCACCAGCGCATCGGTGTCGAGCGGTTGTCTGAGCATGGCCCTGAGCACATTGAGGATGCGTTCGACGGCTTGGCCGTCGCCGTAGGGATTGACGACGTCGCGGCAATCGCGCGTCAGTGCTGTCTCGATGGCCGCGCGAATCGCCGCGCGGATCGGCGCGCAGTCGATCACCGAGGTGGCGCGCAACCGGCCCTTTTGCCGGTCGCCGATGTTGACCGTGGGTTTGCCGAACGACGGCACTTCGTACAGACCGCTGGAGGAATTGCCGACCACGGCGTCGACCTGGGCGATGGCGCTGTAATAGCGTTGATTGCCCAGCGAGGTGAAGGCGGCGGCCTGTTCCCGCGTCGCGACATAGTCGTCGATCGCGCGCGCCAGGTCGCGTCCGCCCATGTCGGCATTGGGCTTGGTGAAGATCAGACCCAGCTCCGGACCGAAGCTGTCGAGCGCTGCGAACAGTTCCCGCAGTTGCGTGTCGGCCGGTGTCGCCTCCAGCGTCGAGGGATGAAACGTCACCAGCAGATTGCGCGCGCGTAGGCGCAGGTCGAGCGCGGCTTCGAGGTGTGCACGGTCGAGCAGCGGTGTGTCTTTGAGATTATCGATGCCCGGGCTGCCGACGGTGAAGATAGCACGCGGGTCTTCGCCGAGCTGACGCACGCGCCGCGCCGCGTCGTCGTTCGTCACGAAATGCAGATGCGCCATTTTAGTGATGCTGTGCCGGATGGCATCGTCGACGGCGCCCTCGGTGAGATCGCCGCCGGCGATATGCGCGACCGGGATGCGCGCGAACAACGCCGCCTGGACCGCGGCCAGAATTTCGAAGCGGTCGCCGAGCACCAGCAGCAGATCGGGTTGCAGTGCGGCGAGCGCGTCGGCGCAACCGATCACGCCCAGGCCGACCGATTTGGCGACCCCGCGCGCGGTGTCGCTGGACAGCAGCATTTCCACCTGGGCATCGATGCCGAAACCGTCCGCTTCGATGGCCTGATAGGTGAGGCCGAATTCCGGCGCCAGGTGCATGCCGGTGGCCAGCACTTGCAGCGTGAAGTCGGGGGCATCGCGCAGCGCCGCCATGAGCGGACGCAGCAGACCGTAATCCGCGCGCGAACCGGTGACGATGCAGATGCGTGGCTTAGGCATGCTCGCTGCCCGTATCGACACTACCTGTATCGACACTACTGGGCAAACAAACGAGATGCCGTTCCAGATGTTCCGCCGTGGACATGTCCATGCGCGGGCAGTCCCGATACATGGGCAGCCGGTGCATCAGTTCCCACGCCGGTCGCACCAGAATGCCGCGTGCCTGACAGGTTTCCAATAACGCATCGCGCAGATGACCGTACGCGGGATGCAGTTGCAGTACGTTCAGCCAGTAATTGCTGCGCGTGTCCTGCGGCTCATTCACGATATGTCCCGCAGCGACCGCCGCGAAGGCGTGTTGGTAGCGTTGTGCCAGCGCGCGCTTGCGGCTGACGAAGTCGGGCAGTTGTTCCAGTTGCGCGCAACCCAGCGCGGCATTGAGATTCGGCAGCCGGTAGTTGTACGCCACTTGATCGTGCACGAACGCCCAGGGGTGCGGTTGCTTGGCGGTGGTCGTCAGATGGCGGGCGCGCTGTGCCAACGCGGCATCGTTCGTCAGTACCGCGCCGCCGCCGCCGGTGGTGACGATTTTGTTGCCGTTGAAACTCACGGCGCTGAGCAGTCCCCACTGACCGACATGCTGGTCGCGATAGAACGAACCCAAGGCCTCGGCGGCGTCTTCGATCAAGACGATGCGATAGCGCCGGCACAGTTCGGCCAGCGCATCGAGTTCGGCCGGATGACCGAAGGTGTGCATGACGATCAGTGCGCGCAGCGGGTGCCCGGTGGTGCGGTTGTAGCAGGTGTCGCCGCGCAATTCGGCGATGTCTTCCAGATAGGCGGCGAGTCGTATCGCGTCGACGCCCAGCGTGACGGGCGAGACATCGACCAGATGCGGTGTCGCGCCGCAATAACTGACGGCGTTGGCGGTGGCGACGAAAGTCAGCGTCGGCAACAACACCTCGTCGCCGGCGATGACGCCCGCGAGCAGACAGCAGACATGCAGTGCGGCGGTGCCGTTCACCACGGCGAGCGCGTGGGCGACGCCGGTGTAATCCTGTAAGGCGGTTTCGAGGCGCGTGACATAGGCGCCGACGGAGGAGACCCAGCCGGTGTCCAGACAGTCCTTCACGTAATCCCATTCGCGACCGGCGAAATGCGGCTGATGCAACGCCACGGGGCGCGCGCTGCCGAGCACGGATTCCAGTGCGGACAGGATCGGCGCGAGGGTTTCCTCCGGCGTCAGATGTGGTAGCGATCCGCCGTGTAGCAACGCAGATTCTCCTCGTGTGTGAACCAGGCCACGGTCTCCGCCAGGCCGCGTCGAAAACCGTCGAGTCCGCCGTAACGCGGTTCCCAGCCGGTCAGCTCCAGGGCCTTGCTGCGGTCGGCGAACAGCCGTTCGACTTCGCTGTTCTCGGGGCGCAGCCGTTGCGCATCGGTTTCGATTTCGATGGTCTGGCCCATTGTGTCGGCGATGAGTTGCGCGGTGTCGCCGATACTGATCTCGAAGGCGCTGCCGAGGTTGATGACTTCACCGACGCTGCGTTCGGCCTCGGCGATGGCGATGAAACCTTGCACGGTATCGCTGACGAAATTGAAATCTCGGGTCGGATGCAGGCTGCCGAGTTTGATGCGGCGCTGGCCGTTGGCGATTTGCGTAATCACCGTGGGGATGACGGCGCGCGCCGATTGCCGTGGTCCATAGGTGTTGAACGGGCGGGCAACTGCGACCGGTGTGGCGAACGATTGATAGAACGACAAGGCCAGTTGATCGGCGCCGATCTTGCTCGCCGAGTAGGGCGATTGCCCCTGCAACGGATGCGTCTCGGTGATCGGTACGAACTGCGCGGTGCCGTAGACCTCGCTGGTCGAGGTGTGGATCACTTTCTCGACGCCGAGATCGCGTGCCGCCTGCACGACATTGAGCGTGCCCTTGATGTTGGTGTCCACATAGGTATCCGGCGAGTGATACGAATAGGGAATGCCGATCAGCGCGGCCAGGTGCAGCACCACGTCGCAACCTTGCATAGCGGTTCTGACGCCGTGCGGGTCGCGGATATCGCCGGCGAACACGTCCAGATCCTTTTTCAACGCGGCGTCGGTGCGATCGAGCCAGCCCCAGGAGCCGAACGAGTTGTACAGGACGAAGGCGCGCACATCGTGTCCGGCGCGCAGCAGCGTTTCGGTCAGATGCGAGCCGATGAAACCGTCCGCGCCGGTGACCAGGATTTTTTTCCCCGCTAGATTCATAGCCGCCTCATGCCTGCTGTTCACGGACAGCGTCGAGCGATTGGAGCAGCGACAGTGCCGCTTGGTTCTGGGGCGAGCGCTCCAGTACATAGGTGAAGGCCCAGCGCGCGCCGTCTTCGATGCCTTGTTCCTGATACAGTTGGCCGAGCTTGAGCATGGCGGCGACATCGTCGGGCACTTGTTCCAGGTAGCGCGAATAGATATCCGCTGCCTCTTGTGCGCCGCCGCCCAGACGCAGCAATTCCGCATACTGCGGCAGATAGCTGGGCGACAGATGACCGAGACATTCCAATGCCAGCAGGGCGCTGGAGAAGTCGGCCTGTCCCAGACTCAGGGCGCTGATGCGGCGTAACGCATCCTCCAGCGCCGGACCTTCCGCGATGTTTTGATAACAGCCCAGCGCATCCTCGGGACGGCCTTCGAGCTCGGCGAGATAACCGCTGGCCAGCCACAAGGGCGCTTGATCCTCGGCAGTGATTTTTTGCAATCCGGTTACCAAGCGCTGTAGACCGGCGCTGTCCTTGTGCCGAAACAACCAACTGGCCTTGCTGGGGACGTTGCTCAGTCCCGCCTCGGTTTTACAGCGGGTCATGTGCGCCGTGTCCATGGACTCCAGCACCTGTCGGAAACTGTCTTCCGCGGTCGCGAGCGCGGCGGCCGCGTCGGCGGGAAGCGCGGCGGCCTGTGCCGGATGTTGGTGAGTCCAGACACGCACACGGCCAGCTTCGTTGAAGCTCGCCCAGTCGTTGACCAAGCGCAGGCAATCGGGCGTGGCGCTTTCTTCGGCAAGACGCGTGGCGAGCCGTTGCCGGATTGTCTTCAGGGTTTCCAGAAAACGGGTCGTGCCTTCCAGATAGGCTTCGTAATAGAGACGGCCGGTGGTTTCGATTTCCGCGTCGGTCCAGGCCTTGTCGCGGTCCGGGCGAATGACGCGCAGAAACGGCGTGATGCCATAGTGCTTGACCAGATCGGCGATGCCTTTGAAATCTTTTTCCAGGCGCTTCTCGATTTTGTCCATCTTGTGCTTGTACTTGAAATCCGGCGACTGACCGTTGCGACCGAACAGTCCGTCGTTGCAGTGCAGCGCTTCCTGGGCGAGTTCCGCGATCTTATGCACGCGTCGCTCGGTGGCGGCGACTTCCTTGTCGAGACGTTGATAGTAGCCAAGCCGTGTTGTCGCGTCGGCGTCGGGCACATACCGGGCGAGTATTTCCCGCGCGTCTTCATTCAGGGGCTCGCCATCCAGTGTGGTCAGTTGGATCGCATCGAGCGATCGATGCAGGACGTTGGGTATACATGCGGCGTTCGGCGCCGGGTTGATGAACTGGCAACCGCGTTCCTGCGCGGCATACGCCTGGCGCGCGATATCGTTGACCGCTTGCTGCAAGGCATCCGAGGTCTCGGCCATGTGGCCGCTGTTGGTGATGATTTGCGGCCCCATATGACCGAGTGCCGGGCCGGCGATACGTTCGTTGCTGCCCGCGGCATGGCTGTAGCCTTCGGCGCTGAAGCAAAGATCCACGCCGCCCAGAATCACTTGGTTAAAGCCCATTTCCATGGCCAATGCCAGGGCCGTGTTGGTGACGGTGGGGCCGATCACCTGGAGATTGGGTTCGTTCAGATCGCTCGGCCACGGCAGCCGTTCGCCGAGATACACGTAGCGACCGCACCACTGACTCAGCAGCGGAGGGCTGGCGTGGTAGGCGCCGACCAGCAGGACATCGTCGCCGAATTTCAGCATCTCTTTGCTGACGTCGAAACTGAGCGAGGTGGGATCGATGGTGCAGACGATATCCGGTGCGATGCCTTCTTCCTGCAAGCGCCGGCACACGCGCGAGACGGCGAAGACCACCAGTTCGCGGCGATGCTGTTTGAGCCACGGCAGGATGTCGTCGAGCGAGGGACCGCCGCCGAGCAGAATGGCGGTGCGGCCCGGAAAGCTATCCTTGAGGCGGATGGCCGGTATCTGCGCCTGCGCGGCATTGACGAGCTGACAGTCGATAAATCTGCTGGATTTCAGCGTTCCGCGCAGTGCCCAGATCCAGGTGTCCAATTCGGTTTTCACGCGCCGGTACAGCAGCCGGTAGTCGGGCAGAAAGGCATCGGCCGCACCGACCGAATTCAACAAGCGCAAACGGTCGATGTAGACATAGCTGTCGAGAGAAAAATCCTGCGCATGCCGATACCAACCGTCCGCGGGCACGATTTTGATCCGCGGATCGAGTTCCAGATCGGCGAGACGTTCCTGGATGCGCGGCAGCAGCTCGGGGAGTTCGATAAACAGGAAACGACTGCCCGCGGGCACGCCTTGCCGATGCACCTGTTCGAGCAACAGACCGGAGTCGCTGCCGATGACGATGTTCAGCGTGTCCTCGTCGCGGAGTTTGTCGCCGAAATGCTGTTGAAAAACCGCCTGGGCGCCGATTGTGGCAAAGGCCGTGCGATTGACGGCATGCAGGTAACGCTCCCCGAACGCGTTGCTGACGAAGGGGGCGGTTGCGATATCCGGCTCTATGGGACTACTGGCCAAGGGGTTTCTCCAACGGCATTTTCATGACTGTATTGGTCTTTTTAGCAAGCACCATGCCACTGCCGGCGATACGGTTGCCGGGGGCGGGCGGGGTGGAAGACAGCGGGGGCGCTGTCTGGCGATGAGGGGGGCTTTAAAGTTTCTGTCCAGGGGGACGATAGCAAAGTCGGGAGCGGTGAATATTTCCTTACTTGGAAGTATATCCGCTGAATATTGACTCTCCCGCCGGAGGCCTAGCTCCGCTGGCGGGTATTGAGGAGAGACATCATGGCTCAAGTTATTAATACTAATGTTATGTCCCTGAACTCGCAGCGCGCCCTGAGCAGTTCGCAGGGTTCGCTGATGACCTCGCTGCAACGCCTGTCCACCGGCCTGCGCATCAACAGTGCCAAGGACGACGCCGCCGGTTTGGCTATCGCCACCGGTCTGACCAAACAGATCAACGGGTTCAATCAGGCCATTCGCAATGCCAATGATGGTATTTCGCTGGCGCAGACCGCAGAAGCGGCTCTGGACGAAGTGACCAACATGGTCCAACGCGTACGCGAGCTGGCGGTGCAGGCAGCCAACGGCAACTATACGTCGACCGAACGCAGCACGCTGAACAAGGAAGTCACCCAGTTGCGCCAGGAAATTTCCCGTATGGCGGATGCCGTGACCTTCAACGGTGTGAAGGTCATCGGTTCGACCCAGTCCGCAGGTTTCCAGGTCGGTATCGGCAATACTTCGGCGAACGATCGTATCAAACTGCAGTTCAAGGACATTGCCGGTGCGAGCGGTATCACCTCGTTCATCACCAACGCCGGTGTTGGCACGGTCGCCGACGCTTACAGCACCATCACGGTGGCCGACACCGCGCTGGCCCGCATCAACGTGATCCGTGGCGATATGGGTGCCCAGCAGAATCGGTTCGAGTCCGCTGTGCGGTCCAGCGAAGCCGCGGTGACCAGTCTGAGTGCCTCGCGCAGCCGTGTCATGGATACGGACTTCGCATTGGAAACCGCCAATCTGACCCGTGCCCAGATCCTGCAGCAGGCAGGTACGGCAATGCTGGGTCAGGCCAACGCAGTTCCGCAGAACGTCCTGTCGCTGCTGCGGTAATAGGTCTATACCGGTGGCCCGGGGACATCCCCGGGCCATCCCCGGTTCTGACTAAAGCGAGGCAACGCTTATGTCCAACACGATTCTCCAAACAGGTCCGGTACGCGATATGGCAATCAATTCTCGATCGGCGGCAACCGATGCGACTGCCAAACGTGCCGGCGGTAATTCCTTGCCGGTCGGCGGCGAGGTCAAACCGCCTACCGAGCGCCAAGTGGTCGAGAAGGTGGCCGAAACGGACGTTTCACATGCGGTGCGCAAGTTGAGCGATTACGTGCAGAACATGAGTCGGGAACTGCATATCAGCGTCGACGAAGAGTCGGGGCGCACGGTTATACGGGTGATTGACCCGAATTCCAAGGAAGTGATCCGCCAAATTCCCCAGGAAGAGATCCTGGCATTGGCCCGTGGCGGCATGGATGACAAAGATCGAGGTCGTTTATTGCGAGCGCAGGCCTGAATTGGTCTGCATTTTGCTTTAAGCGTAACAGGCAGTTTTGTTGTCCGCTCGGTTTAGGGGTTTGTCATGGCTACGCTTGCAGTCTCAGGTTTGGGTTCGGGGCTCGATGTCAACGGGATCGTTACCAGTCTGATGGCGGTCGAGCGCCAGCCGTTGAATCAATTGGAAGCCCAGAAGAAAACGTTCCAGACTCAGTTAAGCGGTTATGGCCAACTGAAGAGCGCGCTTTCCACATTCCAGTCGGCGATGGACGACCTCGGCGACATCGAGAAATTTCAGGTCTTTTCCGCAACGTCATCGGCTACCTCTGTATTTACGGCATCGGCCACCAGTGCCGCTGCGGCCGGTAATTATTCCGTTGTCGTGACTCAATTGGCCCGGGCGCACAAAATGGCGTCTGGGTTGACCGGTATTGCAGATGAGTCGACCACCACCGGCGCAACGGGGACGTTGCAGATCGCCGTCGGCGCAGGCGCTTTTTCCGTGGTTATCGACGGTACCAATAACACCCTCGCTGGAATCCGCGATGCCATCAATACTGCCAGCGACAACACCGGCGTTACCGCGACCATATTGAATATTGACGATGGCGCAGGCGGCACCGAGAGTCGACTGGTGTTGACCTCGGATGAGACCGGCACTGCCAACAGTCTTACCGTCAGCGATGTCAGCGGCAATGTGGCCACTACCCTGGCGATGGCCACCGTCACCGGCCAAGGTGCGTTGGATGCTACGTTGACCGTGGATGGTTTCGATATAACCAGTTCCTCCAACACAGTGACAGGTGCGATTCAGGGCGTGACACTGGATATTGCTGCGACTGGGAGTGGCACGCTGCAACTCGCATACGATACGGATGCGGTCAAAGAATCGATGAACGCCTTTGTCAAGGCATATAATGCATTGCGCTCGACGGTCTCGACTCTCAAAGGTGGAAATCTTAAAGGGGATAATACCCTGCTGAGCGTGCAGTCGCTGATGCGCGATACGTTGAATACTGCGCCTACGGGTTTAACAACCAGCCTGGACACGTTATCCCAGATCGGTATCAAGACCGAACGGAACGGTGATCTCTCGCTCAATACCAGCGAACTCGATGCCGCGCTCGCCAGCGATTATGCGGGTGTGGCGGAACTCATGGCCAATGACGATCAAGGCTATGCGTTTCGTTTGGAGGCGCTGGCGAATGACATGCTCGATATCGATGGTTTGATCGACTCGCGTACCGATGGCATAGATTCGCGCATAAATACATTGGATGATCGAATTGACAACATGGAATATCGTCTGGAGCTTATCGAGGCCCGCTATCGCAGCCAATTCGCGGCGCTCGACTCCATGTTGTCGGGGTTGCAATCCACAAGTGCATTCCTGTCGCAGCAATTGTCGAATCTGCCGGGGTCTTAGCGCCCGGTCGAATGGCGACGGAATTGGAAATGGAATAATTCAGATAATGAGGTATTACGATGAACCCAACACATAATACGCAGCGCGGAGTCGCCGCCTATGCCCATGTCTCTGTGCAATGCGGTGTCAGTTCGGCTAGCCCCCATCGGCTTGTGCAAATGCTGATGGAAGGGGCGCTCGACCGGATCGCAACCGCGAAGGGATGTCTGGAGCGCAAACAGGTCGCGGCGAAAGCCCAGCAAATCGGCATGGCGATTTCGATCGTGAGCGGTCTCCGCGCCAGTTTGGATATGGATGCCGGGAAGGAAATCGCCCAGAACCTCGACGACCTCTATGCTTATATGGAGCGTCGGTTGTTCGAAGCCAACCTGCGCAACGATACGTCGATCCTGGATGAGGTGACTGGGTTGATCACACAGATCAAAGAGGCCTGGGATGCGATCGGCGATCAAGTCAATACGCCGGCCCTGCCCAATAGTGCCGTCGGCGCTTGAGTCCGGTTGTTACCGAGCATGACCGAGCACGACGCAGGCGATATCGCTCAACTCCGAAGGCTGACTCGGGAGTTGCTCGATAGCGCCACTGCCGGCGATTGGGATACTGCGATTGCAATAGAAGTCGATAGACGACCGCTGCTGTCCCGCGTATTTGCGGCGGGGACGTCCGATACTCAAGACGAGTACCGGATACTGCTCAATGAAATCCTGTCCGTGGATCGGGAAATCATGCGTCTAACGCAGCTCCGTCGGGACGAAGTGGCGGGTGTACTGCGCCAGGTAGCGCAAGGTCGTTCCGGTTGCCAAGCGTATGAGAGCAACAGTCGCTAATCGCGTTCATCGCTCGATGGGTTTCCCCGCCAACGGCTGATTATTAGGTCAAATTGCCCCATCCCGCTGTCTATTATTCCCCCACGCCCTGCCGGACTGGATTGATTCGTCAGCAATTTTGACGATAGCCAGCGTGTTTGGACGTCTCCATCCGTTAGCGTCACTACCCGTGTATTTTTATGTAGTCTAATGAGTGGGTTGCTGATAAAGTTTCAGGTATCCACCTAATCGTCTCCCGTGACTTCCAGAGATGCTTGGATATTAGTGTCCTGGTAGACAGGATTGGTGGGGGAGTATATTAGGAGGCGCTAACGATACGTCGGAATTTTGACATTTCCTGCGTTCGGTGGTTAACTTTGGAACACTCAATAAAAATCCGGGTAGAACTGGCTTGCCGCGGTAGTTTGTATATAAGCCAATGCCAGACGATTACTCGGTTGACCAGCGGTCATTGGAGGGAAAACGCATGTCTATTGAAGGCAAAGTGCTGATTATCGAGGCGGATGCAGGCCGCGGTAACGAGCTCAGCGCAGTCCTCAAATTCATCGATCGTGAGCCGGTGTTGATCGAAGATTGCAATCATTGGAAGGAAGCGATCGACGACCCCAGCGAATTTATTTCCATCCTGATCGGGCAGTGCAAATCCGACAAGGCGTTGGAAAAACTCCTCAAAGAAATTCACGAGTTCGACCAATATCTGCCGATCTTCCTATTGGCGCAGAAGGGTAAGGAACCGACCGTGCAAATCGATGCAAGCTCCTGCATCCTGGGGCGCATCGAACTTCCCTCGCGGTACAGTCAGGTAACCAACGCGTTGCATCAGGCAGAGGTTTATCGCGAAGCGCATCAGGAATCCGGGCGTCAACGACCGGTCGATCTGTTCCGCAGTCTGGTTGGCAGCAGTCGCGCCATTCAGCAAGTACGCAAATATATCCAGCAAGTCGCCGACTCGGATGCCAATGTTCTGATTCTGGGTGAGTCGGGCACGGGCAAGGAAGTCGTCGCACGCAACCTGCACTACAATTCCTCGCGTCGCGACAAAGCCTTTGTGCCGATCAACTGTGGCGCGATTCCCGGCGATCTGCTCGAGTCCGAACTGTTCGGTCATGAGAAAGGCGCGTTTACCGGTGCAATCAGTGCGCGCCAGGGCCGCTTCGAAATGGCCGAGGGCGGTACGCTGTTCCTCGATGAAATCGGCGATATGAGCCTGTCCATGCAGGTCAAATTGCTGCGTGTGCTGCAAGAACGTACCTTCGAGCGCGTGGGCAGCAATAAAAGCATTGAGGCCAATGTTCGTGTGGTCGCCGCGACTCACCGGAATCTGGAAGAGAACATCAAGGAAGGCAAATTCCGTGAAGATCTCTTCTATCGGTTGAACGTTTTCCCGATCGAAATGCCGCCGCTACGCGAACGCGCCGAAGACATTCCCATGCTGGTAAATGAATTGATCCGTCGTATCGAGCACGAGAAGCGCGGCTCGGTGCGCCTGACATCGGCGTCGGTGATGGCGTTATGTCACTACCCGTGGCCGGGCAATGTCCGTGAGCTGGCGAATCTGATTGAACGCATGGCTATCCTGCATCCCTTCGGTGTCGTCGATATCGGCGATCTGCCCGCGAAATTCCAGTTGGACGATAGCGTGCCGGTGGCCAAGTTGAGCGAAGAGCTGGTCGTGAATCCGCAGCCGTTGGAATTCGACGAGCCGCGGCTCCCGCGTGGTGGAATCGATCTCAAGGAACATCTCAGTCATTTGGAGCTGACCTTCATCAAGCAGGCGCTGGACGATGCGGGCGGTGTGGTTGCGCATGCGGCCAAGCGCTTGGGCATGCGCCGCACGACCCTGGTCGAGAAACTGCGCAAGTACGGATTGCAGCGCGGAGATATGGCGGGACTTTGACGTTGCCCCGAAATAGCGCTCCAACGCATTGAATCCACTTTGAATAAAGCGGTGTAGTTTTCTGAATCCCGGGGCAACCCGGGATTTTTTTGTCTCCAATCAGGCCTGTTCACTGTGTTTGCCCGGGCATGCCAGCACTATACGCGTCGTCAAATTGACGACACGCAAGAAGATGCCTCGTAACTCACTGATCTGAATGTGTCTCGTGCCTTGGGCACGCTTGTTGCTTTTCATCCCGGCACGCACCCGACGAGGGGTGTGGAACTGGGAGACGCAATTCACATGACGCCCAATCACCACCGCAGCCAAGCACTGGCCGACGCCTTCGAGGCGTTCAACCAGCGATCGCTGCAACTCGAGCAATCCTATCGGGAGCTCGAGCAGCGCGTCATGCAATTGAATACCGAGCTGGCAGCCGCCCGTTCCGAGCGCTTACAGCAACTGGCCGAAAAGGAATGCTTGGCCGACCGACTCCAGACTTTGATCGAAACGCTTCCCGCCGGCGTACTGGTGTTGGATGCCGCCGAGTATGTGCGCGAATGCAATCGTGTCGCGCTCGAACAATTGGGTAAGCCGTTGGTGGGCGAACACTGGTCGACCATCGGCGCGCGGGCCTTCTGTGTACAGGACAGCTTCGGTGCCGAGATTGCGTTGCACGATGGCCGTCGCCTGAATATTGCCAGTCGCAAGTTCGACAGCGCGCCGGGACGGATTCTGGTGTTGCAGGACGTGACCGAAACGCACGCACTTCAGGAACGTCTCAACCGCCAGCAACGCCTGAGTGCCATGGGCGAAATGGCCGCAAGTCTGGCGCATCAGATTCGCACGCCGCTGTCCGCGGCAGTTTTATACAGCTCGCACCTCGGCAAGGAACAGCTCCACGCAGGCGACCGCGCCCGCTTCGCGGCGCGCTTGTCCGAACGCCTGGGACATCTGGAACGGCTGATCAACGATATGCTCGCCTTTGCCCGTGGCGGACAGGGCGGCGATGCGCAGTTCACCGTGCAGGGATTGCTGACCGCGTTGCAGCGTGCCGTCGAGCCGCAGATGCAGGTGGCAGGCGCGCAATGGCGCGTGAGCGATGCAATCCCCGACGCGCCGCTGCTCGGCAACCAAGACGCCTTGATCGGCGCCCTGAGCAATCTGGTGAACAACAGTCTGCAAGCCAAACCGAAGGATGCTGTGTTGGAACTGCGCACAGTCGTCAATGGCAGCGGCGAAATCGAAGTACGTCTGCGCGACAACGGACCGGGCATTCCCGCCGAGGCGCGCGCGCGGATTTTCGATCCGTTTTTCACCACCCGTCCGGGCGGTACCGGGCTCGGCCTGGCCGTGGTGCAGGCGACATTGCGCGCGCATCACGGTTCCGTGCGCTTGGAAACGCCGGCTACCGGCGGCTGCGAATTCGTCTTGTGTCTGCCCACGGCCTTGTCGGCCGCCGAGTTGCCTAGCGGCGAACGTCTGAATTACCTCACGACCGCGGCCGTTCCCCGGCCGGCGGTCTACGGCATCAATTGAGGAGTCATCCATGAATCAAGCAACCGTCCTGATCGTTGAAGACGACCCGAATCTGCGCGAAGCGCTGAGCGACACGTTGGGACTGGCGGGTTATGCGGTGACGGCGGCCAAGGACGGTCCCGCGGCGTTGGAAGTTCTGGAACGCGAAGCCGTCGGCATGGTGATCAGCGATGTGCAAATGCCGAACATGGATGGCCATACGCTGCTCAAGCGTATCCGCAGCCGCAACCCGGAACTGCCGGTGGTGCTGATGACGGCGTATGGCACGGTGCAGAAGGCGGTCGACGCCATGCGCTGCGGCGCGGCCGATTACCTGCTCAAGCCCTTCAATGCCGATGTGTTGGTCGATATGGTCAGCCGTTATCTGCCGGAACTGCGCGCCCGCGATGCCACAGTCGTGGCCGAGGATCGGCGCACGCGCGAATTGTTGGCCCTGGCGGGTCGCGTCGCCAAGACTGATGCGACAGTGATGATTACCGGCGAATCCGGCAGCGGCAAGGAAGTGTTCGCGCATTACATCCACGAGAATTCCGCACGCAAGAACGGCCCGTTCATCGCCATCAATTGCGCGGCGATTCCGGAGAACATGTTGGAAGCGGTGCTGTTCGGTTACGAGAAGGGTGCCTTCACCGGCGCCTACCAGGCGCGCGCCGGTAAATTCGAGCAGGCCCAAGGCGGCACGCTGCTGCTGGACGAAATCTCCGAAATGGACATGGGCTTACAGGCTAAGTTATTGCGCGTACTCCAGGAGCGCGAGGTCGAACGCCTCGGTGGGCGCGACGTGGTGGCATTGGACGTGCGCGTCATCGCGACCTCCAACCGCATCATGCGCGAAGAGGTGGCCGCGGGCCGTTTCCGCGAGGATCTGTTTTACCGTCTCAATGTGTTCCCCCTGCATCTGGCGCCGTTGCGCGAGCGTCCGAGCGACATCCTGCCGATCGCCCAGCGCCTGATCGAACGCCATTGTCCGGCGAACCTGCCGGTGCCGAATTTGTGCCCGAACGCGGAGCGTGCGCTGCTGGCGCATGCCTGGCCGGGCAATGTCCGCGAACTCGAAAACGTCTTGCAGCGCGCCATCATCCTGATGTCCGGCGATTGCATCGAGACCGCCGATCTGCATTTCGAACTGACCGGCCCGGGTGTGGGCACGACCGCGGCCGCTCCGGTGGCGATGGAAACGCAAGCGGCCGGCGAGTGCTTGAACGAGCGTCTGAACGAGCGTTTGGGCGCCGACCTGCGCAATCGCGAACAGGAATTGATCCTAGAGGCGCTGGCGGCCGGCAACGGCAGCCGCAAGACCGCGGCCGAACGCCTAGGGATAAGCCCCCGGACCCTGCGCTACAAACTGGCGCGCATGCGCGAAGACGGTATCGCCGTCCCAGGTTGAGTCCGTGGCGCTGAGTCCGTGGCAAGGAAACTGCATATTTGTAGTGATCGGGCGTAGTCGTCGAGCAGTACTGAATTAGGTAACGAGGATCAGACCATGGCAGACATCGATGTGAATCAAATCATGGTGCAAATGCGGGCGATGGCCGCCGCGGCGCAGAGTTCGACCGTGGCCCAGCCGGCGGCCGCGACGTCGGGCGCCGACTTCGCGTCCTTGCTGAAGAACTCCGTCGACCAGGTCAACGCCACTCAACAGCAGTCGACAGGGCTGGCCGAGGCCTTCGCCAAGGGCGACCCGAATACCGATCTCACCGAAGTGATGGTCGCCATGCAGAAGGCCAGCCTGTCGTTTCAGGCCATGACCACGGTGCGCAACAAACTGGTTGAGGCCTATAAGGACGTCATGAACATGCCCATGTAACTCCAGACGGTAATCAGCGCGAGAGTTTCCGGTAAACAGGCGTAGGGTGAATGCAGATGGCGATGGCACAGACAGCACAGGGGTTCGGCGGACTGCCGGCATTGCGGCAAATGGGCCTGATGATCGGCCTGGCGGCCAGTGTCGCGCTGGGCGTGGCGGTGGCATTGTGGTCGCAGACGCCGACCTACAGTCTGCTCTATGGCAGTCTCTCGCAGCGCGATGCCGCGGAGGTGACCGATGCCCTGCAGAAATCCAATATCCCCTTCAAGATCGACGAGACCAGCGGCGCACTGATGGTGGCCTCCACGCAGTTGCAGAATGCGCGCATGAAGCTCGCCGCGGACGGTCTGCCCAAGGGCACCAACAACGGTTTTGAAATGCTCAGCCAGGACCAGGGCTTCGGTACCAGCCAGTTCGTCGAGGCCGCGCGTTATCAGCATGCCTTGGAAGGCGAACTGGCGCAGACCATCAGCAGTCTGCGCAATGTGGAAAGCGCACGCGTCCATCTGGCATTGCCCAAACGCTCCGTGTTTCTGCGGCAACAGGAAGAGCCCACCGCATCGGTGGTTCTGAATCTCTATTCGGGGCGCACCATGGACGATGGCGAAGTTGCGTCCATCGTGCATCTGGTGGCGTCGAGCGTGCCGCACCTTGGACCTAATCAAGTCACGGTGGTCGATCAGCAAGGCCATCTGCTGACGGCACGCGACAGTGCCGCGGAAGCCGGCATGACATCCAGCCAGTTCGCCTACAACCGCAAGGTCGAAGGCACCTATATCGAACGCGTCGAAAACCTGCTCAGTCCCTTGGTGGGGGGCGGCAAGGTGCGCGCGCAAGTCGCCGCGGAACTGGATTTCACGGTGACCGAAAAGACCCAGGAAGTCTTCAATCCCGATCTGCCCGCGCTGCGCAGCGAGCAGACCAGCGAAGAACAGATGTCGTCCAACGTCTCCGGTATGGGTGTCCCGGGGACGCTGTCGAATACGCCGCCAGCGGCCGGCACGACGACGCCACCGGCAGCCGCGGCCGGGGCGGCGGCAGCGACTCCCGCTGCGGGCGCGGTCGCGACCGGCGGTGAAAGCAACGGCAATTCCAGCAAGCGCAGCACCCGCAATTTCGAATTGGACAAGACCATCAGCCATACCCGTTTGGCGAGCGGCGAGATCCGCCGGCTGTCGGTGGCGGTGGTGTTGGACGACAAAGAGACCACCAACGATCAAGGCGAAACCACGCGCGCGGCCTGGAAGCCGGAGGAACTCGCCAAATTCACTACGTTGGTGAAAGAGGCCATCGGCTTCAATGCCCAGCGCGGCGACAGCGTGCAGGTTATCAACGCGGCGTTCCAACCGGTGCCGGTGGAAGAACCGCTGCCGGAGCCGGCCATTTGGGAACAGCCCTGGATGTGGGATGTGTTGAAGCAGGTGGCCGGCGCGATTGCCGTGCTGTTGCTGATCTTCGGCGTGCTGAAGCCGACCTTGCGCAGCCTGACGGAGAAGGGCGCCGCCGTTCCCATGATGGCTGGTCCCGGCGGCGAGGCCGGCATCGGCGAGGAACAAGTGAGCATTGGTGGCATGCGCCCGCAAGGCAGCCTGCCGGGACCGCAGCAATACGAACAACAGATCACCACCGCCAAGGGCATGATCCAGCAAGATCCCAAGCGTGTGGCGCAGGTGGTCAAGAATTGGGTGAACGAAGATGGCTGAACCGAACTCATCCGGTAAATTC
>JACREG010000034.1 GCA_016218375.1 Gammaproteobacteria bacterium
GAAGGTATCCGGGTAGGCGCCGCGGGCGCGGACACGGGCTTGTTCGATCCAGTCTTCGAGCCAGGCCAGCGCCTGCAAGCGCTCGGCGGCCTCCGCTTGCGCGGCACCGAGTTCGGCTGCCTGCCGAAACCCGCTGCGCGAAAGTTGTGTGTAACACGCGGCGATCGATTCGATCCGACCCGCACGCAACGCCACGCGGATCGCCTCGGCCTGCTGGCCTATAAGTTCGGCGCGGGCGGCATCCAAATGTTGGTTAAGACATTCGCGCAATGGCTGCGCGTTTGGCGCATTCAACGCTGCCGGGGCGGTCTGGCTCAGGAAACTCTGCACGGCCGTCAGTGCATGGACCGCATCGCCCGGCTTGCGTGCCTGTTTACGGACGCGGTCACAGAACGCATCCAGCATATGCGCTGTTACCGAAAACTGGAGTTCTGTTCCTCCGCCCATCGACTTGATGCCCTCACCTGCGCGAAACATCGGCACAGAGTAGGCGACCTGGGCGCAGGTGACGTTGACCTTGGTCAAGCCGGTCCCGAGCGGCGTTGCACCCGAATGCCCACCCGCTTTGCCTGGCGATATGCACCACCACGGTCGCCTTCGCAATAATTTGGGGCGGATTCGTCGCCCCGGTAAGCATGGATAAACCACGACCAGGGAACATCCCATAGGAACAACTGTCCGATTTCCGTTGCTTTCTATTCGACTCGATAGCTATTGGCAAGCTGTATGCAGACTCTTCATCTTTAATATGAAGTCATTCTGTAACGAAACGGTGCAACACTCTGAGCGAGTGAATATGCCGGATGATAGGTATCCGTCGAGCGTATAAGCCCGCATCTGGACTGGAGGACGTGAGCATGGACAAGACTTGGAAGGACAGCATCTACCGCCAACGCGAAGAGCTGGCGCGCATGTTGCGCGAACCCATCGAGCGAATAGCCGATCAACTGACCCCCGCCTGGCCGAACAAGCAGGCGATGGAGAACGTGGTTCTGTATGGCTTCTCCAGCATTCCCTACTGCACCAGCCTCTATGTACTCGATGCCGCCGGCATCCAGCTCACCGAGAACATCGGGCGCTTGGGCCTGGTCCAAGGTCACTACAAGCGCGACCGTTCGCAACGCCCGTACATGCAGGAAGCCGTTCCGCCCTGGGGCTTTCTGTTATCCGACGCCTATATCAGCCAGTATGTGCATCGCCCCTCCTTGACGGCCCTGCAATGCATCCATCGGGACGGCGAGGTGCTGGGTTATCTGGGCGCCGATTTCGACTTGCGCGACCTGCCGGTCACCTCCGAATTGTATAAAGAGCCCGAACACTGGCGACAGATCAAAGGCGACCCGGCCATTCGCGGTCTACTGTTTCAACAGACCCGGGTGGAAAGCCGCATGGATCGACACATGGAAAAAACACTGGCGATCCTGGAAGAAATGCTTACCGAACGCGGCGTGTTCCAGGCGCAGATCCATTTTTCGAGCAGTCAGGCCACGATCTGGATGGACAACGATCCGCACCGCTACCGTATTCTGGATATCGACGCACTTACCGATCCGAACATCTGTCTGGTCTATCCTCTACAGCCGTACCCCACCGAGGCACTGATTCCAGCCAAGAGAATCGCGCCGCTACTCGACACCTTCAAGGTCTTGCGCACAACCGATGAGAATATCTATTTACGTCTGGCCACCATCAATCTGTACAACGGCATGATCAGCCTGACCTTCTCCTGCGACGGCTCGCACTACATGCCCTACGACGAATTCTTGCAGAAGAATACCGAATTCTGGTTTGGCGTCGCTGCGGCGTAATCGTTTCAGGGACGCCTGCGGATCAATGAGCGGAAAACCAGAGCCACCTCCGCGCAGACACTACATCCGGGAATCCAACGCAAAGGCACGAAGATGCGGAGCGGCAATAGCGTATTCAATATTGCAGACTTAGCACCTTCGCGCCTCTACGTCAGATGGCCTTGTCACGAATTATGTGACATTCGAGAAGCGACGATTTTGCCCTGCTGGCGCCGCCGCGCGATCGCGGCCATGCCCACCAGACCCGACATCATCAGCCAAGCGGCTGCCGGCAGCGGCGTTTGAGATGTCGAATCGGTTACCGGACGCAGTATTCCCTCGGGATAGTCCGGAGAAAAGACTACAACATCGGTACCACTCCCTTCGCCATCTTCACTGGGGATATGGAGCTGAACAGTAACCGGTTCTCCATTGATCTCCATCTTGATAATGTCCGAAATGGACATGCCGGCCAGTTCCGTATATGGAACCGTCTCGGCGGCAACATCGCTTGCGTTTTCCGGCACCGCTTGGTAACCGTCCTCCGCTTCAAACAGATTGATAGTTCTGGCATTGGCTGCCATAGGCAGTGACAACAGACCGACCAGGGGAACAGCGTGCAGAATATTGGATACGTACATGAGGTATCTCCTCCTATGAGATGCGCAGATCAATCCATGGCCTGGGTGCTGCCCAGGGAACCACCGTCAGCCATATGAACTGCGCGTTGACTGGATAGGATCAGGATTTCGTCGACAGGAAAACAGGCGATGAGGTCATGACCGAACCCAGGGTTTCAGGTGCACGTTCATTACTCGACGGACCGACACTCCCAGCAGGCGATACACGTGTCGGAACGCGTTTCACCGTAGGCCTCCGGAGCGATTCGACATGTGAAACAAATCACAAAAATACGGTAAAAATAGATTTCAGTGATCTGCGTTTGAAATCGGATCTATTCCAAACCTGTTATTGCGCCAGATAAAGAACACAATGTGGCATGACTTCTGAGGTTTTATTGGAATGCGCGTCAGTGGAATATCTGCGTCGCAAAAAAGTTTATTCTTCGAGGCATAACCCTGCGCTTTATTATTAGCGTTAAAGCCACTCAGGATATCTCGCGATGCTTCACTCCGCGATAGCGTACTTCTTCAACTTACGCCACAGCGATACGCGATCGATGCCGAGGATCTGTGCGGCCTGGGTGCGGTTGCCCTGGGTCTGACCGAGCACCCAGCGGATGTAATCTGCTTCCTGCGTTTCCAGTGTCGGCAACTGCGCGGCTGTCGTAGCGCGCGCAGGCACCGCCGTGCCGCGCATTTCATCGGGCAACTGCGCCAGCCCCAACACGCCGTCGCCTGCCAGGGCGAGGCCACGTTCGATGGCATTCTCCAGTTCGCGCACATTGCCCGGGAAGGCGTAGGCCTGTAAGGCGGTCAGCGCCGGCGCGGCGATTTCCGCCGCCGGGCGCTGCATGGCCAGGGCATATTTCTTCAGGAAATACTGCGCCAGCAGCGCAATGTCTTCGCGGCGCTCGTGCAACGGCGGCAGATCGAGATTGACGACGTTGAGCCGGTAATACAGATCGCTGCGCAACACGCCCGCATCCACCGCCGCGCGTAGATCGCGATTGGTCGCCGCGAGATAGCGCACATCCACAGTGGCCGGCGTGGTGGAGCCGATGCGCAGCAACTCTTTCTCCTGTACCACGCGCAACAGTTTAGCCTGCATGGCGGAGGACATTTCGGTGACTTCGTCGAGGAACAACGTGCCGCCGGAGGCCGCTTCGATCAATCCGCGGCGGTCGGTATTCGCGCCGGTATACGCGCCCTTCACATGACCGAACAGTTCGTTGGCCAGCAACTCTTCGGCGAAGGCGCCGCAGTTGATGGCGATGAACGGTTTGTCGCGGCGCGGGCTTTGCGCATGGATATACCGCGCCAGCAATTCCTTGCCGGTGCCGCTCTCGCCGGTGATGAAGATATTGCAATCGGTCGCCGCGACTTGACGCGCCGTCTCTAATAATTTCTCCACCGCCGGGTTGCGGGTGAGCAGCGTACCGCCGCCTTGATAACTGTCGACCAGTGCACGCAGGCGCCGGTTCTCATGACGCAAGCGACCGAGTTCGACGGCATCGCGCACCACCAAGCGCACTTCGTCGAGCCGGAACGGTTTCGCGACATAATGAAACGCGCCCGCCTTCATGGCATCGACCGCCGAACTCACCGTGGCGTAGCCGGTGATGACGATGACCGGGGTTTCGGGGTGCAGTTCGCGGGTGCGTTGCAGCACCTGCAAGCCGTCGATCTTTTCCATGCGCAGATCGGTGAGCACGACATCGAAGTGACGTTCTTCCAGCGCCGCGAGTGCGGCACTGCCGCTGTGCACGCCGACGATGTGATAACCCTCTTTGCCCAGCGCATAGGTCAGGTTGCGCACGGCGACTTCCTCATCGTCGACGATCAACACCCAGATGGGCGCGTCGCGAGTCACCTCGGCGTTCATACCGGCGTCTCCCGAAGCAGCCGTCGCGGCAGGCGGATTAGAAACGTGCTGCCCTGCCCGGGGATGCTCGACACACCGATGCTGCCGCCGTGCTGCTGCACGATTTCCTGCACCAGATACAGACCCAATCCGGAACCGTGTCCGACATCCTTGGTGGTGAAAAACGGATCGAACACCTTGTGCAGCAGGGCCGGCTCAATGCCCGGTCCGTCGTCGCCGACGGCGATGTACACGGCATTGGCAATGGACTCGTTCGGCGCCGGCGCGCGCGTCCAGACATAATGTTCCAGGGCGAGGAATTCCGGTGCGTCCGGCGCCCGCACGCGGATTTTGCGACCGCCGGCCTCGATGGCGTTGCCGAGCAGATTCACGAATACCTGCTGCAATTTTTGCGGATCGACATCCAGGATCAAGTCGGCCGGCACGGCGAGCTCGATGACACAGTCTTCAGGCACTTTCGCGCGCAGCAGCGTGACGGACTTCTCCAGCACACTACGCAACGCGGTTGGTTGCAGTGCGAACGGACTGTTGCGGGAAAAATCCAGTAGCGTGGCGACGATGTGCCGGGCCCGCTCGGTCTGCTCCTCGATGTCGCGCAGCCAAGCGATAATCTGGGGGGGAATCTGCGTTGGGTCGGCGGCATCGAGTTCTTCCACCAGCAACTGCGTGGAGGTGGAAATATTCGACAGCGGGTTGTTCAACTCATGCGCCACACCCGAAACCAGTGTGCCGAGCGAGGCGAGTTTTTCTGCTTGCAGCAAATGGCGGCGACGCAGTTCCAGTTCGTGTAGGGTGCGATTGAAGGCCTCTGTGAAACTCACGATTTCGCGCTCGCCGGAACGCGCGGGCAAACTGTCGAGGCGACCCTGGCCGATAGCTTGCAGATCTTGTTCGAGTCCTTGCAGGGGTTGCACGACAACCCGGGTCAGAAAATGCGCCAGCAACAGACTGAACAGGGTCACGGCGATCAGTGAACCGACCAGCGCGGTGCGCGCCGTGTTCAGCACCTGGCGCATGGCATCGCGTTCGCTGGCACTGATGCGTTCCGCGCTTTCGGACAACTCGCGTCCCAGTTCGCGAATCTCGTGCTCGATGGCATCGCGCTCGGCTGGGCCGGTTGCCGTGGCGCGCAGCAACTGCTCCAAACGCTGCGCATAGCTCTTCAACCACGCGTGCAGGTGGTCCAGATCGGCCGCACTGACCAGTTCGCGATAAGCGATGGCGTGTTGTTCGAGCAACGCCAACGCCTCACCGGCATAGTTCTGCGCGGATACGGCGTCCTCGGCGTGGTCATAGAGGAAGAAATTCTTTTCGAACCGGCGCATCTCCAAGGTCGTGTCCAAGAATCCGGACACGGCCACGCCCCAGTCCAGGCGCTGTTCGAGGAAGCGCAGGTTGGCATAGGCGAACACCGCCAAGCCGATCATGCAGGCAGCGAACAAGTAATACCCGAATGTGATTTTGCTGCGAATACTGGGCATGGGCACCTCACTTATGTTGCAGTATGTAACATCTTCGTTCGTATCTGCAACGACCAATCCGACCCCGAACAAAGCTTGGCCTTCGGCCTTTTGTGACTGCGTATGCCCGAATACTTGTTGCAGCCTGCAACGCATGGCCGGTTTAGCTGAACAAATAATATAACGATAACAATATGTTATTAGTTGGCATGGATCATGACCCTATATCGATCAACCGATCACTACAGGGAAACCAAGCCATGCATAACCTCCTCACATCCATCCGAGAAATCTTCCGTCGCGCCGGCGCCGGTTTTGCTGCGGCACAGCAGGGCGAATACCTGCACGGCTGGTTGCCGGCCATGGCTGAGCGGCCGGCCGATCCCACCGCAGTCCACGCGGCCGATCGGACCACCCCAGGCACCCACGCCAATCCGCCGCTGGGACGCGCCGGGCATGCCGGGGCGCGCTGAGGCCCGAACCCAAAACCTCGATGGCCGTTCAATGCCCGGCCACGCACACCCTTTGAATTCGATTCATCGGTATTCACCCAAATCGGGCGTCGCTCGCGGCGCCCTCAACTCAACGACACTGGACCTATGGCTGCCCTGATCCGTTTTACTGTGCGTAATTTATTCCCCTTCCTTGCTTGGTGGCCGATGGTCAGCCGCGACACGTTGCGCGCGGATCTGATGGCCGGCCTCACCGGTGCCGTGATCGTGCTCCCGCAAGGTGTTGCTTTCGCGATGATCGCCGGGTTGCCGCCCGAGTATGGTTTGTACACGGCCATCATCACCCCAGTGATCGCCGCCCTGTTCGGTTCATCGCGACATCTTATTTCCGGGCCGACCACGGCCATTTCCATCGTGGTGTTCGCCGCCATCAGTCCGTTGGCCACACCCGGCTCGGCCGACTTCGTGCGCTTGGCCTTGACGCTGACCTTCCTGGCCGGCGTGGCGCAACTCGCGTTTGGCTTGGCGCGGCTCGGTTCACTGGTGAATTTCGTGTCGCATTCCGTGGTGGTCGGTTTCACGGCCGGCGCGGCTGCGCTGATCGCCAGCAGTCAGATGAAGCATGTGCTGGGCCTTCCGCTGCCATCGGGCGAGGATTTTCTGCATACCTGGATGTTTCTCGGCGGCCATATCGCCGATACCAATGTCTATGTGCTGGCTGTTGCCGGCATCACGTTGATCAGCGCGATTCTGTTTCGCACATACAAGCCGCGCTGGCCGGGCATGTTGTTCGCCATGATTATCGGCAGTCTGTTGAGTCTGGCATTGGACGGCGCGCAGCACGGTGTAAAACTGGTCGGGCAGTTGCCCGCGCAGTTGCCGCCGTTATCGGCGCCCGATTTCAGTCTGGCAACGATAAAGAGTCTTGCGCCGAGCGCGCTTGCGGTTGCATTGCTGGGCCTGATCGAGGCGGTTTCCATCGCCCGCTCCATCGCCACCCGCTCGCATCAGCGGATCGACGGCAATCAGGAATTCATCGGCCAGGGCCTGTCCAACGTGGTCGGCAGTTTCTTTTCCAGTTACGCGGGTTCCGGCAGCTTCACGCGTTCCGGCATCAACTTCCAGGTCGGCGCGCAAACGCCGCTGGCCGCGCTGTTCGCCGCCGGCCTGCTTGGCATGATCCTGCTGACCATCGCCCCGCTCACCGCCTATCTGCCGATCCCGGCCATGGCCGGCGTGATCCTGCTAGTGGCCTACAATCTGGTGGACTTCCATCACATCCACAAATTGTTTCGCTTAGGCGTTTCGGAAGCGAGCGTGCTGGCGACGACCTTTTTCGCGACGCTGTTTTTGGAGCTGGAATTCGCGATCTATCTGGGCGTATTCCTATCGCTGATGCTGTACCTGAACCGCACCTCCAAACCGCGCATTGTCGAACTGATGCCCGATCCCTACGACGACAAACGCAAGCTGACCAACATCGCGTTCAAGCCGCTGACGACTTGCCCGCAGGTGAAGATTCTGCGCATCGACGGCTCGCTGTTCTTTGGCGCGGTCAATCATATTGCCGAGACCTTGCAGCGCCTGGGCGAAGAATCGCCGCATCAGCGCCACATCCTGATCATCGCCAACGGCATCAATTTCATCGACGCGGCCGGTGCCGAGGTGCTGATTGCCGAAGCCAAACGGCGGCGCCAACTCGGCGGCGATCTGTATCTGAGCGGACTCAAGGAACCGGTACGCGAATTCCTGGCGCGCGGCGGTTTTCTGGACGAACTCGGCCAGGATCATGTC
>JACREG010000036.1 GCA_016218375.1 Gammaproteobacteria bacterium
ATCGAACAACGCATTCAGCCAGGACTAACTCCAGAAAAACTGGACGAGGCTTTGCTCCGAGTTAAACGTGAAGTGGAGGATTCCGTCCGCACCGAAGTGCGTCATGTTGCCGCTCTGTTCGAAACAGAAACATTTGAACAATACCAAGAACGCTTTCAGGCCATCGCCGAACAGGCCAATGAGCTAGGCAAGGCAGAGTTAGCGAAATACGTAACACACCGAAGAACCATCCTAGACCTCATTAAGAAGAGCCTTAAACAGGTCCGAAGTGACAACAAGTATCCGTTCGAAAAGGTACTGCACAAGATGATTTTCCCTATGGGATTAACATCCAAAGATATATTTTTTGAGCAACAAAACATGTGGGTCATTGATGAGAGACTGTGCTACCACACACTCCTTACCTCTGACAAAAAATTGAAGTCAATTGACGGACTTCAAGGCACCTCCGGAAGAGAGCCGGATGTTTGCTCATTTTTTTATGATACCCCGATAGGTGTACGAGAACCTGAGGATTCAACAGGCGCCATTGTCATCATAGAATTCAAACGTCCTGGCAGGAACGATTACAAGACAGACCCCGCCCAGCAAATTATCCAACGTTTTGTCGAAATCAATCAAAGCAAAGCGAGCGACATTGACGGACGGCCAATCAACCCCACTGGTATTCGCTACTTTGGTTACTTGGTGGCCGACCTTACGCCGACTCTCAAATTCCAGATGGAAATGAACTACCATCCGTCGATTGATGGCGAGGGTTATTTCAAAACGCTTCCAGGCGGGAACGGATATATCGAAATTGTATCCTATGACAAGTTAATTACGGATGCAGAACGTCGGAATAGGATCCTGTTTGAAAGACTTGGCTTACATAAGTATTGAAGTCTTTAACGCAAACCCAACAAAGGATCAGAGCACTTGAAACAATCTTGCTAGAGTTTCAACTTCTCCGACCTCTTGAACGAACCCCTTGAATGCCCCCTCTTTCACCAGGATCCCAGCATGGAAGTCGAATTCCAACCCGATATCGACGACTATTATTCCGCCCAGCGGTATCTCTATCGCTCCGCTGTGAGTGACAGTTACTGGCGGTTCGTTCCAACTGCCCTGGGCGGCATACTAGGTTTCTGCCTCGCGTTCGGAGGTCTCGCGATCGCAAGCTTCTACGAAGACTACCGGAATTTTGAACTTCAAGAACTCAGCCTTGGATTAGGAGTCATTGCCGCCGGTTTCATCACCTTTGTTCTTGGCTCACGCTTGTATAAGAGCGCTGTCAAATCACGGCTGTTCGGCCGGGATAGCCTCTACCGTTCTCCGCACAAAGTTCACCTCGCCGATGATCGAATGATCGTCACGATTAAGAACAATTCGTTCGCCTACGACTATGTCGATGTGCTCAAGATCGAAGAAGACCATCGTTTTGTATACGTCTTCATCGATTCCGCAGCGGCCATGTACATACCTTCGAAGGCATTTCCGAGCGAGGAAACCAAAATGGCTTTCATCGGGAAACTGTCTAACGGTCATGACCAAAAACGGGGACTGACCAAAAACGGGGACAGATTTAATTTCTATAGACATGCAGGCCGTTTTTCTCCATCAGCCGCCGCTTGATGTCCTCATGCGGAACGGTGCGACCTTCGGCAACGGCCTGCAAACCCGCCTCGATCTTCTGCTTCACGTACAGCTCGTACATGATGTCATCCCAGGTGGCCTGGTCGGGCAGATGTTCGGTCAACTCTTTGGCAGCTTGTTTGGGCGTGGCCATGGATCACCTCGTCGACGGAAACCTGGGCAGGCCGGGTTGATGGGACTGCTCGATATCCTCCTGCTGACGCCGCCTTTGCCGCCGGCGAGAAGGATAATCAGCGCCCCGTCTATTTGGTACCAATGTCAAATCTGGCGCCCGCTTGAAGCAGGCTAGACTTCATGTGTGAACAAGCATCGAGGCGGACGAAACAGTGGCCAGCGCACTCGAACTCTACGACTCCCGCATCAGCCGCATCGACGAAACTAACGGCATTGTCAGTGTCCATTTATCGCACGCCTACATTCATAAATCGTCCGGGGCTCCCGGGAAGAGTGCCGGGACGGGCTGGAGTCAGGAAGCGGTGCTGACGCTTTTCGACGTAGGCTCATTACCGGAACTGCCGCCGCTCCCGAGCACGATCGCCGAAGGCTTCCTGGAAGTCGGCGGCATTCGGCATGAACTGATCCCGCTGCCGTTCAAACGCAAGGTCGCCGCGCGGCTCGTCCTGGTTTTTATCGACGGGGCTCAGATCGAGATCGTCGGGGCTATGCCCGTTATAGAACTCAAGGGTAATGCTATTTTTCTGGAAGACTTTTCGTAACGCACCGGAAAATGGCGGTGTGAGCAAGGCGTCGAAGTACCTGTAACCCCCCCGCCATGCCGCCCCAACCTCCAGCACTACCTGTTCCATAATTTCAGTCACTTACCTATCAAGAACCATTTCGGTGGTCCGCCAGCGAGCTCTCCGCGATTGACAATACGCTATGCAAACTTGACAATCATGCCCATCTTAATTGACAAACAAACCCGCCATGCATGACAAAGCAGCCATCCGCCGCCGCGCGCTCGCCTTGATTGCCGTCGACGGTCAGGGCGTTGCCGCCCGACTGGCGGGCGAATTCGAACTGTCGCGGCAGGCGGTCAGTACGCATTTGCAGGCCCTGCTTCGGGAAGGTTTGATCGAGGCCGAAGGCCAAACGCGCGGGCGGGTCTATCGTCTGGCGACGCTCGATGAAACGGTGCGCCGGTACGACCGTGAAGGTCTGCGTGAGGATGTGGTCTGGCGTGAGGTGTTCGCGCCGGCGGTCACCACGCTACCGGAGAACGTGCGCGACATCTGGCATTACGGCGTGACGGAAATGGTCAACAACGCCATCGATCACTCGGGCTCGGCGCAGGTGGAGATCGGGGTGCGCCGCAATGCGGCGTTCACCGATGGCTGGGTGGCGGACGACGGCGAGGGTATCTTCCTCAAGATTCAGCGCGCGTTGAATCTCTACGATGCGCGCGAGGCCATCCTGGAACTCGCCAAGGGCAAGCTGACCACGGACCCTGCGCATCACTCCGGCGAGGGCATCTTCTTCGCGTCCAAGGTATTCGACGCATACGACATCCGCTCCGGGCAGTTGCATTTCATGCACGGCCACGGCGAACTGGATGTGTTGATGGAGCGGCCCGCCGATGCGCCCGGGACATTGGTGCTCATGCGCCTGAACAACGACAGCCCACGCACGGTGAAATCCGTGTTCGATGAATTCGCCGCGCCGGAGGAATACAGCTTCGCCAAGACCGTGGTGCCAGTGCGGCTGGCGCAGTATGAAGGCGAGAAGCTGGTGTCACGCTCGCAGGCCAAGCGTCTGTATCAACGCTTCGAACGCTTCCGCCATGTGGTGCTGGATTTCGAGGGCGTCGCGGAAATCGGCCAGGCATTCGCGGATGAGCTGTTTCGCGTATTCGCGGCAGCGCATCCGGAGGTGGAACTGATGCCTGTGCATATGACGAAAACCGTTGCGCAGATGATCAGCCGCGCCGAGGCGAGAGAATGAGTTTCCCTCACACCGCCAAATGCCGGCTGATTAACCCCTCATCCAATTCCTCCATCGCGCCACTCGCCACGATCCTGCCCTTCTCCATCAGATGAAAATGCTGGCCGACGCGGCGGGCGAATTTGAGTTTCTGTTCGACCAGGATGACGGTGAGGTTCTCTTCGCGGTTGAGGCGGATGATGATGTCGCCGATTTCGCGGACGATGTTGGGTTGGATGCCTTCGGTGGGTTCGTCGAGGATCAATAGTTTCGGATCGATGGCCAGCGCGCGGCCGATGGCGAGTTGTTGCTGTTGGCCGCCGGACAGATCGCCGCCGCGGCGGCGCAGCATCTGTTTGAGCACGGGGAATAGTTCGAAGATGCGTTCGGGAATTTCCTTGAGGCCGTCGCGGCGTGCCGACAGGCCGATGCGCAGATTCTCTTCGACGGTCAGTTGCGCGAAGATTTCGCGGCCTTGCGGCACGAAACCGATGCCGATGCGTGGGCGCACATCGGCGGGACGTGCGGCGATATCCTCGCCGTCGAAGCGGATCTGGCCGGCGCGGATCGGCAGCAGGCCCATGAGGCTTTTGAGCAGCGTGGTCTTGCCCACGCCGTTGCGGCCCATCAGGCACACGCAGGCGCCTTGCGGGACGTCGAGGTCCAAGTCCCAAAGGATGTGGCTTTCGCCGTAGAACTGATTGAGTTGTTGGACGCTGAGCATTGCCAATTTTTCCTAAGGACCCGTCATTGCGAGCGAAGCGAAGCAATCTCCAAACTTATGCATCAATAGCCGGGAGATTGCTGCGGCGCTGCGCGCCTCGCAATGACGGCCAGTCATTCACCCAGATACACTTCGATCACGCGCGGATCGTTCTGCACTTTGCTCATGCTGCCCTCGGCGAGCACGCTGCCTTCGTGCAGCACGGTCACAATGTTTGCAATCGAGCGCACGAACTCCATGTCGTGTTCGACGACCACGACCGAGTGGCGGCCACCCAGGGACAACAGCAGTTCGGCGGTGCGCTCGACTTCCTGCGCGGTCATGCCGGCGACCGGTTCGTCGACCAGCAGTACGCGCGGGTTCTGCATCAGCAGCATGCCGATCTCCAGCCATTGCTTCTGGCCATGCGAGAGTTGGCCGGCGCGGCGCTGGCGTTCCGTCGTCAGGCCGATAATCGTCAGCACCTCGTCGATGCGGTCGCGTTGTTCGCCGGTCAATTTGGCGAACAGGCTAACCCAGGCGCGCTTGTCCGTGGCCATGGCCAATTCGAGATTCTCGAACACCGACAGCGGCTCGAACACGGTGGGCTTCTGGAATTTGCGGCCGATGCCGCGCTGCGCAATGTCGGTCTCGCTCAACTCCAGCAAGTTGATCGTCTGGCCGAAAAACACGCTGCCGCTGTCGGGGCGCGTCTTGCCGGTGATGACATCCATCATGGTGGTCTTGCCGGCGCCGTTGGCGCCGATGATGCAGCGCAGTTCGCCGTCGTCGATGTAGAGCGAGAGATTGTTGAGCGCCTTGAAGCCATCGAAGCTGACGGTCACGCCTTCCAGATAGAGGATGGGGCCGTGGGTGGTGTCCAACACTTCCGGATCGGCCACGCGCGACTGTGGAGCGGCTGAGAAATTCGCGCCCGGGATATCGTGTGGCAGATTCGCTTCGCTGCTCATGTGGCGGTCTCCGCCTGCTTGCGTCGCAGCACGCCGATCACGCCGCGCGGCAGCAGTATGGTCACCAGCACGAACAACGCGCCCAGCGCGAACAGCCAGATCTCGGGAAAGGCGCCGGTGAAATAGGTCTTGGCGTAATTCACCAGCAGCGCGCCCAGCACCGCGCCGTACAAGGTGCCGCGTCCGCCGACCGCGACCCAGATCACCAGTTCGATGGAGTTCAGCGGCGAGAACTCGCCCGGATTGATGATGCCGACCTGCGGCACGTACAGTGCGCCGGCGATGCCGGCCAGCATGGCCGAGAACACGAACAGCCCGACCTTGTACATCTCGACCTTGTAGCCGATGAAACGCGCGCGCGATTCCGCATCGCGCAGTGCCACGATCACGCGGCCGAATTTCGAATTGACGACGAAGCGCGACAGCAGATAACCCAGCGCGAGCGCCAGCGCCGAGGCCACGAACAGACCGGCGCGCGTGGTGTCGGCTTGCAGATCGAAGCCGAGGATGTCCTTGAAGTCAGTCAGGCCGTTGTTGCCGCCGAAGCCCATCTCGTTGCGGAAGAAGGCCAGCATCAAGGCAAAGGTCAGCGCCTGGGTCATGATGGACAGATACACGCCGGTGACACGCGAGCGGAACGCCAACCAGCCGAACGCGAAGGCCAACAGGCCCGGTACGACGACCACCATCAACATGGCGAACCAGAACTGATCGAAGCCGAACCAGTACCAGGGCAGTTCCTGCCAGTTCAGAAACACCATGAAGTCGGGCAGCTCGGCATTACCATACACACCGCGCTCGCCGATCTGGCGCATCAGATACATGCCCATCGCGTAACCGCCGAGCGCGAAGAAGGCGCCATGACCGAGACTCAGAATGCCGCAATAACCCCACACCAGATCGAGCGCCAAGGCCAACAGTGCAAAGGCGAGATACTTGCCGAGCAAGGTCATGGTGTAGGTCGACAGATGCAGAGCCGAACTCTCGGGCACCGCCAGATTGAGCAGCGGGACCAGGACCATGGCGATGCCGAGCAGCGCGAGCAGCACGCTGCCGCCGCGATCACTCTGCACCAACTTGCTGATAAGACTGTTGTGTGTGCGCATGGCGATCAGCTCTCGGCCGCACGGCCTTTCTGCGGGAACAAGCCGCGCGGGCGCTTCTGGATGAAGAGGATGATGAACACCAGCACCAGGATTTTCGCGAGCACGGCGCCGGAATAGGGTTCGAGGAATTTATTCACCACGCCGAGCGAGAAGGCGCCGACCAGCGCGCCCCACAAATTGCCGACGCCACCGAACACCACCACCATGAACGAGTCGATGATGTAGGCCTGACCCATGTTCGGACCGACGTTGGTGAGCTGGCTCAAGGCCACGCCCGCCACGCCGGCGATGCCTGAACCCAAGCCGAAGGTCAGCGCATCCACCCATTCGGTGCGAATGCCCATGGCGCGCGCCATCGAGCGGTTCTGTGCCACGGCGCGCACGTGCAGGCCGAGTGCCGATTTCTTGAGCAACAGCAACAGCGCGGCGAACACCAGCAGCGTGAAGATAACGATATAGAGCCGGTTGTAGGTCAGCGACAATGCCGCGTTGATCTGCCAGGAACCGCTCATCCACGCGGGATTGGACACCGTCACGTTCTGCGCCGAGATGGTGGTGCGCACCAGTTGCTGCAATACCAGACTGATGCCGAAGGTGGCAAGCAGGGTTTCCAACGGACGGCCATAGAGGAAGCGGATCACACCGCGCTCGATGGCGATACCGAACGCGCCCGCGACCAGAAACGCGGCGGGCACGGCGACCAGCATGGAATATTCCAGATACTGCGGCATGGCCTGTTGCACGAGATAAGTCGTGTAGGCGCCGAGCATGATCAGTTCGCCGTGCGCCATGTTGATCACGCCCATCACGCCGAAGGTGATGGCCAGACCGATGGCCGCCAACAGCAGTACCGAGCCGAGACTGAGTCCGAAGAACACGGTCTCGGCCAAGGCATAGCGCTCCAGTTTGGTCTCGATTGATTTGACCGCGCGCGCTGCAGCCTGTTTCACAGCGGCATCCGCATCGCCTTCCGCGACACTGTTCAGGCGATTGCGGACCGCCGGCAGTAGACTGCCCTGCAACGCGGCAACCGCCTCCAGTCGCACACTGGGTGTTGCACTGTTGACGGCGTTCAGCGCCAAGGCCGTGTCGATGGCCGCGATAATTTCGGCATCCTGCTCGGTCGCGCGCGCGCGCTCCAGAAGCGTAACGGCGGCCACGTCCAGATTGCCGGTCAATTCGCCAACCGCCGTCAGACGCACATCGGCGCGCTTGCTGGTCAGACTCAAACGCGCGATGGCTTCGCGCAGCACCCTGCGCAGTGCATTGTTGATGGTGATCTTCTTGACGTCGCGCTTGCCCACCACACCGAGGTCCGTTTCCCCGATGGGGTCGGTCAGTTGATAACCCTCGGCGACTTCGCGGACGAGTACGACCTTGCCGTCGGCCTTGCGGTATTGGAGGTTACCTTCCTGAAACGCGATCAATACGACGCGCGTGCGCTCATCGCCCAGCGCGGCCAGGGCAGCGATGGCCTGTTCCTTCGCGGTGAAATTGTCCGCATTGAGCGCCTGCACGGCAGCGGCGAAATCCAGCGGCGCCACCGGCTCTGCATGAGCAACACACGACCACAACAGGATCGACGCAATCAGATAGCGGATGAGTAGCGACATGGGTCTGTACCAAAGCAAAAGGGCGCCCAATGGGCGCCCCTTGCCGGCTCCGATCACTCGTAGTTCTGACCCGAGCACTTCTTGGTCTTGGTGTTGTAGTTGCCGCACTTCAGAGTCACCCAGTCGGCCTCGATGTCTTTGCTGCCTTCGAGGAAGTCGGACCAGGCATCGCCCGGCACCAGACCGTCGGTCTTCCACACCACTTCGAACTGACCGTCTTCCTGGATCTCGCCGATCAACACCGGCTTGGTCAGGTGATGATTCGGCAACATCTTCGCCGTGCCGCCGGTCATGTTCGGCACTTCCTGACCGATCATGGCCTTTTCGACCGCATCGGTGTCAGTGGTACCGGCCTTCTCGACCGCCTTCACCCACATGTTGAAGCCGATGACATGCGCTTCCATCGGGTCGTTGGTGACGCGCTTCGGATTCTTGATGAAGGTCTGCCACTGTTTGATGAAGGCATCGTTGGCGGGTGCATCGACGCTCATGAAGTAGTTCCAGGCGGCGAGATGGCCGACCAACGGCTTGGTGTCGATGCCGGACAGTTCCTCTTCACCCACGGAGAAGGCCACCACCGGAATATTCTCGGCGGAGATGCCCTGGTTACCCAGTTCCTTGTAGAACGGCACGTTGGCATCGCCGTTGATGGTGGAGACCACGGCAGTCTTCTTGCCGGCGGAACCGAATTTCTTGATGTCGGACACGATGCTCTGCCAATCGGAATGACCGAACGGCGTGTAGTTGATCATGATGTCCTCGGCCGCGACGCCCTTGGCCTTCAGATAGGCTTCGAGAATCTTGTTGGTGGTACGCGGATAAACATAGTCGGTACCGGCCAACACCCAGCGCTTCACGCCGAGATCGTTCATCAGGTAATCGACGGCCGGAATCGCCTGCTGATTCGGCGCGGCGCCGGTGTAGAACACATTCTTGGAGGATTCCTCGCCTTCATACTGCACCGGATAGAACAGCAGACCGTTCAATTCCTCGAACACCGGCAGCACGGATTTGCGCGACACCGAGGTCCAGCAGCCGAAGGTCACGGCGACCTTGTCTTTCGCGATCAGTTCGCGCGCCTTTTCGGCGAACAGCGGCCAGTTGGAGGCCGGATCGACCACCACGGCTTCGAGTTGTTTGCCGAGCAGACCGCCTTTCTTGTTCTGCTCGTCGACCAACATCAGCACGGTGTCCTTCAGCGTGGTTTCGCTGATGGCCATGGTGCCGGACAGAGAATGCAGCACGCCGACCTTGATGGTCTCGGCGGCCTGCGCCAGCGTGGAGCCGACCAACATGCTCGCCGCCAGTAGCAAAGAAAACTTCCTTGGATTACCTGTTGTCTTCATGGGTCCGACTCCTCTGATAAAAATGTGGGGAACTTCTTATGCATTTTGAAATGGAGGGGGCGGCGAAACCGCCCCCTGCCAATACACCGAAGGGATGATGCCCGGTGCAGGTCTTACAGGCCGAAGCCGTAGGTCACACCGAAGATAACTTTGTCGTCGTAGTTGTCGTTACCGGTACGATCTTCGCCGGCATTGGTGTACTGAACGTACATGCTGGCACCGGTATCGGCGATCGGATGGGACAGGGTCAGGTTCAGATGGCGATAGCCGGAATCGGACGTGGTGGTACCGCAACCGGCGGCCGCCGGGAAACACAGGTCGCTGTTGTCGTCGTCGTCATAGGTGTACCAGCCCAGCGAGGCGCCCAAAGTGAAATCGCTCGGCAGCGGGAGGCTGTAACCGGCGGTCCAGTAGATATCGCCCGTGTTGCCCCACCAGCCGTCGGTGGCCAGATATTGCGCCTGCAAGGTAACGCCCGCGTAACCGACATTGGCCAGCACTTCGGTCAGGTCGGAGTCGTCGACGTTCATGTAGTAATACTGAATCAGGCCCAGCTTGTAGCTGATGTCACCGGCGGAACCGGCATAGCCGCCGTAGAAGTCGTTCTCGAAGCCGTTGCCGCCGGGATCGACGCCGACATTCTTGTCGTAGGAATAGCCCAGATTAGAACCCCAGTAACCGACATAGAGACCGTTGTCGGCGGAATAATCGAGACCACCCTGGACGGCGGTGTTGTCGTTCTCGCGACCGATACCGCGCAGCAGGTACATGGAATGCACGCCGATGTTGCCGCTGGCGCTGCTTTCGGCCTGGGCGGCGATGGGCGCGAATGCGGTGGCACTCGACAGGGCGACGGCCAAGGCAAGGGGGCTTACGCTAAAGAGACTCAGTTTTTTCATGATTCGACTCGCTCCTAAAAGACAGTCATGTTGCAGTGGATGGAACTATTAACCGTTGGCAACGTCTCTACCGGCGCCGCAGTGAAATCTGCTCACACACACTCGCAGGTAGTACATCTCAAACAAAAGATGTTGCTGATAGGCTATCAGCAAGCCGCGTGCCAAACGGTCATCCGCCTGAAACACGACTGAAAATCAGCCGGTTATTGGGTTTTCGCCACTAGCGTTGTGAATGCACAACAATTTAGATGCACTCTAATGGTGCCGATATCGCGGACGTGCGCTCCAAAGATGCGCGATGCCTCGCATTTGTGCGCGCCCCAACCGACGTTATGGTGAAGACGTGACGAGCAGGCCTTGATGCTCGATGAAGTCGATGACGGTATCCAAACCCTCGCCGGTCTTCATATTGGTAAACACGAAGGGCCGCGCGCCGCGCATTTTCCGCGCATCGCGGTCCATGACCTCCAGCGACGCACCCACATGGGGCGCGAGATCGATCTTGTTGATGATGAGCAGATCGGACTTGGTGATACCCGGCCCGCCCTTGCGCGGGATCTTGTCGCCCGCGGCCACATCGATCACATATAAAGTGAGATCGGACAACTCCGGGCTGAAGGTTGCGCTCAGATTGTCGCCGCCGCTTTCCACGATCACCAGATCGAGCCCCGGGAAACGCCGACACAGTTCATCGACCGCAGTGAGATTCATCGAGGCATCCTCGCGGATGGCGGTGTGCGGACAACCGCCGGTCTCGACACCGATGATGCGGTCAGCCGCCAACGCCGCGTGACGGGTGAGGAACTGCGCGTCCTCCTGGGTATAGATGTCATTGGTGACGACCGCGATGTTGTAGTGATCGCGCATGCGTTTGCACAGCGCCTCGACCAGCGCCGTCTTGCCCGAGCCGACCGGCCCGCCCACGCCCATGCGTAATGTCTGCTTTTCTAGCATATCTGCCACCATAAAGTTTCGAATCAAGAACGGAACAGCCGCGAGTACTGCGTTTCATGCCAAGCGCTCGCCATCGCCTGCCCCTGCATGACCTGACCGATGTCGTCATCCTCAAGCGCAAATACAGCTTCGGCCAAACATGGAATACGTTCGCCGAGTCGCAGCAGAATGCGCTGCCCGGCGGTCTGGCCCAGCGGTATGAGCTTGATGGCCGCGGCCACCTGATTCTCGGTCCAGGCCCAGAGATAGCCTTGCACGCACTGCACGGCCGGTATGTTCCAATGCACGGCGGCCAATGCGAACAGCGTGGCGAAGGTGCTGCGCTCCTGTGTCGCGAAGGATTTCGCCTCAGCCGCGCCGAGATCGACCAGCAAACGCGTCAGCGCACGCGCCAACGTACTATCTTCCGCTTGAAGCTCGGCCGACTCGCGACACGCATAGAGAAACCGGTTCCAATAGTCGACCTGTGCGCGATCCGCGTTTGACCAAGCTGTATGCAGACGCAGCAGCACCGGCGCATCCACGCGGGCCAGCGCGTTTTCCAACACGCCTTCGATCCAATCCGCGGCTTGCGCTTCGTTACCGACCCATTCCAAATGCACGGCCTGTTCCAGACCCTGCGAATAGGCATAGGCACCGACCGGCAGCGCCGGACTCACCAGTTGCAGCAGACGCAGCAACGCCAGGTCAGCGTCAGTGGCCATGCAGTTGCAACAGATGATGGTGATGACCGCCTTGATAGGCGCCGGCCTCGGGCTCGAACGGCGCCTGCTCCGTCTGCACCGACAGGCCCAGGCCTCTGACCATGTCATCCAGCACATGATCGTGCCGATAGCGCAACCAGCCCGCGCCGACTTGCAGCGGCATATGCCGGTTGCCCAGGTGATAGGCCGCCCGCGCCAACAACTGCGTGTCGTCGCTGTACGCAGTGGAAACCGTCTCCGCCGCCGCGCGTATCTCGACAACGCGCCCGTCGCTCGCGCGCAGACAATCGCCACCGCGCAACACGCGACCGCGCGGCAACATCAAGCCCACTTCTTCGCCCGAATCCAAGTGCGTGCGCAAGCGGCTGCGTTGCCGATCGTCGAACGGCAGCGTCAGCACGGCATCGGCGGACCGCGGTTCATCGAGGATCTCGGTGATTTCGAGCATCGCCATCAGAACAGGAAATACCGCTGCGCCAGTGGCAGCACGGTCGCCGGTTCGCACACCAGCAGTTCGCCGTCCGCGCGCACGGCGTAGGTCTGCGGATCGACTTCCAACTTCGGCAGGTAGTCGTTGTGGACGAGATCGGACTTACTCACCGTGCGGCAGCCTTTCACAGCGACCAGCCGCTTGTTGAGTCCGAGCACTTTATCCAGCCCGCGCTCCTGCGCAATTTGCGAAACGAAACTCACGCTGGTCGCCGAGCGCGCGCCGCCGAGCGCGCCGAACATCGGCCGGTAATGCACCGGCTGCGGTGTCGGAATAGACGCATTCGGATCGCCCATCGGCGCGGCGACAATCATGCCGCCCTTGATAATCATGGACGGCTTGGCGCCGAAGAACGCCGGTTTCCACAACACCAGATCGGCGAGCTTGCCGACCTCGATGGAACCGACCTCGTGCGCGATGCCGTGGGTGATGGCCGGGTTGATGGTGTACTTGGCGATGTAACGCTTGGCGCGGAAATTGTCGTGGGTGGCGGGATCGTTCTTCAACGCGCCGCGCTGCACCTTCATCTTGTGCGCGGTCTGCCAGGTGCGCGTGATGACCTCGCCGATACGGCCCATCGCCTGCGAGTCCGACGAGATCATGGAGAACGCGCCGAGGTCGTGCAGGATATCCTCGGCGGCGATGGTCTCGCGGCGAATGCGCGATTCGGCGAAGGCGACGTCCTCGGCGATGTTCGGATCGAGGTGATGGCAGACCATGAGCATGTCGAGATGTTCGTCGACGGTATTCACCGTGTACGGCCGCGTCGGGTTGGTCGACGACGGCAATACATTGGCCTCGCCGCAGGCCTTGATGATGTCCGGCGCATGACCGCCACCGGCGCCTTCGGTGTGATAGGTGTGGATGGCGCGGCCCTTGAATGCGGCCAGCGTGTCTTCGACGAAACCGGATTCGTTCAGCGTGTCGGTGTGAATCGCGACTTGCACATCGAAGCGTTCCGCCACATTCAAACAATTGTCGATGGCCGCCGGCGTGGTGCCCCAGTCCTCGTGCAGTTTGAGGCCCATCGCGCCGGCTTCGATTTGTTCCTCCAACGCCGCCGGCAGACTCGCATTGCCCTTGCCGAGAAAACCGAAGTTGATCGGCAACGCCTCGACGGCCTGATACATGCGATGCAAATACCACGGTCCCGGCGTACACGTCGTCGCGTTGGTGCCGGCCGCCGGTCCGGTGCCGCCGCCGATCATGGTGGTGATGCCCGACATCATGGCGTCTTCGACTTGCTGCGGGCAGATAAAATGAATATGCGCGTCGATAGCGCCGGCCGTGAGGATCAGGCCTTCGCCGGCGATCACCTCCGTGCCGGGACCAATCACGATATCGATGCCCGGTTGCACATCCGGATTGCCGGCCTTGCCGATCGCAGCAATGCGGCCGTCCTTGAGACCGACGTCGGCCTTGACGATGCCCCAGTGATCCAGGATCAGCGCGTTGGTGATGACCGTATCGACCACCTCGGCGGACACGCGCTGACTCTGGCCCATGCCGTCGCGGATCACCTTGCCACCGCCGAACTTCACTTCCTCGCCGTAGAGCGTGCGGTCTTCTTCCACTTGGATGAAGAGTTCGGTGTCGCCGAGGCGCACGCGATCACCGACGGTCGGTCCGTACATTTCCGCATACGCGCGCCGATCAATGTGGCTCATAACTCAACCTCCAACGGACCCATGATCTCGCCGCGGAATCCATAGACGCGACGCGCGCCCGCATAGGCGACCAGTTCCACCTCGCGGCTTTGCCCCGGCTCGAAGCGCACCGCGGTGCCGGCGGCGATGTTGAGCCGATAGCCGCGTGCTTGCTCGCGGTCGAAATGGAGCGCCGTATTGGTTTCGTAGAAATGATAATGCGAACCGACCTGAATCGGCCGGTCGCCGGTGTTGGCCACGCTCAACGTAACCGTCGCGCGCCCGGCGTTCAGTTCGATGTCGCCGTCGGCGGTAATGATTTCACCTGGGATCATTGCTTTGTCCTTTATCCTGCGTGTCAGACAATCGGGTTATGCACCGTCACCAGCTTGGTGCCGTCCGGAAAGGTCGCCTCCACCTGAACTTCGGCGATCATTTCCGGAATCCCCTCCATCACATCCTCGCGCGTCAGCAGCGTCGCGCCGTAACTCATCAGCTCGGCAACGGTCCTGCCGTCGCGTGCGCCCTCCAGAATCGCGGCGCTGATATAGGCCATCGCCTCGGGATAATTCAGTTTGACGCCGCGCGCCTTGCGGCGCTCGGCCAGCAAGGCGGCGGTGAACAGCAACAGCTTGTCTTTTTCGCGGGGCGACAATTCCATAGCGATACCTCTTCGTCTATCTATGTATTCCAAATGCGCGGCGCGCAGGGCTCGCGTCCCAACAGACTGCGGCGGATCTCCGCCCAGGCTGTACCGAGACAGGCACGCGCCTGTTGCGCCTGCGTACCGAGATAGCGGCAGACCAGCACATCGTCGAGTTGCGTGATGGAGAAACGCTCATCCGCTCCATACTGAAACGCGATCGCCGCACGCACGCGTTCGACCAAGGCTGGGGCGTTGCCGGTTGCGACCAAGGTCGCGATCAACGGCTTGGCCTGCATGCCCCAGTTCGCGTTCAGCGTCGCGGCACCGCCGTCGAAACGCGAACGTTCCAGCCACAGCGGACTGCCATCGCGCCAGAGTTCGAAACGCTGCAACAACTGCCCGTGCGCGAATGTCTCGGCACAGGCCGGCCGTCCCAGACACAGCATCTCCCAACCGATGAAGCGACTGCCGTCGTGCAGTTCCACGCGCGTGCTCATCTCCGCCTGCGCGCCGGCATACACGAGGGTTTCCTGCGGCAGCCATTCCAGCGTGGCGTCACTCGCCACCTGTAACACCTGCCGCAAACGCGCCTGCCGGCCC
>JACREG010000039.1 GCA_016218375.1 Gammaproteobacteria bacterium
ACCAGCTTCGTCTACGGCAATGCTGGCATCGCCATCCCGCGCACCGCCACCGAACAGTTCAGCGCCGCCCACCCCACTTCGCAACACCGCTTGCAACCCGGCGATCTGGTGTTCTTCAATACCGAGGGCCGCAAGATTTCCCATGTCGGCATCTACGTCGGCGCGGGACAGTTCGTGCACGCGCCCGGCGCGGGCAAGCGCGTCAGCCGCGACTCGCTGAACGACACCTACTGGCGACGGCGTATCCGCGGCAGTGGCCATTATTTCCGCATGTAACACCGCGCGACTTACCGATTCCATCCAGAGCCGAGACATGACCGACTCACAGACCTCCTTCATCGGCACGGCCGATTGGCGCCATGCAGATTGGCGCGACCGTTTCTATCCGCGGCAGATGCCGGCGCATGCCTGGCTGGACCACTACGGCCGGCAACTGAACAGCGTGGAACTGGATGCGGCCCGTCTGCAGAATCTGGATCGCAATCTCGCGGCGACCTGGTTGAGTACGGTCCCGGCGAATTTCAGCTTCACGGTGCAGGCGCCGCGCTTGATTACCCATGTCCACAAACTGCGTAACTGCGCGCCGTTGGTCGCCGCCACCTTGCAACATCTGAGCGGATTGCACGATCGATTGGGGCCGGTGCTGTTCAGTCTGCCCGCGCGCTGGCATTGCAATCTCGACCGCCTCGAACGCTTTCTGACGGAATTGCCCGGCGAGTTTCGTTACGCCTTCGAGTTTCACGACCCGGACTGGCTGCGACCGGACACGTATGCGCTGCTGCGGGCACACGGCGCCGCGCTCTGCGTGAACGATGCCATGCCGGGCGAACACCGCGAGATCGTCACGGGCGGTTTTGTGTACGCGCGCTTGTACGGCTCCGGCGCCGGCGGGCGTTACACCTCGGCCGGTCTGCGAACGTGGGCGACCCGCATCGCCGGCTGGCGGCGTAAACGACTGGACAGTTATGTGCTGTTTCAGAACGACACGCGCGCCTACGCGGCGAAGAACGCCTGTCTGCTACGCGATTACGAGGGACTGCGGAAACTGCGTGGCACGCGCTAGCGGGATTTTGGAGGGGTATCGCCGAACAAATCCGCCAGCAAGGCATCGGTGTCGTCTTCCGCCGGCACCGTCTTCTCCTCGGTCGATTGCGGTTGCGGTTGCGGTTGCGGTTGCGGTTGCGGTGCCGACGGAGGCGCCGACGGAGGCGCCGATTGAGGCACTGATTGAGGCGCTGGGGCCGGCGCGGCATCGCGACTGAAACTCGCCAGCAGGGCATCGATATCTTCATCGGCACCGGCTGTGTCCGCGGCGGCCGCCGATGGCGGTACCGGTTCCGCATCCGGCCTCGCATCCAGTTCGGTACCCGATTCGGTATCCGGGACCGACTCGGCAACCTCGGGCGCCTCCTGTGCGGCCGGGTCCTCCAGCATGACGTCGACGTCGATAGCCCCTATGGCGTCCAATCCAGTCTCCGGCGCATGCGATTCCGCCTCCGCGCTACCGGCCTCCAGACCCGCGAGACGTTCCTGTAGGGTTTCCACCTGACCGCGCAGCATGGTGTTCTCATCTTCGAGCACCATGACGCAGGAATTGAGTTCGTTGTTGGAGCGCTGGATCTTGCCGATAGCCTCCTCCAACTCGGCGGCCTTGCCGTTGTCGGGCACGATGTGGCGCAGCATGCTCTGCAACTTGCCGATGGTGCGTTGCTGATTGCCCACCAGATCGCGCAGCATGTCCGCGTCCGGGCTGGCCGCGATGCCGTGCGTGGACGGGCCGCGCGTTCCCTTGAGCTGTTCGTTTTCCAGTTCTATGACTTCCAGACAGCGGTGCAATTCGACCGCCTGCGCCTCGGCATCGCCCAGTTTGCGCAATGCCTCCTGGAGATCCTCGGATTCGCCGCCATGCTCTTCGAGCAGTTTCCGCAGTTCGCGCATGACATTGTGTTGGTTGTCGATGACTGTGTGCAGATAACCGATCTGTTCCTGCAATTTGGTGACTTCGCTGCGGCCGGCGGACGCCGCCGGGGCCGAGCCCGCATCGGCGGAACCGTTCGCGTCGGTCGACGATGCCGATTTCCAAGCCAAACCGTCGAGCAAGGCCTGCATGCCGGCGACGATGCGCTGCCGCTGCGCCTGCATATCGTCGTCCCCGGAATGGTTCTGCGCATCCAACTCCAGTTGGAGAAATTGATGGCGCGCGGCCAGCATCTGCCGAACCATCGTCTCGGAATCGTCCTGCTGCGCGGTCTCCAGCGCACCTTCCGCTTGCGTCGGGATATTTTCGCCCAGCAATAAATTGGAACGCTCGATCTGCTCGCGCAAGAAGTCCGCGTATTCCGGTGGCGGCGCACTGGGCTCGCTGGATTCGCCGGACCCGACCGGCGCCGCCGCAACCACCGGTGTAGCGACGATCGGCGCTTCACGCAACTGTTGCTGCAAGGACGCGACATCGCGATTCGCACGGCGCCACTTGAAGAACAACGCGACCGCCGCTCCTGCGACGATCAGGACCGCTTCAAGGATACCAAGCAGGGCGTAGAGATTAAGGTTGACCATAGAGGCGACCGGTTATTTTTTCTTCTTCTTGTTCTTGTCGTCGGCCTCATCCTCGTCGGCATCGGTATCGGCAGCCGCGGCCGCCTTGGCGGCCTTGCGCCGACGCCAGAAGATAAAGCCACCGACGGCCCCACCCACGACCAGATTGACCAGCACGAACAGCGAGATAATCAGGCCGATGTTCATGCCCTTCTCCGCGGGTGGCGCTTCATCCTTGGGCGCTTCATCCTTGGGCGCTTCTTCCTTGGGCGGTTCTTCCTTGGGTGCCTCTGCCGCCGGCGGCGTTTCGTGTGCCGGCTCTTCGGCCGCGGGCGGCTTTGCATCCACCGGCGGCGCGGCCACGTCCACGATCAACGCCTTCTCGCGTTGGAAGTTCGCATTCTTGGCGACGACCCGTATTTTTTGCTGGCCCGGTTGCGTGAAGTTGAAGACATTCGCGAACGCGCCGTCACCCGCGGCGCGGTCGCCGTTCATGCCCGCGTCGGCCAAGGGCATTTCGAGCTTGGCGCCGTCGGGTTGGGTGATCTCCACGTTGAAGTGCGTCTGGCCGAGGATCTCCGCTTTGACGACCACTTCGCCGTTGTCGTGCAGCCAGGCCTCGCCGGTCTGTTCCGTGTTGGCATACAACGGCGCCTCGCCGATGCGCGCATCCATGCCCAGATGCGTCACCACATAGGCCTTGTCGCCGCGGTTGTCGCTGGACAACAGATGCCATTGACCCGCCGGCGGCTTGTCGATGGTAATCATGTCGAACTGCTCGGACTTGAACCAACGCACCGCCTTGCCGGCATTGATCGCCGCGATCATACGGCCATCGGGCATTTGCAATTTTATTTCCACGTCCGGTTTCGCCTTGGAGGCGACCACGGTGACTTCCTCGACCGCGGCATCGACCACGAACTCGCCGCCTTCCATCGGCAGCATGTCGGGCTGTTTGGCGGATTCGAAAATCTGACTGAAGACTTCGTGCAATTCGCGATCGTTGGACGCCAGCCGCGATAACGCCGCAGTGCGTTTGGCAACCTCATGCATGAGAGGCATATCGGAGGCCTCGGTGAAGGCGATGGTGTAGACCTCGATGCCGTCTGCGACGAGTGCATCGATCGTCTCGCCGCGAATCTTCTCCAGTAATGCCTGATCCTTGTCGAAGTCGCCGGTGTCCATCTTGCCGTCGGACATCAGCACCAGCATGCGCCGATGCTGGCTGTCGCCCTCGCGCTTGAGCATGGCGTGGCCGGTGGCCAGGGCCGCATGGAGATTGGTATAGGCGCCTTTGGAGGACACCTTCTCGACGCCGGCAAACAATTGCGCTTGATGCTGCTTATCGGCGGGCGTCAGATGCACGATTGGATAACCGTTGTCGCTGAAGCTGATGAGACCGACCCGATCCTTGGCATCGAGCAGCGAGATGAACATTTTCGCGGCGGGGATGCGCAGACGGTGCGGATCGGTCTGTTTCATACTGCCGGAGCTGTCGATCACCAGCACCGCATCGACGTCTCCGCTGCGCGCGGCCAGGCGGGCGGCTGGAAGCTGGGTGGTCGTTGCGGGTTGGGCCGGCGCGGAAGGCGCTGCTTCAGTCGCGGGCGCGGGATGTTCCGCTACAGATGGTTCAGTCGTGGGATGTTCCGCCGCCGGCTCCGATGCCGCCACGATCCCCGAACCGCCACCCAGCAGCAAAATCCCGACGCAGCCCAGGGCCGCGGCCACACGCCGCCAGCCGAACCGATGTATCTCTACCTGCCCGCCGCGATTCATCCTTGGCACTCCAGAACACAATTTAATTTCAACAGCTTGCGGGCAATATCTATGAGCACACCCGCAGCACTGGCCGTTTTCCCCGACACCGTTCGCGGCGCCGATAATTAGATATAGCCGAGATTCAAAGCGTTACTTGCAAGAGCTGAGCCAGAACGGGATGAGATGCCCGTCAGCACCGCACCAGGCGATAGACCTGCTCCTGCAAACGCGTCAGGCCGCGAGCTTGAAAACGGGGATTCTCGGCGAGGATATCCTGACCGCCGAGGGTCTCGATGTGGAAGGTCGACGCGAACAAGGTCTCCACCTCGGCGGCACTCACGGCGAACGGCGGGCCGTCCATTTCCTGCGGCGGGTAGTCGAGTGTGATGAGCAATACCGGCGTGCCCGGCGACAGTAACGCGGCCATGTGTTCGGCATAGCGTCCGCGCAACGACGGCGGCAATGCAATCAGCGAGGCGCGATCGTATACCGCGGCGATTCCATCCAAATCCGCGCGGTTCAGATCCCGGCTCAGGTCCCGACTCAGATCAAAGAAATCGCCTTCCAACAAGACGATCTCGCCGGCCCGACGGCGCACGAAGCGCGCATCGGCCTGGGTGGTGAATGTCAGGGCGTTTTCCTCGAAGAAATCCGCCACCGCGATGGGACTGATCTCGACCCCCATCACAGCGTGTCCCTGTCCCGCCAGCCACAGCATGTCGCGGCTCTTGCCGCACAGCGGCACGAATACGCAACTGCCCGGTGCGGCGTGCAGCGCCGGCCAATAGAGTTGCAGATGCGGATTGATCTCCGCTTGATGAAAACCGATTTCGCCCGCCTGCCAGCGGGCAAGCCAGAAACTGGGGTCCATGCATAACTCCTCAACGTGTTACAGAGCCCGCCGACAATGCGCGCGCAGTGTCTTTCAATAACTCGATCCACTCGTCGCGGCGCCGTTCGATCGGCGCGGAAATGGATAAACCCGCGACGATCTGTCCGGCATCGTCGTGCACCAGTACACCGATGCAACCGACGCCGGTCTCGGCCTCTTCGTCATCATAGGCGAAACCGGCGCGCACGCAGCCGGAGACGTGTTGCACCAATTGTTCTTCATCGGTAAAGCTGTAGCGCGTGTAGCCCGGCAGACCGGTGCGCCGGGCGTATTCACGACAATCGGTTTCACTGCCCTCGCCCAACATCAGCTTGCCGACGGCTGTGACATGCAGCGGCGCGCGACTGCCAATGCGTTGCTCCACACGCATCATGCGTTCGGGCAAGGCGCGGTCGAGATACACCACCTCGTCGCCCTGACGCACGGTGAGATTCACGGTCTCGCCGATCTTGTCGCGCAACGCCTCCATCAACGGCCGCGCCTCGCGACGCAGATCCCGATGCGAGGCGACGCGGCTGCCCCATTGCAGCAAGCGAATACCCAAGCGGTAATGACTGCCCTCGCGCGCGACCAGCCCGTTCTCGATGGCCGCGGCCAGGATGCGGAACGCCGTCGACGGATGCAGTCCGGCATCGGCGGCCAGCACTTTCAAACTGACCGGATCGCGGTGGCGGGCAATGCCTTCCAACAGGACAGTCAGGCGATCGATGACCTGGATGGAGCCACTGCTAGAGCCGGAGCCAGCGGGAGATGGGGATGGGGAGGGTGTCTTCGCCATATTTCGCATTGTGAAATCGATTGCGGATTGCGGAATCCTATGCCCAGACCTAAGGTGAGCGCAACCGGTCGTCACCCAGGAATCCGCCATGAGCACCGCCACTGAACTTTCCCTGTCCGCCAGCGACTTCCGCGACGGCATCCAATACTTCGCCCACCCCTGGCCGGGTGCGGACACGTTGGCCACCAAGCCGGCCATCGGTCCAAGCCAGACCGCCATCGCCGATCCTGCCGACCCGGCCGCCGTATTCCAGACCCTGCTCGCCGCCGATGCCCTGCGCTATCTGACCTTGCAGATCTGCGGCAGCAAGGCCTCCGGCCATCCGGGCGGTTATGCCTCGTCGGCCGAGGCGCACGCCGCGCTGTTGATGCTCGGTCACAAGCACATCGTCACCGAGGTGGGCCATCACGCGCCCGGTTTCTACAGCGCCATGTTCCTCGACGGCTCGCTCGAAGCGATGGGCATCAACACTGCCGCCGAGCTGCGCGCGCGCTTCCGCGAGCGTCACGGTCTGCTCGGCCACCTGTCCGGCGCGATCCCCGGGTTGCTCGCGCCCGCCGGTCCCTTGGGCCAGGGCCAACACTTCGCCATGGGCGGCGCCCTGCTCAACCCCGGCACGCTGTTCCCGGTGACGATTGGCGATGGCGGCCTGGGCGAGCCCTACATCCTGTCGGCGTTCATGCACTTCAAGACCGCATTCCCGCAGGTGACCAACTTCCTGCCGGTGCTGGTGTGGAACGGCTACAGCCAGGAGCATCACTCCATGGTGTCGCTGCTGTCGAATGACGCCATGATCGCCTACTGGAAAGCACACGGCTTCGCAGATGTGATCCTGGTCGATGCGAAAGACTTCGACGATGCGAACCAGGACGGTGCTTATGTCGACAGCACGCGCTTCTCGCACTCGCAGCGCCTGGCCTTCCAGGGCGCGGCGCTCGAAGGCATCGCGCGCGCGGCCAAGCAGGCGCTCGGCGGCACGCTCACCGCATTCGTCATCAAGCAGCTCAAAGGCGCGGGCGTACATGCGCTGGGCGCCAAGGCGCACAACCTGTATCCGGCCGACACGCTGGATGCCGAGCACATCATGAACGGTCTGAAGCGCCGCGCGCTGCACATGGATGCCTGGGACATCGTGCGCATGAATCTGTCGCGCGCCGGCGGTGGTCCCGCCGGCCAGACCGTCGCCACCGAACGCGTGCGCGCGTTGCCCGATCTCGGCACGCTGCCGCTGGTGGATTATCCCCTCGGCGAGAATCAGGTGCCGGCGACCGCCTTCGGCGCCGTGGTCGCCGCCGTGGGTCAGCGCGATCCGTCTTTCGTGGTGAGCAATGCCGACGGCAACGAGGCCTCGGCGATGAAGAACATAAACGATGCGCTGAAAATCCGCCATCCGACCATCGACCCGCTGTACAACCAGTCGCCGAGCGGCCAAGTCTACGAACCGCTCAACGAAGACGCCTGCGCGGGTCTGGCCGCGGCGATTGCGCTGTTCGGTGGCCGCTCGTTGTGGCTGTCCTACGAGAGCTTCGCCATCAACGGCTGGCCGATCGTGCAGACCGTGTCGCAGGCGATGGCGGAACTGCGCCGCAAGACACCGTCGCAGGTAAACATGTTCACCGCCGGCGCGCTCGAACAGGGCCGCAACGGCTGGACCCATCAGCGCCCGGAAATCGAAGCGTATTGCGCGGCGATGATGCGCAACGGCAATCACTATCCGTTGTTCCCCTGCGACGCCAATATGATCCAGGCGGCGTACGACTGGGCGCTGCACTCGTACAACAAGTCCATCGCCATCTTCGCCTCGAAGACCGCGCTGCAGGTGCGCACCACGCTCGCCCAGGCACGCCAAGCCCTCGAAGACGGCGCCGTGAATTTGTATGAGTCAGCATCGACCGAGGGACCGTTGATCGTCCTGGCCGTGGCCGGCGACATGATTCTGTTGCCGGCGTTCACCGCGCGCGATGCCTTGGAAAAGAATGGCGTACGCGTGCGCATCGTCGGCATTGTCAATCCACGCCGTTTGTACCGTCCCGGCGACGTAAGCTGGAACAGCGTGAGCGAGCCGGATGAAAAGTTCATGAGTGATGCGCAGTTCGACAAACTGTTCGATGGCGATGCCCTGCTCGCCCTCAGCGGCGGTCCGAGCGCGACGCTGGAACCGGTGCTGCTGCGCGCGAACAGTAAGCGTGACGTACTGTGCTGGCAGCGCGGCGAAACCGTCGCCACCCCTGGCGAGCTGATGAGCTTCAACGGCGTGGATGCCCCGGGCATCGAGGCGCGGGCGAAGCAGTTGCTTGGCCTGTGAGGCACGTCACGTAGGATGGGGGGAGGCGCGTTGCGCCGTAACCCATCACAGCGGAACGATGGGTTACGCTGCGCTTCACCCATCCTACAACGGTTCGACCTACATGCTATGAGCATTGAGTGAATGTATGACCGAAACCAAACTCGTAATACTCGACGACGATCCGACCGGGTCGCAGACGGTGCACAGTTGTCTGCTGCTCACGCGCTGGGACGTGGACACGCTGCGCGAGGCTTTGCTGGATGCGGCGCCGTTGTTCTTCGTGCTGACCAATACGCGCGGCATGGATGCACAACGCGCGGCGACGCTCACGCGCGAGGTCTGCTGGAATCTCAAAACCGCGCTGAACGCTCTGGCGCGCTCTGGTCGCGTTATCGAACCGATCATGATTAGCCGTTCGGACTCCACGCTGCGCGGTCACTATCCGGTCGAGACCGATGTCATCGCCGAGGAACTCGGGCCGTTCGACGCGCATTTCCTGATTCCCGCTTTCATCGAGGGTGGGCGCATCACCCGCGACGGCGTGCATTATCTGCTCGTCGACGGCCAACCCGTGCCGGTGAACGGAACCGAGTTCGCGCGCGATTCGGTGTTCGGCTACCAGCACGCCTTCCTGCCGGATTATGTCGAAGAGAAAACGCACGGTCGTATCCGCGCCGATCAAGTGGAACGTTTCAGTCTCGCCGATATCCGCGACGGTTGTCTGGCCCGCCTGCTGGCATTGAGCGGCAACGTCGCGTGCGTGGTCGACGCCGAAACACACGCCGACCTCGCCGCCTTCGCCGCCGATCTGAACGCGGCGGCGAAGCACGGTAAACGGTTTCTATGCCGCAGTGCCGCCGGCATTGTCAGCGCGCTGGCCGCGCTGCCGCCGCAGCCGGTCGCCGCCGCAGACATGCGCCGCTACGTGCGCAGCGACCGGCCCGGCGCCGTGGTGGTGGGTTCGCATGTCGGCAAGACCACGCGTCAGTTGCAGCACCTGCTGCAAGAACCCGATATCGCGCCTATCGAAATCGATGTCGCGCGTCTACCCGATCAGGACAAGGACGTGCTCGGCAACGTGCTCGACCGCATCGAGACCGCGCATGCGCAACGCCTGACACCGGTGATCTTCACCAGTCGCACCGAGCTGCGCTTTGCCAACGAAGAAACCCGGCTCGCCTTTGGCGAAGTCGTGTCCGCGTTTCTGATGGAAGTCGTGCGTCGCCTGCCCGCCGACATCGGCTTCCTCATCGGCAAGGGCGGCATCACCGCCAACGACATAGTGTCGCGGGGGTTGGCCCTGCACACCGCGCGCGTGTTGGGCCAGATAGTGCCTGGCTGTTCGGTGGTGCGCTGTCCCGAGCACCACGCGCAGTACCCGAACCTGCCCGTGGTTATCTTTCCCGGCAATGTCGGCGACGACGGCGCGCTGGCAATGGCATTTCGGCGGCTGGCAGGGCCGGTGCCCGTGCTTGAACGCAAATCCGTCGAGACAATCGGATGATGCATTCTCTGTGTTCTCTGCGTACCCTGGTGTTCACTCTTGGCTGAGCCAGACTTCCGATACCAGACTCTCGATGACTGCCGCCCTCGACCACGACCGCCATCAAGCACAGCACGCGCTGGCCGAGGCCTTGCGCGCGATCCTGCCCGCCACCGCGGTGCTGGCCAGCGACGAGTCGCTACGACCCTACGAATGCGACGGACTGTCGGCCTACCGGCAACTACCACTGGCGGTGGTGTTGCCCGAGACCGTCGAACAGGTACAGGCCATCCTGCGACTCTGCCATGCACGCATGATTCCGGTGGTCGCGCGCGGCGCGGGCACTGGACTCTCCGGCGGCGCACTGCCGCATGCCGACGGCGTGCTTTTGAGTCTGGCACGCTTCAACAAGATTCTGTCCATCGACCCCGAGCAGCGCATTGCGCGCGTGCAGCCCGGCGTGCGCAATCTCGCCATTTCCGAGGCGACCAAACCGTATGGCCTCTATTACGCGCCCGATCCGTCCTCGCAAATCGCCTGTAGCATCGGCGGCAATGTCGCGGAGAATTCCGGCGGCGTGCATTGCCTGAAATACGGGTTGACCGTGCACAACATCCTGCGCGTCGAGATGCTCACCCTCGACGGTGAATTGCTCACCCTCGGCAGCGAAGCCTTGGACAGCGCCGGCTACGATCTGCTCGCGCTCATCACCGGTTCCGAAGGCATGCTCGGCGTGATTACCGAAATCACCGTGCGCCTGCTGCCGATTCCGGAACGCGCGCAAGTCGTGCTCGCCGCCTTCGACGCCATCGAAAAGGCCGGCCAGGCGGTTGGCGATATCATCGGCGCCGGCGTGATTCCCGCCGGCTTGGAAATGATGGATCGGCTGGCCATCCGCGCCGCCGAGGATTTCGTCCACGCGGGTTATCCGGAGTGCGAAGCGATCCTGTTGTGCGAGCTGGACGGCACCAACGAAGAAGTGTCGCAACACATTTTGCAGGTACGCGAACTGCTGCTCGCCGCCGGCGCCATCGAAGTGCGCACGGAGCGCGACGAGGCCGAGCGGCTGCGTTTCTGGAAGGGTCGCAAGGCCGCCTTCCCCGCCGTCGGCCGTCTCTCGCCGGACTACTACTGCATGGACGGCACCATCCCGCGCCGGCATCTGCCGCAGGTACTCAAGCGCATCGGCGAACTGTCGCGGGAATACCACCTGCCGGTCGCCAACGTCTTTCATGCCGGCGACGGCAACCTGCACCCGCTGATTCTCTACGATGCCAATAAGCCCGGCGAACTGGAACGCACCGAGGCCTTCGGCGGCAAGATTCTGGAACTCTGCGTCGCGGTCGGCGGCACCATCACCGGCGAACACGGCGTGGGCATGGAGAAGATCGACCAGATGTGCGTACAGTTCCAAGCGGCGGAGTTGCAGCAGTTCCATGCCGTGAAGGCCGCCTTCGATCCCGACGGTTTATTGAATCCCGGCAAGGCCGTGCCGACGCTGCACCGCTGCGCCGAATTCGGCGCCATGCATGTGCATCGCGGCCAGTTGGCGCATCCGGACTTGGAGCGGTTCTGATGTTAACCGCGGCCGACATCGTCGAGCAGGTGCGCGCGGCCGCCGCGCGTAATTCGGCGTTAGCGATCTGTGCGGGTGGTAGCAAGGACTTCCTCGGCCGCCGCACTCAAGGCACACCGCTGGATGTCAGTGATCTGCGCGGCATCGTACATTACGAACCGACCGAACTGGTCATTACCGCGCGCGCTGGCACACCGCTCGCGGAAATCGAGGCCACGCTGGCGGAACGCGGTCAGATGCTCGGCTTCGAGCCGCCGCATTTCGGTCCGACGGCCACGCTCGGCGGTACGATTGCCTGCGGTCTCTCCGGCCCGGCGCGGCCGTTCCGCGGTGCCGCGCGCGATTTCGTACTCGGCGCGAAGATCGTCAACGCCAAAGGCGAGATGCTGAGTTTCGGCGGCGAGGTGATGAAGAATGTCGCCGGCTACGACGTCTCGCGACTCCTGTGCGGCGCGTACGGCACGCTCGGCGTGGTGCTGGAAATTTCATTGAAGGTGCTGCCGCGCCCGGCCAGCGAAATCACCCTCGCGCTTGAATTGGATGAAGGCGACGCCTGCGCGCGCATGCGCGACTGGCAACGCGCTCCGCTACCGCTGTCCGGATTGTGTTACGCCGGCAATCGGCTGTATGTGCGCCTGTCCGGCGCGGAGCAAGCGGTCGGCGCGGCGCGGCGGCGCCTCGGTGGCGAGGTCGATATGCGCGGCGCTGCGTTCTGGGAACAGTTGCGCGAACAGCGCGGTGCATTCTTCGACGGTGGCGGCGAGCTATGGCGCCTCTCCGTGCCGCCGACAACGCACGCACTCGCCGTCACCGGCCAACAACTCATCGACTGGGGCGGCGCACTGCGCTGGTTCAAGACCGCGCAAGATGCGACGCGCGTGTTCGCCGCCGCGCGTGCCGCGGGTGGCCATGCAATGCGCTTTCGCGGCGCTGCCGATGCACAGCAGATCTTTCAACCCCTGCCGGCACCGCTGCTCGCCCTGCATCGGCGGCTGAAACAGGCCTTCGATCCGCACGGCATGTTCAATCCCGGCCGGATGTACGCGGAGTTCTGAATGCAGACCTCGCTCATCTCCGCCGTGCTGAACACGCCCGCAGGCCGGGAGGCGGATGCGATCCTGCGCAGTTGCGTGCATTGCGGCTTCTGCACCGCCACCTGTCCGACCTATCAACTGCTCGGCGACGAACTCGACGGTCCGCGCGGGCGCATCTATCTCATCAAGCAGATGCTCGAAGGCCGGCCGGTCACGCGTGAAACGCAAGTGCACCTCGACCGCTGTCTGAGCTGCCGTGCCTGCGAGACCACCTGTCCGTCCGGCGTGCGTTACGGGCGTTTGGCCGATATCGGTCGCGGCATCGCCGAACGGCAGATCCATCGTCCGTGGACCGAGCGCGTGTATCGTCGTCTGTTGCGCGCGGTGATCCCGCATGCCGCGCGCTTCGGCACGCTGTTGCGCATCGGTCAGGCGTTGCGCCCCGTGTTGCCGACCGCGCTGCGCGCCAAAGTCCCCGCTCGCCAGGAGACCGGCGCCTGGCCGGCGCCACGGCATGCGCGGCGCATGTTGGTGTTGGCCGGCTGCGCGCAGTCCAGCGCGACACCGAAGACCAATGCCGCCGCCACGCGCGTGCTGGACCGCCTGGGTATTTCGCTGCTCGTCGCGCCCACGGCCGGTTGTTGCGGCGCGCTCAGTCAGCATCTCAACGCCGAGGATGAGGCACTCGACTTCATGCGCCGCAACATCGACGCCTGGTGGCCCTACATAGAAGCGGGCAGCGAGGCAATCGTCATGACCGCGAGCGGCTGCGGGGTGCTGGTCAAGGACTACGGCGCGCTGCTGCAACACGATCCGCACTATGCAGCGAAGGCGGCGCGGGTTTCGGCACTGACGCGCGATCTTGCCGAGGTGTTGGCCGGAGAGTATCTCGCCGGCTTGCGTGTATCCGCCAATAAACGCCGCATCGCCTTCCACGCACCGTGTACTTTGCAGCACGGCCAGCAACTCCCCGGCGTGGTGGAAGACCTCTTGACGAAGCTGGGCTTCGAACTCACCGAGGTGCGCGACGACCATCTCTGCTGTGGCTCGGCGGGCAGTTATTCGCTCTTACAACCGGAATTGGCGCGGCAATTGCGCGACGGCAAACTGGATACGTTACAGGCCGGGAAACCGGAACTGATCGCGACTGCGAACGTCGGCTGTCAATTGCATCTGGCAACCGGCAGCGACGTGCCGGTGCTGCATTGGATCGAACTGCTTGACTGCGAAGATTAGCAGGCGATGCAGATAGCGTTGTAAACGTAGCCTGGGTTGAACGAAGTGAACGGCCGCTTTTGCCGCCATGAAATGGCGACAAAAGCTTTATAACCAATTCAGTTCACTGCCGTAAGAATGCCGTGACGGCATTCTTCCAACCCGGGTTTCGCTGGCGCTCCACCCAGGCTACGCTTTAACGCTAACGGCATTCAGTGGTGATGCCCGCCCGTACCGTGGACATGACCATGCTCCATCTCTTCTTCGGTCGCATCGCGCACGTCGACGATGGTGACGTCGAAGTTCAAGGTCTGGCCGGCCAGCGGATGATTGCCATCGACGGTGATGTGGGTTTCGGTCACGCTGACCACGGTCACCACATGCGTGTGCTCGCCGTCGCTGGCGTGGAACTGCATGCCGACCTGAATCTCGTCTGCGCCGTCGAACATCTCGCGCGGGACTTCCTGCTGCATCGCGTCGTTGCGCTCGCCATAACCTTCGCCGGGCGCGATTGAAACTTGCAGCGCGTCGCCCGCCTGCTTGCCGGCCAGCGCATTCTCCAGTCCGGGGATAATGTTGTTCATGCCCTGGATATAGGCCAGCGGTTCGCCGCCCTTGGAACTGTCGATGACGGCACCTTGGTCGTCGGTGAGGGTGTAGTCGATAATCACGACCTTGTGCTTGGCAACTTGCATGTCGGGGATACCTGCTCGGAAGATAAGGAGGCGACAGTTTAGTGGGTCAGGGCGCGGCTGCCAATGACGGGGGGCGCCGGGATTTCAGGGCGCGCGCCAGGAACCCGGTATCTTGCGGAGATATATCAAAGAAATAGGGGCCGATTCCGGCGATACCCCACCGCCCGAAGACGCCCTGCGGGGCTATTGCTCCACGGCCTGCATCAGGAATTTCCATTTGCTCTGATTACTGTTGTAACCCAGCGCCGAAAAACTATGATGGCTCGAATCCATCTGCCCGTATTGCAAAACCATGCGGGCCACTGTCGCGCCGTTGCGTGTCGTCGTAATCGAGCCCGAGAGTGCGCAACTGCTGTTGACCTGCACGGTGCCCGCGGAAACGGTCAAGAGCGTTCCGCTCGCGAGACGGCACTGCGACGCCGAGGTGCTGACCCCACCCGAGCTGTTGATGACCAGCTTGCACCGCGCCCAATCGCCACCGCCCGCACCCGTGTAATCGAAAAATGCCGTATGGGAATACCAGGTACCGGCGATATCGCCGGTCATGCAGGCCGCGGAGACATTCCCTGCATAACCCAAAACCAATGCGACGACGGCATGTACGATCTTCATATAACCCCCCTGCGGTTATCGTGCCGGACCTGCGCGGCAATACAGCATGGCATGCCCATGCGTAACGAGAACATGACTTGGCCCAACTTGGCCCGATTTGGCGGGGGTGATAATACGTCGTGCGGGCCGCGCGAGCAAAAGACAAGCGGTATCCGTCACGACAGATGCCGGTGTTCGAGCGTTATATCGCCGTTCAGATATGCAAGAGATCGCTGCTCCAACCCACTCCGCCGACGGCGGCATCGGGGTGATGCCGATGCACGAGATCCTCGATTTCCGCCACGCGTTTGCGCGGCACACTCACCATCAGCACGAGTTCGCCGTGTCGCAACGCGGCGCCGAATTCGCCCAGATGTGCATTGGGGACATGCGTGAAACGCACGCCGCCAGCGAAGCACACCAGCATGACGCCCGCCGGAATAGCCAACCACAGTGTCGGCCCTTGAATCGCCAGCATCGCCAGCAGGGCCAACAGGGCAACGAAGAACAGCGCCAGGTTGAAATCCCACATAATGCGTTCAAGTTGTTCGCCCGGATCGCGGGTCGCATCCTGAATATGCACGCCTGGGGGAATATGCACGCCCGGGATCTGAAGCTGAACCGGATTACGACTGGCAATGCCGATATATCGCGAATCGATGCCGGCATTGCACAATTCGTCCACGATGCCGGCCGTGGCGCGACTGTCGGGTAAAACGAAGTAGAGACGACGACGCATGACATCCTCCTCGTAGAGCGCAATGTTCCTGCATCTGTTAGGAGGAGTTATAGGATAACGGCGGATATCCGCAAGGGGAGTTGCCGCGGAGTCTGTAGGGATTAACCGTCCACGTACAGCAGGCGACTATGCGGATGCCAGATACTGTTCGAGGATTTCCTGGTCGCGCGGAGAGATATCGATGAGGTGGAAGCCGATCCAGTATTGCTGCTGGTCGTCGGTGGCATTGCACCAGAGACTCTCGGCACCGAAATACAGAGTGTCCACGCCTTGAATAGGCTTGGGCAGGGCAAGACTCAATTGAAAGACCGAGTGCGCGGGGCGCGGGTCGTTGGTCAGCACCATGAACCCCGCAGTGGACATGTTCGCCAGATCGCCCACCACCATACCCGTGTTCACGTCGACTACCGGCAGACGAACCGCCACGTCCACGCGCATCTGTTTACGTTTATCGGACATATTCCCCCCAATCGAACTGTGTACCCGAACTCTATGCCGGGCGGCGATCAGTCAGTGGCTTCCGTTTTAGTGCGTCCCAGCCAGGTCAGGATGCTCTCCAGCGCCCGGTCGAGGAACGGTTTAGTCTGCATCGACAGGAGGCGCGCCTGCCCAGTGCACAGCAGGCGTGCAAGATTGACCCGCGAATATTCCGCCGCCTTCACACCCATCGCATCCACGAACATATAGTTCGAGGAGATTTTGCTGTACCACGCCAGTTTCAGACGGCGCGCACGCACAGTGTCGGTCTCGGCGAATTCGAACCACGTGTCGAAATCCAGCCCACCCAGGCGTTCGATCATGTCGCGCATTTCATCCGACACGATTTCCACCGGCGCGGGCGCCATCGCCACCGTTTCCGGCGCGCTTTCGGCGAGGGGTTGTGCGGGTTCCCCCGGTTCGGAAACGGGCTCGGAAACGGGTTCTGAAACGGGCTCGGAAACGGGTTCTGAAACGGGCTCGGGTTTGGCCAAGGACCGATCCTGCCAAGCGCAGATCTGCGCGAACATCCGGTCGTTGTCGTGGCGTCCGTAGGCCTGCAACGCCTCCAGACCGTCGCGCAGTTCAGCGCGCAATTTCGGCAAGGCATCGTGCAGACGGTCGCGCTCGGCCTGCTCCGCGTGTTGCCCCAGGCTCCAGGCCAGATCCCAGGCCAGCTTCACGGCCAATGTCCAGGCCGTGCTCGTCTCGGCATCGCGCTCGCGCAGCAAAATGAACGTGAGTTTCTCCGCCCACACTTGTCGCATGAAGGTCTGCGCATCCGCTGTCAGATGCGTGCGATGCAGACAGGCGCCGATTTCGTCGCTGGCCCGCGCACGCGCATTCTGCAAGCGCGCCTGGCCGTCGGCGGCCTCGACCGAGCGGCGTTCGATGACCTGCGCCTTCTGCTCGACCTCGCGCAGATGCGCGGAAAAATCGGCCAGCAGTTCGTCGAACAGACCCAGATCGTCCGTGAAGTCGCGCAGGATACGCTCGACCACCGCGCGCATGCAGGGGAAGATGCCGCGTTCCAGATCGTCTTCCGTGACCCAACGCGCGCCGGCTTCCGCCATCATGTCCAACAGACGCCGGCCCGGATGGCTCTTTTCCGTGAACAACTGCCGATCGAGCATCGCCACTTTGAGGAAGGGTGTGTGCAGACGGCTGAGCAGCGCCTTGGCGACATTCGGCAATTGCTCGTCTTGCAGCATGTATTCGAACAACATGCCAACCAGATCGATGACATCCGCATCCGCGCTCGCCACCTTGCGCCGGTCGATACCGCCGTACAGCCGTTGCCGCTCTTCGACCAATGTCGTTCTGAGTTTTTCCAGCAGCGCCGTATCGACGCCGATGTTCTCGATGATCTCGTGTTGGAAACGGGCATTGCTTTCGGCATCGCTGTGCTCGTGCTGAATGCTGTCGATAGCGCCGAGAATGGTCGTGCGCGAACTGGCGGCGACCGCCTCGCTGACCACGCCGCCGTCCGCCGAGACAGCCGACCCGCCCGATATGCCTCCTGGCGCGGACGCGCCGCCCACGCCGCGGCTGCGTGCCATGAGTTCGAGAATCGATTGGAAGGTTTCCTCGCCGACCGTCTGCCGTGCACCGCCTTCCGCGGGTGTAGCCGAGGACGGCGCCGCGTCCGGCGCGCCGTGTTTGACCTGACGCGGGTCGTGCTGCTTGCGGATTTCATAGCGCAGGTTCGGCAGGATGCCGGCATTTACCAAGCGCCGATTGTATTCGTCGTACAGACCGGTGAGTTCGCGCATGACATAACGTTCGAACACCGCATAGATCACCATGCGGGTTTTGCCGTCCATGTCCAACAGCGTGAAGGCGTCGCGCGCGGATTCCGCCAACGATACCGGCCCACCGGGCAACGCCTCCTCCGGCAAACGGGTACCGCCATTGACCACGGCGAGGCGTTGATTGAGGCCGTACAGATGCTCGCTGTAATTAGCGTTGGCCTTGGAAATCATGTTCTGCACGGGCAATGCCGCCTCGACCTCGTGCTTCTCGACCAGACTCAGCCGGTTCATTTTGACATCGCCGGCCACCGCGTCCCTATCAACATTGGCAACATTGGCAACATTGGCAGCATCGCCGCCAGTCCCACTGATAAAATCGCGGAAGCCCGCGTCGACGGATTTGAAGAAGGTCTGCTCGATCTCACTGCGTTTGCGTTTGAGTTCTTGCATGGCCTCGAAGAATTTGCCCTGCGCGACATTGCTCTCGGCCTTGCCGGCGAATTCCAGCAACGCCACATCGGCGTTTTCCAGCATGGTCAGAAACAACGGCGCCAGATGGCTGCGCGCCATTTGGCGGCAACCCTGCATGAGTTCTTTGAAGCGCGGCGGCAGTACGCCGCTGCGGGAAGGTCCGTGTGAAGTCATAGCCATCCTGTGCATCGTACCGCCACCGGCAGTGCCGGCGGCGATTGGGTAGTGAATGATCGGCCGGCGGGCCGGAGTCTTTACCCCTTGCCGGATCGACCAGGGCTCATGCTACCCGCATCCGCAGGACACCGTGAATACATCCCTGTAGGCTTGACGACCGCATCCCTGCGGCCGACACCTGCTGCTGCGGGTGGCATGAGCCCT
>JACREG010000041.1 GCA_016218375.1 Gammaproteobacteria bacterium
GACGATGCGCTTGAAGTCGTCGCACTTGGTGTTGGGCTCGGTGTTCTTGCCGACCGGCGTGTGCAGGATGAATCCGGCGGGGAGTGTGTCTTGTTTGCCGAGTTCCAGGATCGGCAGCGTTGTGCCGGTGTCGGCGAGAATGTCCTGCACGCCGGCGATGATGTTGCCGCCGACCGATTGATGGCCGAAGAAGATGCGCGTGGATTGCAGCAAGACGATATCCTGTTTGAGTGTGTCGGTCATGGTGTCGGCGTCCACGGATTTCTGTTGTTCGCAGGACAGCAGGCTGGCGAGTATCAGCAGTTGTGCGAGTCGGCTAAGCAGCTTGCGCATCGGCGGTCTCCCTTCTCCTCAAAAGCGTAGCGTCAATCCTGCATTCACTTCGTATTGCCAAAAGCCGTCGCTTTCGACACGCGCGATGCAGGCGCCGTTCCCGCAGAAGATTTCCGCGTTGCTGTCCAGCGCGGTCGCATAGGCGCGGCCTTCGAGGCGCACGCCGAAGTTATCGCTGAGGAAGAATTTGTAGCCGGCGCCGAGGCTCAGCAGCGGGCGTGTCTCGGCATCGAGTCCGTCCGGCGACATGTGCGTCAGGCCGATGCCCGCGGCGACGAACGGTTCGACGCCGGGGTGCGCCGTATCGTGAAACACATAGGCACCGCCGAAACTAAGATAATAAATGGCCACGTCGACATGGGGCTGCCCCTGGAACGGTTGCGCCAATTGCAACTCCGAATCCTGGCGACTGTAGAGGATTTCCCACTGGGTATCGGCGTCATGATCCAGGTTGAAGATCAAGCCTTGATTGCCGCCTTCGTCCAGGTCCAGCGTGTCGCCCGTGTCACGATCTTCGAAGGAACCACCCGACCGGTAGCCGATCATGGGTGTGAGTTCGGCATTGCGGGTGGGCGTGGCGCCGAATGCGATCTGTGTGCCGCAGACGAGCATGCCGATCAGCAGTGCGGCAGGGCGCCTGTAGGATTCAGCCGTTGTCGCCATCGTGAGTGACCTCCGATTCAGTGCGCGGGATACTTCATGGCCGGTCGTTGGCCGGCCACGGCCACAAGCGCCACGGGCGCCCCGTTGCGTACCGCCTGGATATTCAGTTTAGCGCCGGGAGCCTGTTCGGAGATGCGTTGCATGGAATCGCGCGCATTGCCGACCGCCTGATCGTTGATGGTGGTGATGATGTCGCCGGGTTGCAGGCCGGCTTGGTCCGCCGGGCCGCCGCGCAATACGCCGGCAATCAGCACGCCCTCGGTCATCGGCAGGCCGAAGGATTCCGCCAGGGCCGGCGTGATGTCCTGTGCTTCGATACCCAGCCAGCCGCGCACCACGGCGCCGTGTTCGACGATCTGTTGCATGACCTCGCGCGCGAGGCTGACGGGGATGGCGAAGCCGATGCCTTGCGAGCCGCCGGATTTGCTGAAGATGGCGGTATTGATACCGATCAGTTCGCCCTGTGCGTTGATGAGCGCGCCGCCGGAATTGCCGGGATTGATCGCCGCGTCGGTCTGGATGAAATTCTCGAAGGTGCTGATGCCGAGTTGATTGCGCCCGGTGGCGCTGACGATGCCTTGGGTCACGGTCTGGCCGACGCCGAAGGGATTACCGATGGCGAGCACGACGTCGCCGACGCGCAGATGTTCGGAATCGCCGAGCACGATACTCGGCAGTTTGTCCGCCGCGATGCGCACGACGGCGAGATCGGTTTCCGGATCGACGCCGACCACGCTGGCATCCAGCGAGCGGCCGTCGCCGAGCATGACTTGAATCTGATCGGCCTCGGCGACGACGTGATTGTTGGTAAGAACGTAACCCTGTGCGCTGAGCAAGACGCCCGAGCCCAAACTGGTTTGCAGGCGTTGGCGTTCGCCGTTGCCTTGCTCGCCGAAAAAATATTGGAACAGCGGATCGTTGGCCAACGGGTGCGTGCGCTGCGTGACGACCTTGGCGGTGTAAATGTTGACCACCGCCGGCGCGGCCTGCGCGACCGCGTCGGCGTAAGAGACCGGGCCATTGCTATTGCCGAGGCTGACGGGTAGTGCGGGCGTGACGTGCTCGCGCACCTCGACCACGTTGGGCGACGCATGCCACAGGGTCGGTTTGAGCAGTAACAGCAGCGCGGCCGCGACCAGGCCGACAGTGGCTGCTTGCAGCAGAAACAGAATGAGTTTGCGGATGGGCATGTATGTGGACCTGATCGACCCTTCACTGAAGTGGGTTCGCCTGTAGGCGCGGGCTGTGCCCGCGAACCGATCATCGGAAACCGTTTGCGGCCGACGGCCGCTCCTACAATACGGTGATCTGTGCTGTAATGCGTGACCAGTTTATCAACAATCGACAGCCACCGGCGAATGCGCTCCATGGCCACGCTCAATGATCTCGTCAGCTATACGAACGGCCTGCTGAATATCGCGGCGTTTCAGGACTATTGCCCCAATGGCTTGCAGGTCGAAGGGCGCGCACAGGTGCATAAATTGGTCAGCGGGGTGACCGCGAGTCAAGCCTTGGTCGAGGCCGCGGTGGCCGCCGGTGCCGATGCGCTGCTGGTGCATCACGGCTATTTCTGGAAGGGCGAGGACCCCTGCGTGACCGGCATGAAGCGCCGACGCCTGGCCGGCTTGCTCGCCGCCGACATCAGTCTGCTGGCCTACCATTTACCGTTGGACGCGCATGCGGAGCTGGGTAACAACGCGCAACTGGGTGTCGTGCTCGGGTTGTCGCCGGAGGCTTGGTTTGCCGACGGCCGGGGCCCGGCCATCGCCTGTCATGCCACGTTGCCGGAGGCCGTGTCGGCCACGGCCTTCGCCGCGCGTATCGCCGCGGCCTTGGGCCGCCCGCCGCAATTCATCCCTGGCGGCGATCATCCCATCCGCCGCATCGGCTGGTGCACCGGGGCGGCGCAAGGCTATATCGAAGCGGCGGCGGCGCTCGGGTTGGATGCCTTCGTCAGCGGCGAAATCTCCGAACCGACCGTGCATGTGGCGCGCGAATGCGGCATCCATTACTTCGCCGCCGGCCATCACGCGACCGAACGCTACGGCGTGCAAGCGCTCGGGGCACATCTGGCGCAACGCTTCGGTCTGGAACACCGTTTCCTGGATATCGAGAATCCGGCCTAAGTCAATGAAAGCACAGAACCTCGCTTGACCTGCCCGCGCAGTTGTTGGAAGCTACGCCGCTGATTTGGGTCGCCCGCGTATCGCGTTGGCCTACCCGCGCGCCGCTGGCGCGGCAAATGGTTTAGAATGACCCGCCTTTCAAGGCTGGAATACCGAATTCGCAAAGCAGACAACCCTGGAGAGCCTTAATGAGTACTGATGGCGTAGACACCAGCCGGCGTCGCTTTCTGACCGCTGCCGCCTCGGTTGTAGGTGGCATTGGTGCCGTGTACACGGCAGTCCCTTTCCTGGCTTCGATGCAGCCGAGCGCGCGCGCTCAGGCGGCCGGTGCGCCGGTGGAAGTGGATATCAGCAAGCTGGAGTCCGGTCAGAAGATCAATGTGGAATGGCGCGGCAAGCCGGTGTGGGTGGTCAAGCGTACCCCCGAGATGCTCGAAGCGCTGCCGGGACTGGATGGTACGCGCGCCGATCCCGCGTCGAACGTGCCGCAGCAGCCGGACTACGCCAAGAACGCCAGCCGTTCCATTAAGCCCGAGATTCTGGTGCTGGTCGGTATCTGCACCCATCTGGGCTGCTCGCCGACCTACCGGCCGGAAGTTGCGCCGGAGGATATGGGCGCCGATTGGAAGGGCGGTTTCTTCTGCCCCTGCCACGGTTCGAAATTCGATCTGGCCGGTCGCGTACAGAGCGGTGTGCCGGCCCCCACCAATTTGATCGTGCCGCCGCACCGCTATGTCGGTGAGTCGGTGATTCTGATCGGCGAAGACCAAGGAGCTGCGTAATGGCTGCTGAAAGAACCGATAAGTGGCAGGGCGGTATCCTCGGCTGGATCGACGACCGCTTCCCGCTCAGTTCCATGTGGAATGAGCACCTGGCCAAATACTACGCGCCGAAGAATTTCAACTTCTGGTATTACTTCGGCTCGCTGGCGCTGATGGTGCTGGTCATCCAGATCGTCTCCGGCATCTTCCTCACCATGAACTACAAGCCCGATGCGGAGCGCGCCTTCGCCTCGGTCGAGTACATCATGCGTGACGTGGACTGGGGCTGGCTGATCCGCTACATCCATTCCACCGGCGCCTCGGCGTTCTTCATCGTGGTCTATCTGCACATGTTCCGCGGTCTGCTGTACGGCTCCTATCAGAAGCCGCGCGAACTGATCTGGCTGTTCGGCATCGGCATTTTCCTCTGCCTGATGGGCGAAGCCTTCTTCGGTTATCTGCTGCCCTGGGGCCAGATGTCGTTCTGGGGCGCGCAGGTGATCGTGAACCTGTTCGCCGCCATCCCGATCATCGGTGAAGACCTGTCGGTGTGGATCCGCGGCGACTACGTCATCGCCGATGCAACGCTGAACCGCTTCTTCGCCTTCCATGTGGTCGCTGTGCCGCTGGTGTTGATCGGCCTAATCGCCGCGCACATCCTGGCGCTGCACGAAGTCGGGTCCAACAACCCCGACGGTGTGGAGATCAAGAAGAACAAGGACGCCAACGGCATTCCGAAGGACGGCATTCCGTTCCATCCGTATTACACGGTGAAGGACATCGTCGGCGTGGTGGTATTTCTGATCTTCTTCTCGATCGTGGTGTTCTTCATTCCGGACGGCGGTGGTTTCTTCCTGGAATCGCCGAACTTCGAGCCGGCCGATCCGCTGAAGACCCCGCCGCACATCGCGCCGGTGTGGTACTTCACGCCCTTCTACGCGATCCTGCGCGCGGTGCCGAGTTTCGCCGGCACCCAGGTGTGGGGCGTGATCGCCATGGGCGTTGCGGTGGTGGTCCTGTTCTTCCTGCCTTGGCTGGACCGCAGTCCCGTGAAGTCGATCCGTTACCGCGGGCCGATCTACAAAGCCGCCCTGGCGCTGTTCGTGGTGGATTTTCTGGTGTTGGGCTATCTCGGCACCCAGCCGGTCTCTGCGGGCAAGACCTTTATGGCGCAGATCGGCACCATCTACTACATGGCGTTCTTCTTCCTGATGCCCATCTACACCAAGATGGACGCGTGCAAGCCGGTTCCGGAAAGGGTGACGAGCAAATGAGAAAGATAATCCTGAGCTTTCTGCTGGTGTTGCTGCCGGGCATTACGCTGGCTTCCACCGAAGGCGCACATCTGGACCGGGCCGACGTCGATCTGCACAACCAGCAGTCGTTGCAGCGCGGTGCCAAGCTGTTCGTGAACTACTGTCTGAGCTGTCATTCGGCCCAGCACCAGCGTTACAGCCGCATGGGTCGCGATCTGGGGTTGACCGACCAGCAGGTGATCGACAACCTGATGTTCGCCAGCGACAAGGTCGGCAACCAGATGACCATCGCCATGAACCGCAAGGACGCCAAGGCGTGGTTCGGCGCGCCGCCGCCGGATCTGACCCTGGTGGCCCGGGTGCGTGGCGCCGACTGGCTGTACACCTACCTGCGCACGTTCTATGCCGACGAGACGCGTCCGTTCGGCGTGAACAACGTCGTGTTCCCCAGCGTCGGCATGCCGAACGTATTGTGGGAACTGCAAGGCGTGCAGAAGCCGGTGTACAAGACCGTCGAACACGAAGGCGAGAGCAAGGACGTGCTCGATCACCTGGAACTGGCCGAACCCGGCAAGTTGACGCCGACCGAGTACGACCAGGCCGTGCGCGATCTGGTGAACTTCCTCGTTTACATGGGTGAGCCGGTCCAGTTGGAGCGCAAGGCGCTGGGCGTGAAAGTGATCCTGTTCCTGTTGGTGTTCTTCGTCGTTGCCTATCTGTTGAAGAAAGAGTATTGGAAAGACGTTCACTGAACGTATGCAGGCAGACGGCTATGGGCCTGGGACGCAGTATCCCAGGCCTATACCGTTTGTCCCTCTGTTAGATAGGGAATCCAAGTGCGGGGAGATCCATCCATGGCCCTAGTCGCCAACCGTCGTTCGGTGATGACGCTGTTTTCAGACGCGGTTTGTCCGTACAGCCATCGGGCGCGGATCGTGCTCGCCGAGAAGAGTATTACCGTCGAGGTCGTCAATATCGATCCGGACAACAAGCCGGAAGATCTGATCGATCTGAATCCCTACCAGACCGTGCCGACCCTGGTGGATCGTGAGCTGGTGTTGTATGGCTCGCGCGTCATCATGGAATATCTGGACGAGCGTTTTCCGCATCCGCCCTTGATGCCGGTCGATCCGGTGTCGCGCGCCAAGGCGCGGCTGGCGATGTACCGCATCGACAAGGATTGGTACGGCCTGCTGATGGATATCGAATCCAAGGGCGAGAAGAATTCCGCCAAGGCCAAGAAAATGCTGCGCGACAGTCTCGCCTCCAGCGCGGAAGTGTTCGCCGCTTTCCCGTATTTTCTCAGCGAGGAATTCAGTCTGGTGGATTGTTATGTGGCGCCGCTGCTGTGGCGTCTGCCGCATTACAAGATCGACTTGCCCAAACAGGCCAAGCCGGTGCTGGATTACGCCGACCGCATTTTCCGCCGCGAATCCTTCAAGCTCAGCCTCACCGAGGCGGAGCGGGAGATGTGGGAATAAATTGACTTCCAGCCGTCCTTATCTCATTCGCGCTATCAACGAATGGATTCTCGATAACGCGCTGACACCGTATCTGCTGGTCAATGCCGAGGCCACCGGTGTCGACGTGCCGCGTCGTTATGTCGACAACGGCAAGATCGTGTTGAACATCAACCCCGGCGCGATCAGCAGTCTGCAAATCGCCAACGACCACATCGAGTTCAGCGCGCGCTTCGGCGGCACGCCGATGCTGGTGTACATCCCGATGGCCGCGGTGCTGGCGATCTACGCCAAGGAGAACGGACGCGGCATGATGTTCAACGAGGACGACGATGTCTCGCCGCCGCCGTCTGGTCCGGACAGCGCGCCGCGCGGGGGCGGTCGGCCTGCGTTGAAGGTTGTTAAGTAATATCCCTCACTCGTGCGACTGCCCGAGCAACAGGTGGTCGATCAAATCGCACAGGCAATGAATCACCAGGATATGCACTTCCTGGATGCGCGCCGTCGACAAGGCGGGGACGCGAATCTCGACATCTTGATTGGCGAGCAGATCGGACATCACGCCGCCGTCGCGCCCGGTCAACGCGATCACGGTCATGTCACGTTCGTGCGCCGCGTGCAGGGCGCTGACGATGTTGGGTGAGTTGCCGCTGGTGGAAATCGCCAGCAGCACATCGCCGGGCTGACCCAGCGCGCGCACTTGCTTGGCGAAGATTTCCTCGAACTGATAGTCGTTGGCGATCGACGTGAGCGTGGAGCTGTCCGTGGTCAGGGCGATGGCGGGCAGGCCGGGCCGTTCCATTTCGAAACGGTTGAGCAGTTCCGAAGAAAAATGCTGGGCATCCGCCGCGGAGCCGCCGTTGCCGCACGCCAGAATCTTGCGATCGTTTAACAACGCGCGGGTGATCGCCTCGGCCGCATGCGCGATGCCCGGCGCGATGGTGTTGAGCGCCTGCTGCTTGGTCTGGATACTGTCGTGGAAGTGCTGTGTGATGCGCGCGAGCAGGTCCATGGCGATGTCGTATGTGGGTTATGTTCGGGTTGTCGGTGTCAGAATGCGTCGAAGGCGTTGCGGACCCATTCGATCCCAGGGTCGATTCCGGTATCGATCAGCTCGCCGTTGTTGTCCGGTCTCAAGGCCACCACATCGAACCGTGCCGCGCGCTGCGCTGCCTGCGGATGGCAGTGCAGATAATGGGCGGCGCAGTGCACGATACGACGTTGCTTGCGCGGCGTGACCGATTCCAGCCCCGAACCGTAACGGGATTGGCGTCGGTATCGTACCTCAACGAAGACCAGATTGTCCCGGTCTTGCATAATCAAGTCGATCTCGCCCTGACGGCAGCGATAATTGCGCGCCACCAGACGCAGTCCCTGGCGTTGCAGGAAACGGCACGCCAGTTCTTCAGCGTGCGCCCCCTGCTGCTGACGGGAGCGGGTATTTGGCGGCGTTGGCAGGATACTCATCCGTGACATCCTGTGGTTGGGAATGGGTGGGAGGACTTTGCGGTGCGGTGTCCGGCAAGGCGCCGGGCTGGCCGTCGACGAATTGTGCGCACTGAAGTTCACGATGCACGCGGCGCTCCTTGTCCAGATACAGATCGCCGGTGACGCCGGGGTGGCGCGAGAAACTGCCGGTCTGCAAGCCTTGCAGATTCGGCAGCACGTGTAGCGCGTCGATGCCCAGCGCGTAGAGGCGGGTGTAGCGTTGCGCGCGCGCGGGCCAGAGACGATTGATCTCGCCGCGCAGGGCGGCGCCGGGATGCGCGGTCGGCAGCATCCAGGGCATATCGCAGAAACGCAGGCCGTCGAGATCGCGGTTCTGTGCGGCCGTGCCGGTACTGTCGTAGACCTGCGAGGTCGCGTAGACCGGTAGTTGCGCGGCATGATGGAAGCGCAGCAACGGCAGCAACGACCGCGCCTGTTCCGGTGTTCCGGCCAGGAACACGAAATCCGCATCCTGGCGCACGCGCGGCACGAATTCCGGTTTCTGTCCGAGCAGTCGCGTCAACGCCTGCTGGCGTTGGGTACTGGCATCGAGCTTGAGCAAGTCGACGACGCGTTCGGAATACGTGCTCTGATCGTCGTCGTAGGTCCGCACATCGAGCAGCGTTCCGCCCAGCGTCTGCCACTGTTGCGTAAAGGCCTGGAGCACGCGGCGTCCCAAGGCGTTCTCGGGGATCAGCGCCAGGGCGCGTCGTTGCCCGTCTTCCCAGGCACGATCCGCCACCTGTTCGGCCTCGTCTTCGGGCGACAGACTGAACTGATAGAGTTGTGCCGGGGCCGGTTTGTTATCCGGCAGATTATTCAGCGCCAGCACCGGCACGGTGAGTGTGCCCGCGCCGGCCAAGGTCGCGACGGCTTCTTTGCTGAGCGGGCCGACGATCTGCTGCGCGCCCTCGCTGACGGCACGCTGATAGAGATTCCAAATGCGATCGAGACCGGGGCCGGTATCATAAAAGCGCAAGCGTTGCGGGCGGCTGCCCGGTGTTTGGAAATGCGCGGCGAGCATGCCGTCACGCAGTGCCTGACCGGCCTCGGCGAGCGCGCCGCTCAGCGGCAACAGCACGGCGATGTGCGCCTCGGGCTGAAGCGTCTGGGTGATTTCCTGCGTCCGCCCTTGTAGCGCGTCGATGAACGCGGGGATGGCCGGATGGCCCGGATAACGTTCGCGCCAGATGGCCAGGGCGATGTCCAGTTGCTGCGGATTGTCCCGCAGCGCGCGCGTGGTCTCGACCAGTTCCAGCCAACCGCTGAACACATCCGGTGGCGCGGCGGTACGCATGTTGGCGAGCACCGCATCCGGCAGTTTGGACAGCGACTCCCAGATAGCCTGGCGATTGCCGGGCTGCGCGGACGCATCCAACAGACCGTCCATCCACACCCGTTCGCGCGCGCTTTCCAGGTGATTGCCGGCGGCCGTATAGGCATCCACGCGGGTACGGTTGAAGGCCAGCATCTGCTCCGGCGGCACGCTTTCGCTGATCGACGCGAGCCGTTGCAGGGCGGCTTGCGGCTGTCGGCGCCCCAGGAACACCCGCGCCTGGGCCAGCGCCAGCCGCGTCTGATACGTGGGACTGCCGGAGGGCGGGAGCTTCTCCAGAATGCGCGCGGCAGGTTCCGTTTGCCCACTGCGCAGCGCCGTCTCGGCCGTGCTCAGTTGCGCGTCTTCGCGGGAGGGCGGGGTTTTCGCCGCAGATGTCTCCGCGGCCATATCCGGGCGCGAAGGCGCGGTGTTGCAGGCATTGAGCAGCACGAGCGCCGCCAGCGCGAAGGCGCTGGGCAGGCGGCGGGCGATGAACCGGTTCGGGATGCGGGTCACGGGATTTGGACTGTGGGGAGTTGCCGGCTATTGTAACGCTTTCGCCGGCGAATCGAAGGGGACGGGTGAACGTGGACAAAACGGGCGTGTTATACGTGGTCGCCACCCCCATCGGCAATCGCGCGGATATCACCCAGCGCGCCTTGTCCGTGCTCGCTTCGGTCGATCAGGTGCTGGCCGAGGATACGCGTCACAGCGGCACGCTGCTGCGCACGCTGGGCATCGGCACGCCGTTGCTGTCGCTGCACGAACACAACGAGCAGGTGCAGGTTGACCCCGTGCTTGCGCGACTGCGCAGCGGTGCCGATCTCGCGTTGATCAGCGACGCCGGCACGCCGCTCATCAGCGATCCCGGTTATCGCATCGTGCGCGCCGCGCGGCAGGCCGGTATTCAAGTGATCCCGATCCCCGGCCCCAGCGCATTGATCGCGGCCTTGTCCGTGGCGGGTCTGCCCACCGACCGTTTTGTGTTCGAGGGCTTTCTGCCGGCCAAGACCGCCGCGCGCCGCGCGCATCTGCAATCACTCGCCGGTGAGACACGCACGTTGGTATTCTACGAGGCGAGTCATCGTATTCAGGAATGTCTGAGCGATCTGGATGCGTGTTTCGGCGCCGAGCGCGAAGCGGTGATCGCGCGCGAACTCACCAAGACCTTCGAGCAAGTACACGCGGGCACGTTGGCGGAACTGAATGCCTGGATCGCCGCGGATGCCAACCGGCAACGCGGCGAGTTCGTCGTGCTGCTCGCAGGTGCCGCGCCCACGGCAGATGCCGAACTCGACGCCGAGGCGCAACGTGTGTTGAAACTGCTGCTCGCCGAATTGCCGGTCAAACGCGCCGCCGCACTGGCCGCGGAAATCACCGGCGCGCGCAAGAATGCGTTGTATCAATATGCGCTTCAACACCCTTAACGACTGGCTGGCCTGGCAGGAGACGCTGCATCCCAAGGCGATCGACTTGGGGCTGGAGCGCGTCCGCGAGGTGGCCGCGCGCATGGACTTGTTGGAACCTGCGCATAGCGTCATCACCGTGGCCGGCACCAACGGCAAGGGTTCCAGCGTGGCGATGCTGGAAGCCATTCTCGCGTGTACCGGCGTGCGTGTGGGCACGTACACCTCGCCGCATCTGTGGCATTACAACGAACGCATTCGCATCGACGGGCAACCCATCGACGATGCTGCGCTCGTTGCGGCCTTCGATCGCATCGACACGGCGCGCGGCGAGATCTCGCTGTCGTATTTCGAATTCGGCACGCTGGCCGCGCTCGATCTGTTGCAGCGTGCCGGCGTGGATGTCGCGGTGCTCGAAGTCGGTCTGGGCGGGCGGCTCGATGCGGTGAATATCCTGGACGCCGATTGCGCCTTGGTCACCGGCATCGGCATCGATCATGTGGAATGGCTGGGCTCGGATCGAGAAGCCATCGGCCGGGAGAAGGCAGGCATCTTTCGCGCCGGGCGCCCGGCGGTGTGTTCCGATCCGCGGCCGCCGGCATCGCTGCGCGAGGCCGCGCAGGATGTGGGCGCCCTTTGGTATGGCCTGGGCGAACAGTTCGGCTATACGTGCGCGGCGACGACCTGGGATTGGTGGGGGCCGGACCTGAAATTGCTGGCCTTGCCGCTGCCGGCCATGACGGGGCCGTTCCAGGTACAGAACGCCGCCGGTGTGTTGATGGCCTTGCAGGCGTTGGGCGCGCGCGTGCCGGTGACGGTGCAGGCGCTGCATGCGGGTTTGCGCGCCGCGCGCGTGCCGGGGCGCTTCACCGTCGTGCCCGGCCCGGTCGAGACGATCCCGGTCGAGACGATTTTCGATGTCGCGCACAATCCGCACGCGGCGGCGGCATTGGCGGATGCCTTGGCGGCGCGTCCTTGCAGCGGCCGCACCCTGGCAGTGTGCGGCATGTTGGCGGACAAAGATGTGGCAGGCGTGGCGCACGCACTCGCGGGACAGGTGCAGCACTGGTATCTCGGCGGACTGACGGGCGTGCGTGGACAATCGGCGCAAGACCTGGCGGAACGCATGGCATTGGCCGCTGCGCAACGGCAACTGTATCCGGATATGGCGACGGCCTATGCTGCGGCGCTTGCACAGGCGCAACCGGGCGATCGTGTGGTTGTGTTCGGCTCTTTCCACACCATAGCGGAGCTGCTGCCGACCGGCCTATAATGCAGCCCTGCCGATCCGGGCGGTCCCGCAATTATCGGGCGGTTATCGGGTATTCATCGGGCGATCATCGAGCGAGGTAACGACGTGGACAATGTGGTCAAACAGCGTGTCATCGGTGCCGTGGTGTTGGTGGCTCTGGCGGTTATTTTCGTTCCCATGTTGCTGGATAACTCCGAGGATGGCTTGGGTCCGGTCGGTGGCAATCTGCCGGATCAACCAGAACAGATCGTTCACGACCGCATCGAACCGCTGACGCTGCCCGAGCCGCCGGCGGAAACCGAGCCGGCTCAGGTGGTGCTCGATCAAGCGACACCGGCGGACGCGGCTGCTCCAGGCACGGACGCAACCGCACCGACAGCACCGGGCGCGGCGGCACCGCAACCTACACCCGCGCCCACTGCTGCCCCGACCGCATCAGCTGCCCCAGCCGCCGGCGTACCCGAAGAACCCGTAACCGCGCCGCAACCCGTGGTGCCGGTGCCGGCCGCGCCCGCGCCGACGCCGGCTGCGGCGCCTGCGCCTGCACCGACCCCCGCGCCGGTGGCGAAAGCCGCGCCGGTAGCAAAACCCGCGCCCGCGCCGGCCCAGGTTAAGACGGGCGCGTTGTCGGGTTGGGTCGTGCAATTGGTGGCTTCGGCCAGCAAGCCCAAAGCCCTGGCCTTGCAGGAGAAGCTGCGTGCCTTGGGTTATACCGCGTTCGTCGAAGAGACCAAGACGGCGCAGGGCGTGTTGTTCCGCGTACGGGTCGGCCCGGAGCTGGAGCGCGCCAATGCCGAGAACGTGCGCGATCGCCTGGAACAGCAGGTGCAGATCAAGGGCATGGTCACGCGCTATCCCTAGAGTGAGTGGGGCGCCGGCGCCGCGATGTGCGGCGCGGCCTTTGCTACAATGCGCGCTGAAGCGTGTGGCGCCTGTCGGCAAGGTATGCAGTCGAGGCCGGAATTGAATCGCAGTCAACGGCGGGCAGTGTGAACTGGACGGATTATTTCATTCTCGGGTTGATCGGATTGTCCATGCTGATCAGTCTCTGGCGCGGATTCATCAAAGAGGCGATATCGCTGGCTACCTGGATCGTGGCGGTCCTGGTGGCCATGACGTTTTCCGATCCCTTCGCCGACATGCTCACGCCCTGGATCGAATTGCCCTCGGCGCGCGCGGTGGCCGGTTTCGCTGGATTGTTTCTCATTGTGTTGATACTCGGCGCGTTGGTGAATTTTCTGGCCGGGCAATTGGTGAAGAAGACGGGACTGGGCGGTACCGATCGCGTGCTGGGCACGGTGTTCGGTGTGGCGCGCGGCGTCATTCTCGTCGCCGTGCTGGTGTTGTTGGCCGGGTTGACCGCGTTGCCGCGCGATCCCTGGTGGCAGGCGTCGCAGCTCATGCCGCATTTCGAGCGGGTGGCGCTGTGGTTGACGCAGTATCTTCCCGCCGGGGTGGCGGACAATGTGCGGTTCGACATCCCGGTAGTACCGGTCGACAGTAAGCTGAGGTAGGCATCTCCATGTGTGGAATCATCGGCATCGTGGCGCGTGAACGGGTCAACCAGGCCCTCTACGACGGACTGACCGTGTTGCAGCATCGCGGCCAGGATGCGGCGGGTATCATCACCTGCGACGATCAGCGGCTGTATCTGCGCAAGGACAACGGTCTGGTGCGCGACGTGTTCCACACCCGGCATATGCTGCGGTTGCTGGGCAACATCGGCATCGGCCATGTGCGCTATCCGACCGCCGGCTGCGAATCCAGCGCCGAGGCGCAACCGTTCTACGTCAACTCGCCGTTCGGTATTTGCCTGGCGCACAACGGCAACCTCACCAATACCGATCAGCTCAAGCAGGAACTGTTCCGCGACGACCTGCGGCATATCAATACCAACTCCGACTCGGAAATCCTGCTCAACGTCTTCGCCCACGAGCTCGCGCGGCAGGGCACCCTGGGCATCAATGAGAATCACGTCTTCGACGCCGTCGCCGGCGTGCATCGTCGTTGCCGCGGCGCCTATGCCGCGGTGACGATGGTGATCGGTTACGGCATCGTCGCTTTCCGCGATCCCTGCGGCATCCGTCCGTTAGTGTTCGGCAAGCGCGATACCGCAGCGGGCACGGAGTACATGGTTGCCTCCGAAAGCGTGGCGCTGGACGTGCTGGGTTATGAACGGGTGCGCGACGTGGCGCCCGGCGAGGCCATTTACATTACTCAAGACGGACAGTTGTTCACGCGCCAATGCGCCGAGGCGCCGCGTTACGCCACCTGTATCTTCGAATACGTCTATCTGGCACGCCCGGATTCGATCATCGACGACGTATCGGTGCACAAGGCGCGGCTGCGCATGGGCGAGAAACTCGCCGCCAAGATCCAGCGCGAATGGCCGGAGCACGACATCGATGTGGTCATTCCGATCCCGGATACCAGTCGCACCTCGGCGCTGCAACTGGCGAATTCGCTGGGCGTGAAATACCGCGAGGGGTTCATCAAGAACCGCTACATCGGCCGCACCTTCATCATGCCCGGCCAGCAGCAGCGCAAGAAATCGGTGCGCCAGAAACTCAATCCCATCGATCTGGAATTCCGCGACAAGAACGTGCTGCTGGTGGACGATTCCATCGTGCGCGGCACCACCTCGCGGCAGATTATCCAGATGGCGCGCGATGTGGGCGCGCGCAAGGTGTATTTCGCCTCCGCCGCGCCGCCGGTGCGTTTCCCGAACGTCTATGGCATCGACATGCCGAGCGTCGACGAACTGGTCGCGCATGGCCGTAGCGTGGAGCAGGTCGCCGCCGAGATCGGTGCCGACCGGCTGATCTTCCAGGATCTGGACGATCTGATCGGCGCGGTGCGCAAGGGCAACAGCAAGCTGAACATCTTCGACTGTTCAGTGTTCAACGGCGAGTACGTAACCGGCGACGTGAACCGCGAATATCTGGATCATCTGCAAAACCAGCGCAGCGACAATGCCAAACAGGAACGTCGCGACCCGGAGTCGGAAGAAGTGATCGAGATGTATAACAACGCGTGAGAGACCGGTGCCGGGCCAAGATGGCGGAGCAGGATAATGGATCAGGAATTCGATAATTACGGCTTCGACACCCTGGCGATCCGCGCCGGTCAGCAGCGCACGGCCGAGGGCGAGCACTCCGAGCCGATCTTCCCGACCTCCAGTTATGTCTTCGCCAGCGCCGCCGAAGCGGCGGCGCGTTTCTCGGGTGCCCAGCCCGGCAACATCTATTCACGCTTCACCAATCCTACCGTGCGTACTTTCGAACAACGCCTCGCGGCGCTCGAAGGCGGCGCGGCCTGCGTGGCGACCGCGTCCGGTATGTCGGCCATCCTGGCGACCTGTCTGGGCTTGCTGAAACAAGGCGATCACCTGGTGTCGTCGCGCGCGGTATTCGGTACGACGACGGTGTTGTTCAGCACCTATCTGGCGCGTTGCGGTATCGAGACCAGCTATGTGCCGTTGGCCGATCTGGATGCGTGGAAGGCGGCGATCAAGCCGAACACGCGCATGTTGTTTATCGAGACGCCGTCGAATCCGCTCAGCGAATTGGGCGACATCCGCGCGCTCGCCGACCTCGCGCATGCGCACGGTTGTCTGCTGGTGGTCGACAATTGTTTCTGCACGCCGGCCTTGCAACGGCCCTTGGAATTGGGCGCGGACATCGTCATTCACTCGGCGACCAAATACCTCGACGGCCAGGGCCGTTGCATCGGCGGCGCGGTGGTCGGCGATGCCGAACGCGTCGGCAAGGAGGTGTTCGGTTTTCTGCGCACCTGCGGGCCGACGCTGAGTCCGTTCAATGCCTGGGTCTTCCTCAAAGGTCTGGAAACGCTGTCGCTGCGTATGCGTGCGCACAGCGCCAACGCGCTGGCCCTGGCGACGTGGTTGGAAGCGCATCCGGCCGTTACGCGGGTCTACTATCCGGGCTTGCCCTCGCATCCGCAGCACGCCTTGGCGAAGGCGCAGCAGCGCGACTTCGGCGGCATCGTCAGTTTCGATGTGCGCGGCGGACAGGCGGCGGCTTGGCGGGTGATCGATGCCACGCGCATCTTGTCGATCACGGCGAATCTCGGCGATGTGAAGAGCACGATTACGCATCCTGCGACGACGACGCACGGGCGGCTCACGCCGGAGCAGCGCGCCGACGCGGGTATCGGCGACGGATTGGTCCGCGTTGCGGTGGGTCTGGAAGATATCGCGGATATTCGCGCCGATCTGGCGCGGGGCTTGGACTGAACTCTGTGGCGTGAGGCGTTGCGCCTCACGCCGTGTGTTTCACTTACTTGTTGCTATTCATCGGCGTGATCTTGCCCACGCCCCAGTGCGCGACATCGTTATAGGTGAAGGGCATGTCCGCGCACAACGTGACGCCGGGACGCACCCGGGCGATGTTCACGGTGCAGCAACTTTGCTCGGCACGTTCGATCTTGTCGCCGTTGTAGCGCGGCAGAACCAGCAGTTGCACGACGGCGTTATCCTCCAACTCCAGCGTGCCTTCGATACTGAGCAGGTAGTAGGCGGAGCCGCTCGGTCCACGCAGCACGCAGGTGCCCTGCACACGCATGGGATTGGGGCCTTCGTAACCATAAGGTTCGTAGATTTCCAGAAGATGCTTATGGGCGCTCATGAAACACCTCCGAAGACCAGGCTGACGTTGCCCGCAGCATGCACCACGCAATTCGCCGCTGTCAAAATGGATTTTGTCTAACGGGCGCATCGGCCGCGACCAGGGTTGGGGCCGGGTTCACGATATGCGCGTAACCCAATAATAAAATGGAGATTCCCATATGGCATCCGACCGGTCGCGCGGGGTGTTGCTAGGCCTGTACCGGGCCGCGCTGGCGGCCGTGGACGGTGAACGCTGTGTGGCGTCGCAGCTTCGCGCGCAGCCGTTGCCGGGACCGGTTTGGGCGGTCGCAATCGGCAAGGCGGCCAGCGCCATGCTCGCGGGTGCGTTCGCTGTGTTGGGCGAGCGTTTGGAACATGCTCTACTCGTCACCCAACACGGCTATGTTCAAACTCGCGATTTCCCGCGGACGGAGATTCTGGAGGCCGCGCATCCTGTGCCGGATGCCACGAGTCTCGCGGCGGGCGAGCGCCTGCTGGGTGTACTGGCCACGGCACCCGCGAATATTACGTGGCTGTTCCTGATTTCCGGCGGCGCTTCGAGTCTGGTCGAAGTGTTGCCGGCGCGTGTGACGCTCGCGGATATGCAGCGTGTGAATCGATGGCTGCTGGCCAGCGGCCTGCCCATCGAACAGATGAACGCCGTGCGCCGGCGGTTGTCGCGCATCAAAGGTGGACGCTTGCGCGCCTATTTAGGCGGACGACCGGCGCGAGTATTGTCGATCTCCGACGTGCCCGGCGACGATCCGGCTATCATCGGCTCAGGGTTGTTGCATGCGACGGCATCGGAATTTGCAGCGGCGCTGGAGTTTGCGGCACTGCCCGAACCGTTACCGGCATGGTTGCATGCGCTTATCGACCAGACCGATACGACGCCGGAGGGTGTGCCCGTCGCGCCCATCGATACCGCAATTGTTGCGCGCCTGGATCAGGCTCTGGATGCGGTGGCGCGCGGCGCAAACGATCTGGGTTATCGGCTCGTTCGCGCACCCGAACGCCTGCGTGGCGATGCGGTCGAGGCAGGGCGACACATCGCCGCAACTTTGATCGCTGGCGCGCCGGGCATATATCTCTGGGGCGGCGAGACCACCGTGTGTTTACCCGAGCGGCCGGGGCGGGGCGGACGCTGTCAGCAGTTGGCGTTGGCCGCGGCGCAGGCGTTGGCCGGGCAGTCGGGGATGTATCTGCTTGCCGCCGGTACCGATGGCAGCGACGGTCCCAGTGATAGCCCCGATGATAGCGATGTCGCCGGCGCGTGTGTCGATGGGCAAACGATCGAGCGGGGAACCGTGGAGGGTTTTGACGCGGACATCGCCCTGATGCAGGCCGATGCCGGACGCTTTCTCGAAGCCGCCGGCGATCTGCTCGACACCGGGCCGACCGGCACCAACGTCACCGATGTGGTGATCGGTTTGAAGACGGTTGCGAACTGAATGATGCTGCGAATATGACAATGGATCTCTACAACGCGGCGCACGCCTGTCTCGCGGAAAGCGATCCCGAGTGCAAATGCACGCGCACGCGCGAGACCTGGGTGCGCGTGCAGTCGGGCGAACTCGCGATCGTGCCGGTGCTACACGGTGCTTCGCTCGATGCGCCCGGTCGCCCGCCGCGACCTGAATTGGTATCGCCGCGTGATTTGCCCAAACGGCGTTTGACCACGGTCGAAGGTCGCGCGGCGTTGCTGCATGCGCTCGCGCACATCGAGTTCAATGCCATCAATCTCGCCTGGGATGCGGTGTGTCGCTTCGCCGGTATGCCCGAGGATTTTTATCGCGACTGGGCCTCGGTGGCGGACGAGGAGGCCTATCACTTCCGCCTGCTGCGCGAGCGTTTGCGCGCGTTGGACCACGGCTACGGCGATTTCCCCGCGCACAACGGCCTGTGGGCCATGGCCTTGCAGACGCGCGAGGATGTGTTGGTGCGTATGGCCTTGGTGCCGCGCGTGCTGGAGGCGCGCGGACTGGATGTCACGCCGGGCATTATGGAACGCCTGCGCGAGGCCGGCGATGCGGAGAGCGTGGCGATCCTGGAGATTATTTTGCGCGACGAAATCGGCCACGTCGCCATCGGCACGCGCTGGTTCCATTACGCTTGCGCGCAACGCGGACTGGAACCGCGCGCGACGTTCCGCGATCTGGTGCGCGAACATATGCGCGGGCGGATTAAAGGACCGTTCTACCGGGATGCGCGCGAACGCGCGGGATTCAGCGCGCAGGAGTTGGACGATCTGGAAACGCTGTAGGAGCGGCCGATGGCCGCGAA
>JACREG010000042.1 GCA_016218375.1 Gammaproteobacteria bacterium
CGCCTGATTACGGTTAAGGAGGGCGCAACGCTCGAAGAAGCCAAGGCGCTCATGCACAAGAACCGCCTGGAGCGCGTGCTGGTCATCAGCGATGCCTTCGAGTTGCGCGGGCTGATGACCGTGAAGGACATCCTCAAGTCCTCCGAACATCCCTTTGCCAGCAAGGATAGCCTCGGTCGTCTGCGCGTCGGCGCTGCCATCGGCGTCGGCGAGGGTACCGAGGAACGTGCGACACTGCTTGCCGAAGCCGGTGTGGACGTACTCGTTGTCGATACCGCGCATGGTCATTCCGAAGGCGTGCTCAAGCGCGTACAGTGGGTCAAGAAAACCTTCCCGCAGGTCGAAGTGATCGGCGGCAACATCGCCACCGGTTCTGCCGCCAAGGCCTTGCTCGACCATGGTGCCGACGGCGTCAAGGTCGGCATCGGCCCGGGTTCGATCTGTACTACCCGCATCGTCGCCGGTGTCGGTGTGCCGCAGATTTCCGCGGTCGAGAACGTTGCCAAGGCGCTGGCCGGCACAGGCGTGCCGCTGATCGCCGACGGCGGCATCCGCTATTCGGGCGACATGGCCAAGGCCATCGCCGCCGGCGCGTATTCCATCATGGTCGGCAGCATGTTCGCCGGTACCGAAGAGGCGCCGGGCGAAGTCGAGTTGTTCCAGGGCCGCTCCTACAAATCCTATCGCGGCATGGGCTCACTCGGTGCGATGGCCGGGCAGCAGGGTTCCTCGGACCGCTATTTCCAGGAAGGCAACACCGCGGAGAAACTGGTGCCGGAAGGCATCGAAGGCCGCGTGCCGTACAAAGGCCCGCTGGGCCCGGTGATCCATCAGTTGCTCGGCGGCCTGCGTTCCAGCATGGGTTACACCGGCTGCAACACCATCGAAGAGATGCGCACCAAACCGAGGTTCGTGCGCGTGACCAGCGCCGGCATGGCCGAGAGTCATGTGCACGATGTGCAGATCACCAAGGAAGCACCGAACTATCGCGTGTGAGCGTAATTTCTCCGTTACTGTGCGAGTGTGTATTTTCGCCGTCATTGCGAGCGAAGCGTGGCAATCTCATAACTGCACCGCAGGCCCAGAGAGATTGCCGCGTCGCTTCGCGACTCGCAATGACGGGGATATGCTCGCAATGACGGTTCTGTTTTTTTACCATTGAGTTGAGCCGACCACCTTGAACCTCCACGCCGACATCCACGCCCACCGCATCCTGATCCTCGATTTCGGATCGCAATACACCCAGCTCATCGCCCGCCGCGTACGCGAGATCGGTGTGTATTGCGAGATTCATCCCTGGGACATGGACGAGAACGATCTGCGTGCCTTCAAACCCAAGGGCATCATCCTCTCCGGTGGGCCGGAGACGGTCACGGCCGAGAACACCCCGCGCGCACCGCAATTCGTGTTCGAGCTGGGCGTGCCGGTGCTCGGCATCTGCTACGGCATGCAGACCATGGCCGCGCAGTTGGGCGGCAAAGTCGAATCCGCCGATCATCACGAATACGGTTACGCGCAAGTGCGCGCGCGCGGCCATACGCAGTTGTTGAAAGACATCGAAGACCACACCAGCGACGAAGGTTACGGTCTGCTGGACGTGTGGATGAGTCATGGCGATCGCGTCGTCGACTTGCCGTCCGGTTTCAAGCTGATGGCCAGCACCGATAGCGCGCCGATTGCCGGCATGGCCGACGAGGCACGGCATTTCTACGGCGTGCAGTTCCATCCGGAAGTCACGCACACGCGCCAAGGTGGGCGCATCCTCAGCCGCTTCATCACCGAGATCTGTGGCTGCGATGCCTTGTGGACGCCGGGTAACATCGCCGATGAAAGTGTACGCGCCATACGCGAGCAAGTCGGCGACGATGAAGTGCTGCTAGGCCTGTCGGGCGGCGTCGATTCCTCGGTGGTCGCCGCGCTGTTGCACCGCGCCATCGGCGACAAACTCACCTGCGTGTTCGTCGACAACGGCCTGCTGCGCCACAAGGAAGGCGATCAGGTCATGGCGACTTTCGCCGAACACATGGGCGTACACGTCATTCGTATCGATGCCGAGGCGCGTTTTCTCAAAGTGCTCGACGGCGTCGACGATCCGGAACGCAAACGCAAGGCTATCGGCAATCTGTTCATCGAGGTGTTCGAGGAAGAGGCCGCCAAACTCAAGAACGCGAAATGGCTGGCGCAGGGCACCATCTATCCGGATGTGATCGAATCCGCCGGCGCCAAGACCGGTAAGGCGCATCTCATTAAGTCGCATCACAACGTCGGCGGTCTGCCCGAGCACATGAAATTGAAACTGCTCGAACCGCTGCGCGAATTGTTCAAAGACGAAGTGCGCAAACTCGGCGTCGAACTCGGCCTGCCTTACGACATGGTCTACCGCCACCCATTCCCCGGTCCGGGTCTGGGCGTGCGCATTCTCGGCGCGGTGAAGAAGGAATATGCCGACACGCTGCGGCTCGCCGATCACATCTTCATCGAAGAACTGCGCAAACACGATCTCTACGACAAAGTCTCGCAGGCCTTCGCCGTATTCCTGCCGGTGAAATCCGTCGGCGTCACCGGCGACGGCCGCCGCTACGATTACGTCGTCGCACTGCGCGCCGTCGAGACCATCGACTTCATGACCGCGCGCTGGGCGCATCTGCCCTACGAATTCCTCGACCACTGCTCGCGGCGCATCATCAACGAAATCCCCCGCATCGCGCGCGTCACCTACGACATCACCGGCAAACCGCCGGGCACGATCGAGTGGGAGTGAGCGAGGCGACCGATAGTCACTGGATGCAGCACGCCATCGCGCTGGCGCGTTGCGCCGAGGCCGATGGCGAGGTGCCGGTCGGTGCGGTGGTGGTGCGCGACGGTCAGGTGCTCGGCGAAGGCTGGAACCGGCCGATCACGGACTACGATCCCACCGCGCATGCCGAGATCGTCGCCCTGCGCGCGGCGGCGCGGCACCTCGGCAATTACCGGCTGGCCGGGGCCACGTTGTACGTCACCCTCGAACCCTGTCTGATGTGTACTGGCGCGATGGTCCACGCGCGCATCGAACGGCTGGTGTTCGGCGCCTACGATCCCAAGCGCGGCGCCGCCGGCAGTCAGATCGACGCCTTTGGCATGCCTGGGCTGAATCACCGAGTCACGGTGATCGGCGGCGTCCTCGCCGAGTCCTGCGGCATGCTGTTGCAGGATTTTTTCCGGCAACGGCGTGAGTAACCGGGCGGCGGAAGAAATCTTGGGCATCCCGACCGGCCTTTGGTAGAATGACGACCCCCGGAGAGGTGACTGAGTGGCCGAAAGTGCTCGACTCGAAATCGAGTGTACGTTCCGCGTACCGTGGGTTCGACTCCCACCCTCTCCGCCAATTTCTCGGTTAGTTAAATCTTCCTGCCTCGCTCATGCCCGAGGCCCCTCGATTTTATTGAGTGCCTCGTTGCGATCTGGAATCTCAACGGGAAAACACCCTCCTTTACGAGGCACGGCCTTGAGGCCCATTGCGCCGCGCAACACCGGCCAACCCAAGCAATCCCGACCCCAGTAACCATGCGGCAGCAGGCACCGGAACGGTAGGCGCGGAAGCCACCGACAGACGCACCACGTCGGTGGTGCCGAAAACGTCCGTCAGGTAATCGATCTGCCAGGCGAGGTTCGGGGCCAGTAGGGCGAAGTTGAGTGCGTCGAAGCTTCCTACGAGGAACTCGGCCGAGAGAATGTCGAAGGTGTCGCCAGCCTTGGGAGCAAACAGTCCACTGCCGAGGTTGAGCAGACTGACATTCAGCGTGCCGGCGAGGTTCGCGCTGCCGAAGACATAGAGTGCATCGTATTCGCTGCCTGCGAGCAGACCGCCGATTTCCACGTTGAAGAGTCCCGCTTCGGTTTGGGTGTAGTCGCCGGTGATGGTAAGCATGCCTGGGGAATTGCCGGGTCCGACAACGCCGTCGGAAGTGACATTGCCTGCGACAGTGCCGGCACCTTTGAGCAGGCCGTGATTGACGAAGCCCACGCCGTCCACCGTGGCGGTTGTGCCGGCGCCCACATTGAAGGTGCCGCCGGTATCGTTGATGATGCCGCCTGTGACTTCCAGCGTGCCGCCGTTGAGGTTGTAGGCGCCCTTGTTCGTACCCAGGGTAAGCGTGTTGGCGACCGTATGCGTGCCGCCGTTCTGGTTGAAGGCGCCCGAGCCGGCGTTGCCGATGTACTCGGTGCCGCTTGCCAAGTAGCCGGTACCGCTCAGGGTGTATCTGCCGCTGCTGCCGCTGTTGTAACCGATGGAGAGAATGGAAACGAGATTCGTACCGCCGCTCTGGTTGAAGGTGCCCTTGCCGGCGTCGCCGACGACTTCCCAACCGGTGCTGAGATCGCCTGCACTCAAGTTATAAGTGCCGCTGCTGCCGGCGCCGCCGCCAAGACTTATGTAGTCGCCGGCCGTGTGTGTGCCACCGCTCTGGGTGAAGACGCCCGTGCCGGCATAGCCGATGTATTCATACATCGAGGACAGACTGCCGGTACCGCTCAGCGCGTAGCTGCCGTTGCCGCCATCGACGACGCCGAGCAGCAGCGCGCTTCCGATCGTATGCGCGCCGCCGCTTTGGACAACGGTACCGGTACCGGATTGGCCGATGTATTCATTTGCCACTGTCAGCGTCTTGCCGTTGCCCAGCGTGAAGCTGCCGTTCGAGCCGGCGCCATTGCCGACGTTGAAGGTATCCAGCGCCATCGAACTACCCGTCAGGTTGAGCGTTCCACCGTCGAGGTTGAATGTGCTGGTGCCCGCGCCGTTCAAGATGTTGCCGACATTCAGCGTGCCGCCGCTCTGGGTGTAGGTGCCGGTGCTGCCGCTGCCGACACCCATGACGATGTCGTTGACCGTATGCGTTCCACCGCTCTGGGTGAAACTGCCGGTGCCAAAATAGCCGATGTGCTCAGCGGATGCGGTCAGGTCGCCGGTGCCGCTCAATGCATAGCTGCCGTTGGCGCCGTTCTCGAAGCCGAGATCGAGGTTGCCGTTGACGCGATTCGTGCCGCCGCTTTGGGTGTAGCTGCCGGTGCTGCCGTTGTTATAGCCGACCAGCAGATTACTGATCATCACGTTGTCGCCGCCGCTCTGCGTGAAGCTGCCGTTACCGTAGTAGCCGACGACTTCGGTGAACGCCCGCAGATTGCCGCCGCTGAGCTGGTAACTGCCTTGACTGCCGGCGAGTTCGCCCAGGTAGAGAAAGCCGTTGAGGTAGTTGCTGCCACCGCTCTGGGCAAAGGCGCCGCTGCCCGCTCTGCCAATGAATTCATTACCGGTGCTCAGGCTGCCGCTGCCGCTCAGGTTGTAGTAGAACGTTGAGCCGCTTTCTTGCCCGAGCACGACGGAACCACCCACCTGACTCGTGCCTCCACTCTGAATGTAGGTGCCGGCACCACCGCGGCCGATGACGAGATCGTTGGCGACCGTATGGCTGCCGCCGCTCTGCGTAACGCTGCCATTGCTGTTCAAGAAACTTCCGAGGGTTTCGCTGTTGGCGCTCAGACTGGCATTGCCGCTGAGCTCATAGTGGCCGTTACTGCCGGTCAGGTAGCCGATGATGAGCGCGTTGGTGCTGTGCGTGCCGCCACTCTGGATATAGCTGCCGCTGCCGCCGAAGGGCGCGTCGTGGCTGATGTAGGTTTCATAGCTGCCCGTATTCGTGCCGCCGGTCTGCGTGAACGTCGCGTTGGCGTTTTTGTCGGCGCCGATGGAGGCGCTGACAGTCGTCAGGCTGCCGGCGTTAAGCACATAACTGCCGGTAGAGACGATGAAGGAATTGCCTACCGCATGGGTGCCACCATTCTGCGTGAACAGAGCGCCACCGCCATTGCCCACCACTTCGTTCAGCGTCGACAGACTGCCCGCGTTCAGCGTGTAGCTTCCGCCGCCCCATTGCCCGTCGCCGAGCGTGAGCGTGTTGCCGAGCACCGTACTGCCGCCGCCCTGAGTGAAGGTGCCGCTACCGCCGCGACCGACGAACAGGTTGTTGGCCGATAGATTGCCCGCGTTCAGGGCATAGCTGCCCTGACTGCCGTTGATCGAGCCGAGCACGATGTCGTAGGTCGATGTATGCGTGCCGCCGCTCTGGGTGAAGCTGCCCGTACCGTTATAGCCGATGGTTTCCTGCAGTGTGCTCAAAGCGCCGGTGCCGCTCAGGGTGTAGTTGCCGCTGCTGCCGGTAGACCAGCCCAGGGTCAAGCTTCCGTTGACGGTGTTCGTGCCGGCGCTCTGGTTGAAGCTGCCGTTGCCGCGGTAGCCGATGTATTCCGCGGAACTGTTCACGGTGCCGGTGCCGCTCAGGTTGTAGCTGCCGCTGCCGGTAGTCAGCTCGCCCATGTAGAGCGTGGTGAATGCGTTCGCGCCGCCGGTGTGGATGAAATTGCCGGTGCCGGCGTAACCGATGCGTTCACTGCCCGCCGACAGGCTGCCGCCGCTTAATTGGTAAGTGCCACTGCCGCCGATTTCCCGGCCGAGATTGAATCCGCCACCGCCCGAGTGGGTGCCGCCTGTCTGTATGAAGGTGCCGGTGCCGCGTTCGCCAATGAATGAACCGCCAGTCATGGTCAGAGTGCCGGCGCTAAGATTGTAGGTGCCGCTGCTGCCGGCATTGCTGCCCAGGGTGATGCTGAAGCCGGCGTCATTCACGCCACCCGTCTGGTTGAAGGTACCGTTACCGGAGAGGCCGATGATTTCCGTGCTGGGCCATGCCAAGGACAGATGGCCGGTGCCGCTGAGGTTATAGGTGCCGTTGCTGCCGCTGTAGTAACCCAGAGTGAGTGTGTTAGCGTCACCCGCGGTGATATTATTCGTGCCGCCGCTCTGGGTATACGTGCCGGAGCCGTAGCGGCCGATGACTTCGTTATTCGCGGACAGCACATCCTTCGATTGCAGGAGCGTCATCGTGCCGGTGCTAGTGGCGTCGACCGTCAGACTGTTCAACACCGCGGAAGGATAAGCCGTGTTCCAGTAGTTGACATTGCGGCCAAGCGGATCGATGAGATAGACATCGTCGCCATTCACCGGCTGCCCGAGCGTCGCGGCACCGCCGAGTGTGGAACTCCAGCAGACGTAATCCCACCAGTTGCTGCCGCATGCCCAATATTTGTCTGCCGCCGATGCGGACGCAGGCGCAAGCAAAATGCCCCCCAGCGTCACAAGCATGGTCAGATCCAGAAGCTGTCTGCGCGGCTTTTTGGGCAAATTCGAATTCATGATGTTCAACTCCCGTTAGATTCAGTGAACGCGCTGCGCCGATCCGTCAAAGGCAAACTTACCGAGCGTCTGGCGCATGCGGTGAAGCCGCTATGGCGAGTTTGCGATGGTGGGCGTTCTTGATCGGCTCTTTCGATTCTTGATGTTGTTGTTATTGATTCGGAGCCAGAGAAAGGGGGCGGCAGGTGAATCGACTTATCGACTCGGCCGGCTAGCGCCTGGGATCACTGACGGTATACCCGTCCTTAGGAGAAAAAACGCTTTCTATGCAAGGGTATCGTATACAGGGGAGTTCTACATAGCTATTGTACGAATGGAGACTTGCAGCGTAAGCATACACCTACAAGCCAATCTGCGGCATCACAAATATCAATAAACCCCGACTAACGGATTACGACACCCCATAAGGCGCGGGCCTCTCCGCCAACACAAGAAGGCCCCATGCGGGGCCTTTTCTATTAGACGAAGTCTCTGAGCACAAACCGATGCTTTCCCGAGCGCGTGCGCGGGATCGCTTCGACATGGCGTATTTCGAGCGTCATGTCCGCATCCACTTCGCGCGCGATCCGTGTTCCGAGGTGCGCTTGTTCTTCGGCGGTGAGTCGACGCGAGGCGAGGAGGTTGAGCGTCATCTTGTCGAACGCCGTTTGCACGAACTGGTATTGCGTTACGCCTTCCAGGCCATCGAGCAGGTGGATGAAGTAAGACGGGTACACGATCTTGCCATGTGGGGTTCTGATGAGATCGTTGCTGCGGCATACGCCCATTTCCATCATGGGGAACGGTGAGCCGCACGGACAGTCGCCGTCTTTGAGCGTGCCCGCGTCGCCAATGTCATAGCGGATGAAGGGCATGACGCGGTTGGTCAATGAAGTGACCAGTAGCTTGTCTTCGCCCTCTTCATGTACGGATTCGAGATACACCATGTCGGTGAAGATGTGCTGGTTGCCGTGGCGGCATTCGCAGGCGATGTTCGGTATCTCGCGGCTGCCGTATTGGTTGTAGACCTTGCAGGCGAAAGCCGCTTCCATCCGTTGCCGTTGCCAGTCGTGGAGCATTTCCGCGGTGGAATACACGCCTTTCAAGGTATCCGGTATGCGTAGTCCTTGATCGAGTATGTATCTCGCCAGTTCGGCCAGGATCGAGGCGTAGCCTTGCAGTAATACGGGTCGATAGCGTTGGATCTCATCGACCCATCGCGCCAGATCGGCCTCGGTATACTCATAAGCGCCGATGGTTGTTTCAGCGGCGATGAAATCTTCGACGCGTTTGCGTAGACCGCGCGGCTTGACGTCCTGCCGGGCGCCCCAGAAATTCAGAATCTTCTCGCCGGGGCGCCATCCCGACCCCCTATAACTTCTCATCATGCCGGCGCGCATCAGTTCGTGCTTGTGCGGGTCGTAATAATATGCCAGCGGTTTTCCGGTGGAGCCGCCGGTGTGACCGATGCGTAGCGTAGCTCTGTCGGCGTGATCGTCCAGCAGTGCATCGCGGTGCTGGACGACGTCGTCTTTGCGCAGGATCGGCAGGGCTCGAATAGCGTCCGGCGAAAGGTTGGTCAGGGATGTATTCCGATAACGCTCTCGATAATAGGGGACTTGTACACTGGCGTGGCGCAGGAGTTCCGCGAACTCCGCAAGCTGTTGCTGGCGCAGTTGTGCCGCGCTCAGAGTTTGATTGGCCAGCAGGGTTTCGAGACAGCGATGACGTTCCGGATGTTGGTGCCGATACGCCCAGTGTTTGAGGCGGCGAATCATGCCCTGGCCGTCCCCGGCCTGGATTCGTTCAGCGCGGTTTCCCAGACGGAGCGGTCGTGGCGGTAGTTTATGATGGCCGCCAGGAGTTGTGCATGGCGGCGCTGTCGATGTTTGGTATCGACGATGAGCCTGTAGCCCTCGGCATCCGGGCCGAAATTATGGGTCATGTTGTCGAGGAAGGTGTCGAGTCTTGCCCACGCTGCGGGGATGCCGGCGAAGCGGTGGGCGGCGGATATCCGTAACTGCCGCACGTCGGCGAGCTTCTTCAGTATCTGCGCGTGTTTGTCTTGGTACAGATGCGCCATCTCGGCGGCGGTTTCGTTCAACGCTGCTTCGATGAAGTCGTGAGGCAAGGCGTTCAAGGGATAACCCTTCGCGGTGAGTTTTTCGATGCCGAACAGCATGACGTCACCGAAAAACTGACGCTCGAATTCGTTGCTGAGATCGACGTGCCGTGCGTGTTTGAGTATGCCGGGGCGGAATTCCGCTGCGCCGATGGC
>JACREG010000043.1 GCA_016218375.1 Gammaproteobacteria bacterium
CCCGCCGGCAGCCGGAAAGAGTGGACTTACACCTGAATACTCCGCGCTCCGCCGGTGGCGTTCATCGCAAAGCCGACTTGCGTAGCTCGGAGGCGGAGCGATTAACGCCATTGGCGGAGCATGCCGACTAGGGCACGCCACACGCCACTCGCGCCAAGTACATTCAGGCCCGTTGGGGCGCGTTTCCCTTCCTCAGTATTTGTGTTATACACATTCTTAGTCCGGTTCTTAACCGGGTAACCGCCCCGTTCCCTACGCAAGAGGCTGGTGTATAACAATGAAACGAACACTGCTCACCCTGTTGACACCACCCCTGGCCGCCTGCCGTTACGGGTGTGCCGGCTGTTGCGCGGCCCCCATCGGCGTGTTCTGGCTGACCGCCATCGTCAGTATTCTCTACGGTGCGATCTGGGGCGGGCCGGCCGAAGGTACCGGCTGGCAAACTGTCCTGCTGGGCGCTGGACTCTGGGCCGTCGCCGTGGTCTGGGCGACCCTGACTATACGCGGCGCCTCCGAAGATAAATGCGCGGAGCGCTCCAGCACGCTGTGCAGCAAGATCCTGCCCAGCCTGGACGAGGCCGATCCGTTCGACGAAGTCCGCAAGGCCCGCTAGAACCCCCCCACCAGAAACGACAGAGCCGCCCCGCGTTACAGCCGGGGCGGCTCTGTCGTTTTATGCGTTCACGATGCGCCAGTGCGCGGCACCGCCAACCCGATAGCCTTTACGGTATCCGATCCAACTCCGCGCCTTCCTTTTTCACCGGCATCAGGTCCGCGCGCGACACCCCCAGCCACATCACGATCGGACTCGCCACCAGCACCGAGGAATAGATGCCGAACAGAATGCCGATGGTCAGCGCCACGGCGAAATAGTGCAGCGTCTCGCCGCCGAAGATCAGCATCGACAGCACCGCCAACTGGGTACAGCCATGGGTGATGATCGTGCGCGACATGGTCGCGGTGATGGCGTTGTCGATCACCTGCGGCGTGGTGGCGGTGCGCATCTTGCGGAAGTTCTCGCGAATCCGGTCGAACACCACCACCGATTCGTTTACCGAATAACCGAGGATAGCCAATACCGCCGCCAGCACGGTCAGCGAGAAGTCCCACTGAAAGAAGGCGAAGAAGCCCAGGATGATGACCACGTCGTGCATATTGGCGATGATCGCGGCCAAGCCGAACTTCCACTCGAAGCGCAGCCAGAGATAGAGCACGATGCCGAAGCAGACCACCAACAACGCCAAGCCGCCGTTCTCCACCAATTCCTGGCCGACCTGCGGACCGACGAATTCGGTGCGTCGCAATTGCGCCTGCGGATCGTCCTGCCGAAGTTTTTGCATGACCTCTTCCGACAGCTTGGCGCCGATCTCCTGGCCCTTCGCCGGCAGGCGGATCATGACATCCCGCGACGTGCCGAAATTCTGCACAGTGACGTCCTTGTAACCGCTGCCTTCCAGCAGCAGGCGGATCTTCTGCGGATCGGCCCCTTGCGCATAGTTGACTTCGAGCACCGTGCCGCCGGTGAAGTCCACGCCGAAGTTGAGCCCCTTGGTTGCCAGGAACACCACCGCGAGCAGGAACGTGATGAGCGAAATCACGTTGAACACCAGCGCGTGGCGCATGAACGGGATGTCTTTACGAAGTTTGAAAAATTCCACGGGGTACTCCTTTCAAATTCTGCGCGGCATCAATTCCAGCGCGTATTGCCGATGGCCAGCCGTTCGACGCGACGCCCGCCATACAGCAGGTTGACCAGGGCACGCGACACCATCACACCGCTGAACATGGAGGTGAGGATGCCGAGGCACAACACCACCGCGAAGCCGCGCACCGAACCGCTGCCGAACATGAACAAGGCGAAGCCCGCGATCAACGTGGTGATGTTCGAGTCGAGAATGGTGCCGAAGGCGCGTTCGTAACCGGCATGGATACTCGCTTGCGGCGTGTTGCCGTTGCGCAGTTCTTCACGGATACGTTCGTTGATGAGCACGTTGGCATCGATCGCCATACCGACGGTGAGCGCGATGGCCGCCATGCCGGGCAAGGTCAGCGTGGCCTGTAGCATCGACAGCAGCGCCACCAGCAGCACGACGTTGACACCCAACGCGAGGACCGCCGTCACGCCGAATGCCACGTAATAAATAATCATGAACACCGCGATCAACGCGAAACCGAGCCAAGTCGAATGGAAGCCGCGTTGGATATTCTCCGCGCCCAGGCTCGGGCCGACGGTACGTTCCTCGATGATCTCGATGGGTGCGGCGAGCGCGCCGGCGCGCAGCAACAGCGCAAGGTTACGCGCCTCCGTCGGGCTGTCCAGGCCGGTGATCTGGAAGCGGTTGCCTAACTGATCTCTGATAGTCGCGATATTGATGACTTCCTTGACCTGCGTTTTCTGCTTGACCGGTTTGCCGTCGACCTCGCGCGTGGTCACCTTGTTCTCGATAAACACCACCGCCATCATCTTGCCGATGGCGTCCTTGGTGGCGTTGCCCATGATGCGGCCGCCCTTGCTGTCCAGATTGATGAACACCGCCGCCTTGCCGCTGTCCTGTTCCAAACCGGAGGACGCATCGGTGATGTAATCGCCGGTCAAGATCACGCGCCGTTGGAGCAACACCGGTGCGCCGCTACGCTCGTGATACAACTCGCTGCCTGCCGGCACGCGATTGCTGGCCTCGGCATCGGCGGGATTGTGGCCTTCGTCGACCAAGCGGAATTCCAGCGTTGCCGTCGCGCCGAGGATTTCCTTGGCGCGCGCCGTGTCCTGCACGCCGGGCAGTTGCACCACCACGCGGTTCACGCCCTGCTGTTGAATGACCGGCTCGGCGACGCCGAGTTCGTTGACGCGGTTGCGCAACGTGGTGATGTTCTGCTGCAAGGCGAAATCGCGGATCTCGCGCCGCTGCTGCTCGCCGATGCGCGCGGTCAGCAGGAATTTGTCGACGTTCGCGCCGACGCTGAACTCCAGTTTGTCGTACTCCTTGTCCAGCGCGGCCAGCGCCTGGTCGCGGTCCGCGGCGCTGCGGAACTGGGCCAGGATGCCGCCGTCGCCGCGGGCAATGGTGATGTAGCGGATGGGCTGTTCGCGCTTGCGCAGAAAATCACGGAACTCGCCGACATAGCGTTCCTCGGCCTGGGTAACCGCAGCCTCCATGTCGACTTCCATAAGGAAGTGCATACCGCCGCGCAAATCCAGGCCGAGATACATGGGCCGCGCGCTGATGCTCTGCAACCAGGCCGGCGCGGCACTGGCCAGATTCAGCGCCACCACATAACGGTTGCCGAGCACTGTCTGTACCTTGTCGGCAGCCTTGAGCTGCGCCTCGGTGTCGGCGAAGCGGACCAACAAACGCTCGTTCTGCAATTCGATTTTGCCGTGCCGGATACCGGCCTCGCGCAACGCCTCGACCACGCGGTCGCGGATGGTCGTGTCGACCTGCTCGGCACGCGTCGCCGAAACTTGGAGTGCCGGGTCTTCGCCGTACAGATTCGGCAGCGCATACACCGCGCCGGCGATCAGGATCGCGGCGATCAGCAGGTACTTCCACAGTGGATATTGGTTGATCATCCGAATTCAATCCTTAACTTACTCTTGCTCCGTCATTCCCGCGAATACCCTGAAGGGCACAAGTGCGGGAATCCAGAAATTCGAAGAACTGGATTCCGGCCTACGCCGGAATGACGAATTGATTAGACCTTAATTTCTTAGAGTTCTTTCACCGATTCCTTGGGCATCAGCGCGGCGACCGCGGCGCGCTGCACTTTCACTTCGACGCCCTCGGCCACGGCGAGCTTGACGAAGTTTTCGCCCAGGTCGGTGATGCGCCCGAGCAGGCCGCCGTTGGTGACCACGTAATCGCCCTTCTTCAGCGCCTCGACCATGCCCTTGTGCTCCTTGGCGCGTTTCTGTTGCGGCCGGATGAGCAGGAAGTAAAACACCGCGAAGATAAGAACCAGCGGCAGAAAACTCATGATCGGATCGGGTTGCTGCGCGGCGGCTGGGGCATCGGCGGCCCAGGCTTGGGAGATGAAGAAGCTCATAGTCGGTTCCTTGCTCGGTCTCGAACGGGGTGCCGGCCCGTGCCGGCAAAACGGCCGGTATTATGGCATAGCCGGGAGGACCTGGTCGCGCCTGCGGTAGAAATCCGCCACATAGGCCTCCAGCCCCCCGGCGGCGATGGCCGCGCGCAGGCCCTGCATCAGGGTCTGGTAGTAGGTCAGATTGTGGATGGTATTCAGGCGCGCACCGAGGATTTCATTGCACTTGTCCAAATGATAGAGATAGGCCCGGCTGTAGTTGCGGCAGGTGTAGCAACCGCATTCCGGGTCCAGCGGACCGGTGTCGGTGCGGTGGGCGCTGTTGCGGATCTTCACCACGCCGCTGTGGGTGAACAAATGGCCGTTGCGCGCGTTGCGGGTCGGCATCACGCAATCGAACATGTCCACGCCGCGACGCACCGCCTCGACGATATCCTCCGGTCGGCCCACACCCATGAGATAGCGCGGCCGGTCGGCGGGCATGCGTGGCATCAGATTATCGAGGATATGCAGGCGCTCGGCCTCACCCTCGCCCACTGACAGGCCGCCGATGGCATAGCCGTCGAAGCCGATGCCGGTCAGCCCGGCCAGCGATTCTGCGCGCAGATCAGGGTACATGCCGCCCTGCACAATGCCGAACAGCGCGGATGGGTTGTCACCCGCCGCTTCCGGCATCCTCGCCAATTGCTCCTGCATTGTTCTACCTTCGCCCATCCCGGGGCTCGTGCCTCCCGCGGCACTCGCACATCCCTGTGCATCGTGTGCATCGCGCGAACGCCGCGCCCAGCGCAGCGATAATTCCATCGAGCGACGCGCCTGATCCTTGGTCGCCGGATACGGCGTGCATTCATCGAAGATCATCACGATGTCC
>JACREG010000037.1 GCA_016218375.1 Gammaproteobacteria bacterium
CGCCGATCGCGATGGAAGAAGGTCTGCGCTTCGCCATCCGCGAAGGTGGCCGCACCGTCGGCGCCGGCGTCGTGGCGAAGATCATCGAGTAATTATTGTTGTTGGCATAAGGGACGGAACGAGCTTCCATCCCTTATACTCGCCGGCTCTGTCTGAACTGGATTAAACATGAGCAATCAGAGAATTCGTATCCGCCTGAAGGCATTCGATCATCGTCTGATCGACCAGTCGGCGCGTGAAATTGTCGAGACGGCCAAGCGTACCGGCGCGCAAGTGCGTGGTCCGATTCCGCTCCCGACCAAGAAAGAGCGTTTTACCATCCTGACCTCGCCGCACGTCGATAAGGATGCGCGCGATCAGTATGAGATCCGCACCCACAAGCGCCTGATGGACATCGTCGATCCGACGGACAAGACCGTCGATGCGCTGATGAAGTTGGATCTCGCGGCAGGTGTGGACGTACAGATTAAGTTGAACTAAGCCGCAGGGCGGTGCTCGCGAATCTATCGCAGCACAGACCGCTTCTGCAGGGGATGTTGCAAATGTCTATTGGAATGATTGGGCGTAAGGCAGGTATGACGCGCGTCTTCACGGAAGACGGTGTGTCCGTGCCGGTGACCGTGATCGAGGCGGAACCGAACCGGGTTACCCAGGTCAAGAATGCCGAGAACGATGGCTATCGTGCCGTGCAGGTTACCGTCGGTACCCGCCGCGCGACGCGCGTGACCAAAGCGGCGGCCGGCCACTATGCCAAGGCGAATGTGCAGCCGGGTCGTGGTCTGTGGGAATTCCGTCTCGCCGAAGGCGAAGGCGCGGATCTCGCCGTCGGTGCTGAACTGAAAGCGGATATGTTCTCCGCCGGCCAGATCGTCGATGTAACGGGCACCACCATCGGTAAAGGTTTCGCCGGCACCATCAAGCGCTACAACTTCACCATGGGCGACGCCACGCACGGTAACTCGCTGTCGCATCGTTCCTCGGGTTCGATCGGTCAGAACCAGTCGCCGGGTCGCGTGATCAAGGGTAAGAAGATGGCGGGTCATATGGGCGCCAAGCAACGTTCCGCGCAGAACCTCGAAGTCGTGCGCGTCGATGCCGAGCGCGGCCTGATCCTGGTCAAGGGTGCAGTGCCCGGCGCCAAGGGCGGTGATGTCATTATCCGCCCGGCGGTCAAGGCGTAAGGGGAAGCAGAGATGGAATTGCAGGTCAAAGGTGGTAAGTCCGTCAGCGTCTCCGACAAGGCCTTCGGACGCGAATTCAACGAAGCGCTGATTCATCAGGTGGTCACGGCTGTGCTCGCCGGTGCGCGCGCAGGTACCAAGGCGCAGAAGACGCGTTCCGATGTCAGCGGCGGCGGTACAAAACCGTGGCGACAAAAGGGGACAGGTCGCGCGCGAGCTGGTACAATCCGCAGCCCGCTGTGGCGGGGTGGTGGCAAGTCCTTCGCGGCGCGTAATCGCGACTTCTCGCAGAAGGTCAACAAAAAGATGTATCGCGGTGCCATGGCCTCGATTCTGTCGGAATTGTTGCGCCAGGATCGCTTGATGGTTGTGGACGCGTTCAGTGTGTCTTCGCCCAAGACCAAAGAGCTGCTGGTCAAGCTCAAGGATATGGGGCTTGAGGATGTGCTGATTATCAATGACGCGGCGGACGAGAATTTGTATCTGGCCGCGCGCAATCTGTATCACGTCGGCGTCTGTGATTCCGCGAGCGTGGACCCAGTGAGTCTGGTTGGCTTCGGCAGTGTGCTGATGACGGTCGACACGCTGAAGAAGTTTGAGGAGAGGCTGGCATGAGCGAGTCGCGTTTGATGAAGGTGTTGGTGGCGCCGCTGATGTCCGAAAAGACCGCGCGTCTGGCCGACCGCAGCCGCCAGTACGCCTTTAAGGTGGTTGGCGATGCGACCAAGCCTGAGATTCGCCAGGCCGTCGAGATGCTCTTCAATGTGAAGGTCACCGGCGTGCAGGTCGCGAACATGCCCGGCAAGGTCAAGCGTTCCGGTCAGACCTTCGGCAAGCGTTCCGACTGGAAAAAGGCGTTTGTCACGCTGGCGGAAGGCAACGACATCAATTTCATGGGAGCCGAGTGATCGCCCGGTGAGTAACCGGAACGTGCTCGCACAGAACAAGGTTTTGAGTGATGGCTATCGTTAAAGCAAAACCGACCTCCGCAGGACGCCGCTTCGTGGTCCGCACGGTGACCGAGGGGCTGCACAAGGGCGAGCCCTGCGCGGCGCTGGTCGAAAAGAAGGACAGGACCGGTGGTCGCAACAATGTCGGTCGTATCACGACCCGGCACAAGGGTGGCGGTCACAAGCAGAAATATCGCTTGATCGATTTCAAGCGCGATAAGGACGGTATTCTCGGTCGCGTCGAACGCATCGAATACGATCCGAATCGCAGTGCGCACATTGCGCTGGTGTTGTTCGCCGATGGCGAGCGTCGCTACATGCTGGCTGCCAAGGGCCTGGAAGCGGGCTCGACTGTGCAGTCGGGTATCGATGCGCCGATCAAGCCGGGCAGCGCCATGCCGTTGCGCAATATCCCGGTGGGTACGCAAGTGCATTGCATCGAACTCAAGCCCGGTAAGGGTGGGCAGATGGCGCGTAGCGCCGGCGCCTCTGCGCAGTTGGTGGCGCGCGATGGCGATTACGCCACGCTGCGTGTCCGCTCGGGCGAGATGCGCAAGGTGCATTCGGACTGCCGCGCCACCATCGGCGAGGTCGGTAATTCCGAACACAACCTGCGTTCGTTGGGCAAGGCCGGTGCTTCGCGCTGGCGGGGTATTCGCCCGACCGTCCGTGGTGTGGTCATGAACCCGGTCGATCATCCGCATGGTGGTGGCGAAGGCCGCACCTCCGGTGGCCGTCACCCGGTATCGCCGTGGGGCACGCCGACCAAGGGTTACAAGACCCGCAGCAACAAGCGTACCGACGGCATGATCGTTCGCCGGCGTAACAAGAAATAAGTATTGAGAGGTCGTCATCGTGCCACGTTCAGTGAAGAAAGGGCCTTTCGTTGATCTCCACCTGGTGAAAAAGGTGGAAGAGGCCATTGCCAGCAACAG
>JACREG010000038.1 GCA_016218375.1 Gammaproteobacteria bacterium
AACAGCTTGAAGCCCACCGCCATCAGCAGCAGCGGGACGAGCATGGACAGATGGATCGACGGCGCACCGAGTTTGGCGACAGTCGCGCCTTGATGCAGGGTGTTCCACCATTCCACGGAGAAATGAATGATGGGAATGTTCACCGTGCCGACTAACGCGAGGATGGCGGTGGCGCGCGCGGCGCTGCGCGGATCGGCAATCGCCGACTCCAGACCCATGTAGCCGAGATACAGGAACAGCAGGATCAGTTCCGAGGTCAGCCGCGCGTCCCACACCCACCACGCGCCCCACATCGGCTTGCCCCACAACGCACCGGTCACCAGCGTAATGAAGGTGAACGAGGCGCCGATCGGCGCGCTGGCGCTGGCGATCACTTCGGCGAGCTTGATGCGCCACACCAAGGCGATCAGCCCCGCGCCGGCCATGACCATATAGACGAACAGCGACATCCACGCGCTCGGCACATGCACGAACATAATCCGGTAGCTGTCGCCCTGTTGATAATCGGGCGGCGCCACCAGCAGTCCTTGATACAGACCGGCACCGAGCAGCAACAGTGCCAGCGCTATCGACCAGGGCAGGATACGGCCGGCCACGGCGAAGAAGGTCGGCGGCGAGGCGAGGCGTTGCAGATAGGTGAGCATGCGGTTGACTCCCATGATTCAATCCCACGGTTCAATCCAAGAATTCATTCAAGCGCGATGCGCAAGGCAGCAGCGGCGGCGAACGGCGCCAGCGTCAACGCCAGCACCGCCAACGCACTGAGCAGCAACAGATGCGCGGTGTAATCGAGACCGGCAGCGGCTTGTTCCAGCGCCGTCGTGGCGAAAATCAGCACGGGGATGTACAGCGGCAACACCAGCAGCGACAGCAGCACCCCGCCACGGCGTTGCGTGACCGTGAGCGCGGCACCGATCGCACCGACCAGACTCAACACCGGCGTGCCCAGCAACAAGGTGACAAGCAGCGCATGCAACACCGGCAGATTCATGCCGAGCAGCACGCCGATCAGTGGCGCCATCAGAATCAACGGCAGCGCACTGAGCAACCAGTGCGCGAACACCTTGGCCGCGATCAGCAACGGCAACGGGTAGGGCGCGAGCAACCACTGCTCCAGCGCGCCGTCTTCGTAATCGCTCTGAAACAAGCCCTCCAGACCGAGTTGAGTGGCGAGCAGGGCGATTACCCAGAACACGCCCGGCGCGATGCGCGCAAGCAGATTGACCTCGGCGCCCAGCGCCAGCGGAAACAGCGACACGCAGATCAGCGTGAAGATCAGCGGCTGGATGACGCGGCTGCGCCGACGCAAGGCCAGGGTCAGATCGCGGGCGACGACGGCGTTAGCGAGCACCGCTGGCCTCCAGTGCGAGCGTGCGCAGACACTCCGTAGCGAGCGACAGACGCTGATGCGTGGACAGCACGGCCATGCCGCCGCGCCGCAGGTGTTGCATCAGGGCGTCTTGAAAGGTGACGATGGAATCCGCGTCCAAGGCGGTCAGCGGTTCATCCAATAACCACACGGCGTTTTCGTTGAGCAGGACGCGCGCCAGTGCGACGCGCCGTTGCTGACCGGCCGACAAACGACCGCAGAGTCGATCCGCGCACGGGCGCAATCCCACCCGGTCGAGACTGTCCAGGATGCGGACGTTGTCGCGGTTGCCGTGCAGACGCGCGGCGAAGGCCAATTCTTCTACCGGCGTCAGATCCGCCTTGAGACCGTTGCGATGGCCGAGATAGGCGAGGGCGGGGCGTTCCGCGAGCGGCCCGTTGCGATCGGACCAGATAATCCGGCCCGCCTCCGGCCGCACCCAACCGGCCAGGGCGCGCAGCAGCGTGGTCTTGCCGCTGCCGTTGGCGCCGGTGATCTGCACGGCCGTCCCGGCGGCGAGGTGGAAGCTGAGTCCGGAGATCAGATCGTGTTCGCCGCGGACCAGGGTCAGCCCCTCGACCGCAAGTCGGCTGGGCATTTCCGCCATGGACGCGCGTCCCTGGAGCACGGCCGCATGGCCAGATGCCCTGAAATCCAAGGATTTTGTCTGTGATGTTTCCAAACCACCCTCTCCGTTGGGCGTCATTTCGTCCGGGGTATCCCGAAACGGCGCGGCTTATCACCAGGCCGCGCCAGAGTAATTGGGATAATATTCCCATTCCGTGTACATTATCACAACTTTTGTATGTGTGAAGCCTGAGAATCCTTTCCAGCCAACGTGCTGGCCTGAAGCGATGAGGGCGGCGCGGGGTATGGACGGTCAATCGAGGTCGATAGGGATGAGGTCGCTCGGATGCTGTATGTCTATCTGATTCCGATCGTGCTGATCGTTGCGCTCTATTGGGGCCTGCAACGGCGCCGGCATGCGCGAAATCTGGCTGCGTTGGAACAGACCCGCGTCGCCGGCCTGACTGAACCGGCCTCGCTGCATCCGTTGCTCGATCCGGCACGTTGCATCGGTTGCGGTTCCTGCGTCACCGCCTGTCCGGAAGGTAATGTGCTCGGTCTCATCAATAAGAAGGCCGTGCTCATCAATCCCTCGCATTGCATCGGCCACGGCGCCTGTCGCATCGCCTGCCCCATGGAGGCGATCAGCTTGGTGTTCGGCAGCGAGAAGCGCGGCGTGGACATTCCGCTGGTCGATGCGGATTTTCAAACCAATGTGCCGGGAATTTTCATTGCCGGCGAATTGGGCGGCATGGGCCTGATCCGCAACGCCATCGAGCAGGGCCGTCAAGCGCTCGAAGCCATCAAGCAATTGCGCGGCATCGGTCGGGGCGACGCGCTCGATGTCGTGATCGTCGGCGCCGGCCCCGCAGGTCTGTCGGCTTCGCTCGGCGCACTCCAGCACAAACTGCGCTTCGTGACCGTCGAACAGGAAAGTCTCGGCGGCACCGTCGCGCATTTCCCGCGCGGAAAACTGGTGATGACCGCGCCGGCGACGTTGCCGATTATCGGCAAGGTAAAATTCACCGAGACCACCAAAGAGGCGCTGCTGAAGTTCTGGGAAGAGGTCGTGCAACGCACCGGACTCAACATCCAATATCAGGAACGTGTCGATGAAATTACGCACCACGATGGCATGCTTACGGTGAAGACCAACCGTAACAGCTACCACACCCGCGCCGTATTGCTCGCCATCGGCCGGCGCGGCACGCCGCGCAAACTCGATGTGCCGGGCGAGGATCTAGCCAAAGTGGTCTACCGGCTGATCGATCCGGAACAATATCGCGGCCAACGGGTGCTGGTGGTCGGCGGCGGCGACAGCGCGCTGGAGGCCGCCGCCAGCATCGCCGAACAGCCGGATACGCAGGTGATCTTGTCCTATCGCGCCGATGCCTTCAGCCGGGCCAAGGAAAAGAATCGTGCCCGCATCGCCGCGGCCGAACACGCCGGCCAATTGCGCGTGCTGTTCAAATCCAACGTCAAGGAGATCCAGCCACAGCATGTGATCCTGGATCAGGAAGGACAGATCCTCGAATTGGACAACGATGCGGTGATCGTCTCGGCCGGTGGCGTGCTGCCCACGCCGTTTTTGCAGAAGATCGGCATACAAGTGGATACCAAGCATGGCACGGCCTGAACTCGCAGCGACCCTACGCCACGGGCTTGCGCTCGGCATCGTGCTGTTGTGCCTGTTCGGCAGCGGAATGGTTTTCGCCGACCGCAAGGTCGAGATCGATGCCGCCATCCGCGTCCGCGATTACGCCGGCGCGGCCAGACTGCTGAAGGAGGATGCCGACCACGGCGACGCCGATGCTCAATACGAACTCGCATCGTTGTATCGTTCCGGTCGCGGCGTATCGAAGGATCACGTTGCGGCCGTGCGCCTGCTGCAACAGGCCGCCGACAGCGGGCATGCGAAGGCGCAATACAATCTCGGCAATATGTATCTGAACGGTTGGGGCGTCGCCGCCGATCCCGCCGCCGCGCAACGCTGGTTCGCCGCAGCCGCGGCGCAAGGCCATGAACTCGCGCGCGGCAAATTGGACGGCACGCATACGAGCGAACCCGCGGCGAAGTCCGACGATGCCGCCGCCGCAGCGCGCACCGCGGCTCGGCGCGGGCAACTGCCTCGACTGCAACAGGCGATCTCCGCCGGCGTCGCCGTCGACGCGGCGGATCGCTACGGGCGCACCGCCTTGCTGGAAGCCGCGGAGCAGGGCCAAACCGAGACGGTGAACTGGCTGCTCGAACACGGCGCGCGGATCGATGCACAAGATCGTTACAGCGACACCGCGCTGTCACTGGCGCTGCGCAACGGCCATACGGCCACGGTCAAACGTTTACTGACGGGCCGCGCCGATCCAAATCGCGCCGACCGCAACGGCACGACACCGCTGATGCTCGCCGCCGTGCGTGCGGACACCGGCTTGGCGCAGAGTCTTCTGGATCGCGGCGCCGATCTTGCCAAGCGCGACAGCCAGGGACGCACGGCCCTGGATATCGCGAAGGCCAACAGCAAGGGCGGCGCGCTGGTCACGCTGCTGCGCGCACGCGGCGCCCGCGACAACACCCCGCAAGTGCGCGATTCTCATATCGGCGATGCCGGTCTCGACACGCAGCAACTCAAAACCATGACCGAACGACAGGCGCAACTCAAACAAGATCCCTATCACGGTTGGAGTCTGCTGATGGTCGCCGCCTGGCGCGGCCAAGAGGACATCGTTAGCGGATTATTGCGCCAAGGCGTCAACGTCGATCAGCAAGACGAAGACGACTATACGGCCTTGATGCGCGCGGCTTGGCAGGGACATGTCCGTATCGTGCAGCAATTACTGGATCGCGGCGCGGCGGTCGAAAGCGAACAGGCCGAACATAAAACGGCGCTGAGCATCGCCGCCGAACAAGGCCGCGTCGAAGTCGTGCGCGTGCTGTTGAAACACCGTGCCGACATCAATCATCCGGCCGACGACGGCGCGACACCGCTGCATCTGGCCCTACGCGCGCGGCATGCGGAGATCGCCCGCCTGTTGCTCGATATCGGCGCCGATCCGAATCGCGCCGACAACACGGGCACGACACCGGTGAGTCTGGCGGCGCGCGACATGGATGAAGACGTGTTACAGGTGTTACTGAAAGCCCGCGCCGATACCGAGCGCACCGACAAATCCGGCCGCACGCCGCTCTGGTATGCCGCCGATTTGGGTCGCGACCGACACGTCGCTGACCTCTTGGCCAACGGTGCAAGCACGGATGCTCAGGATACGGAAGGCTATACACCGCTGGCGCGCGCCGCCTGGCACGGGCATGCACCGCTTGCCGCACACTTGATCGAGGCCGGCGCATCGATCGATACGCCAACCCGTACCGGCAACACCCCGCTGATGCTGGCCGCCGACCGCGGTCATACGGCTGTATTGGAACACCTGCTGCCCGCGGGCGCGGCAGTGAATGCGCGCAACAACCTTGGCAACACCGCCGTGATGCTCGCAGCGGCGAACGGTCAGCGTGCGTGCGTGCAACGCCTGATCGCCGCCGGCGCCGATGTCGGCGTGCGCAATCAACGCCGCGAGCAGGCGATGGACTTGGCGCAACGCGCCGGTCACACGCAATTGGCCGAGGAACTCAAACAGGCCGCGGACCGCGGCGGTTGGCTGCCGAACGCCTGGCGTTAAATCACGCCGATGCGCGCAACTCCGAGGGTGCGCCCTCTGCCTGTGACCGATACACTAGGCGCCTGGATAGCGTAGATATCGACGGAAACCATGCGCGGACGCTTCATCACTCTCGAAGGCGGCGAGGGGGTCGGCAAGACCACCAACCTGGATTACATCCGCGCCGCGGTGGAACGCAGCGGCAAAACCCTGCGCGTGACCCGCGAGCCCGGCGGCACACCCATCGCCGAACGCATTCGCGGCGTGTTGCTCGATCCCGCCAACACCGGCATGGCGCCGGATTGCGAACTGCTGCTGGTGTTCGCCGCCCGTGCCGAGCACCTCGCGCAGGTGATCCGTCCCGCCCTCGATGCCGGCGAATGGGTGTTGTGCGACCGTTTCACCGATGCGACCTATGCCTATCAAGGCGGCGGGCGCGGCCTGTCGCGGCAACGCATCGAAGAACTGGAAGGCATGGTCCAAGGCGAGCTGCGCCCCGATCTGACTTTATTATTGGATGTGCCGGTCGAGATCGGCCTGTCGCGGGCCGGCGCGCGCGGCGCACTGGATCGCTTCGAGCAGGAGGAAGTCGCGTTCTTCGAGCGGGTCCGTCAAGCCTATCTGGAACGGGCCGCGGCCGCCCCGGAACGTTACCGGGTGATCGATGCCAGTCAACCGCTCGCCGGCGTACAGGCACAGATCGACCGTGCATTGCAGGCCATTCTGGCTTAGAAAGGTTCTCTAACTAGCTGAAATCATGAACTCACCGTATCCCTGGCAAGCCACAGAATGGGCACAGTTACAGGCCCGCGCCGCACAGCGGCGTTTGCCCCACGCGCTGCTGGTCACCGGCCCGGCCGGGGTGGGCAAGCGCGTGTTCGCCGATGCCTTCGCCCGTTCCTTGTTGTGCAAACGTCCGATGGGCGATGGGGCGGATAACAGCACGGCCTGCGGCGGCTGCGAGGCCTGTCTGCTGCTGCGCGCCGGCACCCATCCGGATTATCTGACCGTCACCTTTATCGAAGATAAAACCCAGATCGGCATCGACCAAATCCGCGAGTTGTGCCGGGCATTGTCGCTAAAGAGTCATGCGGGTGGCTATAAAATCGCCATTCTGACGCCCGCCGAACGGATGACCGTCGAAGCGGCCAACAGTCTGCTCAAGACCTTGGAAGAGCCCACCGATAACACCTTGCTGATATTGGTAACGGAGCAGCCGGCACGTTTGGCCGCGACCATCCGCAGCCGCTGTCAGTTATTGCGTTTCCCGGCGCCACCATTGGAAATGGGCAGCACGTGGCTGGCCGCCCAGATCGGCGACCAGGATAGTAGTCGGAACGCGGGCTTGCTGATGCGATTGTCGGATGCGGCCCCGCTGCGGGCCTTGGCACTGGCGCACGATAATAGTGTTGCGCAGCGACGCGACTGGCTCGAACAGATCATCGCCGTGCGCCGTGGCCAGCAAAGCCCAATTGCCGTGGCCGCCGCCTGGAACGATGATGCGCAGATGCGCCCGCTGTATTGGTTCGGCAGCTACCTTATGGACCTGATGCGGCTGGAATATGGCGGTTTCGAATACATTAAAAACATAGACTTGACGGACTTACTGAAAGTGATTGCCGACGGCATGAGCAGCCGCGATCTGCATAGCCTGCTGGAGCGCGTCGGCCAGACCCAGCAACTGGCGCAACAGGCAGGCATGAATCGCCAGTTACTGCTGGAAGAACTTCTGACAGAATGGAGCCGCGTCGGCCAAACCCGCCGCGTCCGAGCATGACGGTAGTGTGAGAGGGAATGAAGTAAACATGAATCAGACCGCGAAAGGCGCACGCCAGGGCATTCTCTCATTGACCATCAAGGACAAGGGTGCCTTGTATGCCGCCTATATGCCCTTCGTGAAAAACGGCGGGTTGTTCATCCCCACCAACAAGGTCTATCAGCTCGGCGACGAAGTCTTCATGCTGCTGACGTTGATGGACGATACGGAGAAGCTGCCGGTCGCCGGCAAGATCGTCTGGATCACCCCGAAAGGGGCGCAGGGCAGTCGGGCCGCAGGCATCGGCGTGCAGTTCAGCGACCAGGATGGCGGCAATGCCCGCCGCAAAATCGAAACCTACCTCGCCGGAGCCCTACAGGCGGAACGCCCAACGCACACGATGTAGGCGCAGCGATGCACGCTTCGGCCGTGGATCAGGCCGAGGTGTCCGGCAGTTGCAACAGTTTGGCCTTCGTTTCCAATACGTCGATGACCTCAAGACGACGGAACCGACCGTCGCGTTGGATCTCTTCCAGCATCAAGACCAGATCGATGTAATCCACCCGATAGATTTCGCCCCGCAACACGGTATCGCTGTCGCGACCGGGCAGGCGAAACACCAGTGACAGGTGGCCGCCCGCAACGATGTCGGCCGGCCAGCCGTCCTCGCCGGCACGCAAGCGTACCGAGCGTTCGGAGAAATCGGCCATGGTGCACGGCAGCGGTGCCTCGTTCTCAAGCTGAATCTGCACCGGCAATTGAACCTGGAGCCGCGCCTGGGCGCGCTGATCGGCCAGCAACAGCGATGTGACATCGATATCGAGAATCGCAACGAGGACATCCGCATAGGGACTGTCTTTGACCTTGGTGTTTTTGTTGACCGTGGTTTGTACCACGGGGGTTTTGCCCTGATTTACCTGAGCCATGAGAGTGATGTTGTTGCCCACCGTGAGCCCGCCGACGCGGTCGAGTTCTTCCCGGCGGATGTAATCGAGGTGCCCGATGCCGCGGTTCTCGGCTGGAATGATGATGCTGAGACTGGTCAGCCGTGTCGCCTTCCGCTCGTGCCGGATCGACAAGCGTGCGCCGGCCCCTTCGCCCTCGCAGGTAATCTCCTGCGCCGAGAACACCGGAATTTTGTTGACCATGTAACCGATGATGACCGTTTCGAGAACGATATTTTTCTTGAACTCGGGGTAATAGTGCACCGTCGTGCCGATGGGAAAATGCTGCAACACGGCACAGGCATGTCCACTGTCCACGGCTGGCAATGCCGCCTTGTCCTGTTTCGATTTATTGAAAAACAGCCCCATATGCATACCCCCGAAAACACTAACGTTTCATCGGCAACCCGGGAAATTACTGAATATGGACATGACCATGCGCGTCGGCCTCGCATCATGTCGCCGGCTTGATGCGCCGGAAGGCACGCCACAGCAGTAGATCGTAGGCGATTTTGAGACCGCCGCACGCCAGCAGCGGCGCGGCCAGCCAGCCGGCGGCGAACAGCGCGCCGCCGAGCGACGGGCTCAGTGCCGCGGCAAGACTGCGCGGCACCGCCGTGAAGCTGGCCGCGGCGGCACGTTCGGCGGGCGTGACCACCGCCATCACGAAAGCGCCGCGCGTCGGCACATCCATTTGCGACAACAACGCGCGCAGCAACAGCAGCCCCAACGCGAGGTGCAGACTCGGCGCCAATGCCGCGAGGATCAGACAGACATTGGCCGGAATGTGCGTGAACACCATCGTATTGAGCAGACCGATGCGTTGCGCCACCTTCGGCGCGGCCAGTTGCGAGGCCGCGGTGAGCAGACCCGACCAAAAGAAGAACGCGCCGGCCGCGGCCAAGGACACCTCGAAACGTTGAAACAGCCACAGTGCCAGCAGCGTGTTGACCACCAACCCGCCGGCAAAGGCATCGATCGAAAACAGCGCGGCGAGTCTGAACACCACACGGCGTGAAGTCGTGAGCGGGGCAGGCGGTACTTGGTCGTGCGTGGCGACTTCCGGGAGCCGCCGGTAGAGCCACCAGACCACGGCGCCGACCAGCGCGTAGAACATGAACATGCCGCGCAAGGCCGCGAGCTGCGTGAACCCGGCATGCGTTGTCAGCCACTGCGGCACAGCCGCGGCCAATGCACCCAGCGCGGCGAACAGCGCACCCAGCACACTGTAATGCGCGAACAGCGCCGTGCGTGCATTACCCTGCGCCGATTCGGCCAGACGCGCATGCTCCAACGGCAGAAATACACTGACATCGCCCGAGCTGGGATTGAGCGTGCCGACGAACGCGATGAGCAGCAACGGCCAGAAACTGCTCAGGCCCGCGAAACTCAGGCCGGTGCCGATCATCAACAACGCCGCCGCAAGCAGCAATCGGCGATGATGAAACCGGTAGCCCCATGTCCCGACTGCCAAGGTGGCCAGCGCCGAACCCAACAGCGTCGCGCTGCTGAGAAAACCGACCTTCCAGGTGCCGAAACCCAGCGCCAACAGATACGCGGGCAACAACACCGCCACATAGCCATCGACAAAGGCGCGCAAGGCGCGGCCGATCAGCAGCGGCAGTGCGGCACGATCCACGCCCTCAGGCAATAGCAGTCGTATCATTCCAGGCCCAGGGATCTTCTATTGTATTGGCTATGGCGTATCGGCACACCACGCGTAGAGCGCGTCGTAGATCACCATACCATGCGCCAGCATTTCATGGTCATCGGCGAAATTCAGCGACAGCCCCTTCGAGATCGCCAACAGACCGGCCGCTTCCTTCGCCAACTGCGGCGCGGCACAATCCGCAGCGCGCACGATCAGTGCAAGTTTGTCCAGGGCAGCATCCTTGAACGCATACTTCGCGATGAATGCATCGAAACTGCATTGGTCGCCGTGATGACCCAACTCCACGCCCGGCACGTCATAGGGCAGGGCGCCGGTCTCGGCGGCAATCCGCATGACTTCACCGGCGGGCACATAGAGAAACTCCGGCGAGTCATCGATGAAACGCGCGATCAGCCAGGGGCAGGCGATGCGATCGATCTTGGGCCGCTCGCGCGTGACCCATTTCATGGCGCAGCGACTCCGGTTGCAAAGGTGTAGATAAGGCCCACCGCCGCACACGCGCCGATGACTTTCATGATGTCGATTTTGTATTTCCACAGCGCGATGAAGCTGAGTATCGCAACGACCATGGAAAACCAATCGAAACCGCCCGTGAACGGCGTCGCGGCCGTACCCTGCGGCCAGAAAGTGTGCCAGGCGAAGAACACGGCGAGGTTGAGGATTACGCCGACCACAGCGGCGGTGATGGCGGTCAACGGTGCGGTGAATTTCAACTCGCCGCGCGTGCTTTCCACCAGCGGCCCACCGGCGAGGATGAACAGGAACGAGGGCAGGAAGGTGAAGAAGGTCGCGACCGCCGCACCGGCGACACCGGCCAGAATGGGATCGGCATAAACGGTCTTGGCGACGCCGCCCATATAACCCACCCAGGTCAC
>JACREG010000044.1 GCA_016218375.1 Gammaproteobacteria bacterium
CGATGGCGGCTTGACCGACGCCCTTGATGGCGCCGAGGCCGTAAATCTCCGTGGCGTCGCCCTCAACCGTGAACTGATAATAGGAACGGTTGATGTCCGGCGGCACGACGTTGAGTTTCATGTCGCGGCATTCGTCGATCAGCGTGACCACCTTGTCGGTGTTGTCCATATCCGCCGACAACACTGCGGCCATGAACGGCGCCGGATAATGCGCCTTCATCCACGCGGTCTGATACGACACCAGCGCATACGCCGCCGAGTGCGACTTATTGAAACCGTAACCGGCGAACTTCTCCATCAAGTCGAAGATGTGGGTCGCAATCTTCTCGTCGATGCCGTTCGTACGCGCACCCTCGGTAAAGACTTCGCGCTGCTTGGCCATCTCCTCCGGTTTCTTCTTGCCCATGGCGCGGCGCAACAGATCGGCGGCGCCGAGACTGTAGCCGGCCAGTACCTGCGCGATCTGCATCACTTGTTCCTGATACAGAATCACGCCGTAGGTCGGCTTGAGGATCGGTTCGAGTTTCGGATGCGGATATTTGATCGCCGCACCGTGCTTGCGCGCGATGAAATCGTCGACCATGCCAGATTGCAACGGACCCGGCCGGAACAGCGCCACCAACGCGATGATGTCCTCGAAGCTGTCCGGTTGCAGACGCCGGATCAGATCCTTCATGCCGCTGGATTCCAACTGGAACACGGCGGTGGTCTGACAGGCCTTGAGCAGCACGAACGTGGCCGGATCGATCAGCGGGATGCGCTCAATGTCGACCGGCTCTTCGCCGCGCTCGGCGCGTTGGCGATTCAGCGTCGCCAGCGCCCAATCGATGATGGTCAACGTGCGCAGACCGAGGAAGTCGAACTTCACCAGACCGACCGCCTCGACGTCGTCCTTGTCGAACTGGCTGACTAGGTTGGCGCCGCCGGCTTCGCAATACAGCGGCGTGAAATCGGTGAGCTTGCTCGGCGCGATCACCACGCCACCGGCGTGCTTGCCGGCATTGCGCGCCAGACCTTCCAGCGATTTCGCCAAGTCGATGATGGCGTGTACGTCCTCTTCGTTTTCGTAGGCCTGACGCAGTTGTTCTTCCTGCTCCAGCGCCTTGTCGAGCGTGATGCCGATTTCGAACGGGATCAGTTTGGCGATGCGGTCGACGAAACCGTAGGGATGGCCGAGTACGCGGCCGACGTCGCGCACGACGGCCTTGGCCGCCATCGAGCCGTAAGTAATGATCTGCGAGACCTTGTCGCGACCGTATTTTTCGGCGACATAATCGATGACGCGGTCGCGGCCTTCCATGCAGAAGTCGACGTCGAAGTCGGGCATGGACACGCGTTCCGGATTCAAGAAGCGCTCGAACAGCAGATCGTATTGGATCGGATCGAGATCGGTGATGGTCAGCGCATAGGCGACCAGCGAACCGGCGCCGGAACCGCGCCCCGGACCGACCGGCACGCCGTTGTTTTTGGCCCATTGGATGAAGTCGGCGACGATCAGAAAGTAGCCGGGGAAGCCCATCTGGATAATGACGTCGAGTTCGATCTGCAAGCGCTCGTCGTAGGGCTGACGGCGTTCGGTGAAGTCTGGAGCGTTTGCGTCGAATAATTTCGGTAGCCGCTGTTCCAGACCTTCGCGCGCCTGCTGGCGGAAGAACTCGTCCATCGTCATGCCGGCGGGCACGGGGAAATCCGGCAGGTAGTTTTTGCCCAGCGTCAATTGCATATTGCAGCGCTTGGCGATCTCGACGGTGTTTTCCAGCGCCTCGGGGATGTCCGCGAACAGCTCGGCCATCTCCTCGGGGGTTTTCAGATATTGCTGTTCGCTGTGGCGGCGCGGCCGGCGCGGATCGTCCAGCGTGCGGCCGTCGTGAATGCACACGCGCGCCTCGTGCGCCTCGAAATCGTCCGGCGTGAGAAAATGCACATCGTTGGTGGCGACCACCGGCACGGTATGGCGCACGGCGAGCGCCACGGCGGCGTGCAGATAATCCTCTTCGTGTTCGCGGCCGGTGCGTTGCAGCTCCAGATAGTAACGGTCGGGAAAGATCGCGCACCACTCGGCCAACAACTGCTCGGCGTGCGGCGTATTGCCCGCCAGCAAGGCCAGCCCGACATCGCCGGCGCGTCCACCCGACAACGCGATCAGCCCGGCGCTGTGTTCGTGCAACCAGGCCTTCTGCACCGTCGGCACGCCACGGTGCTGACCGTCGATGTAACTGCGCGAGATGAGCGCGTTGAGATTGAGATAGCCGGTACGGTCCTGGCACAGCAGCACCAGCCGGTGGGGCTGATTGGGATCGAGCTCGTTGTGAATCCAGATGTCCGCGCCGACGATCGGTTTGACCCCCGCCCCCAGCGCCGCCTTGTAGAACTTCACCAGCGCGAACAGGTTGCTCTGGTCGGTTACCGCGCAGGCCGGCATGCCCGCCGCCGCCACCGCCTTCACCAGCGGTTTGACGCGCACAATGCCGTCGACCAGCGAATATTCGGTGTGTAGATGCAGGTGGACGAAGGGGACGCTCATAGCCGGCAGTGTCCGGCTTTGGGCGGGGGGTTTCAAGGCTTGACTTGAGCGCGCAAGCGCACCGGCGCGAAGCTGCGCCGATGAATGGGCGTGACGCCGAGGCGATCCAATGCGGCGAGGTGCGCGGGACTGGGATAACCCTTGTGTCCGGCGAGGCCATAACCGGGATACTGCGCATCGAGTTCGATCATTTCCCGGTCGCGCGCGACCTTGGCGATGATCGAGGCGGCGCTGATGGCGGCGACGCGGCTGTCGCCCTTCACCACCGCCTCGGCCAGACACGGCAGTTCGGGACAGCGGTTGCCGTCGATCAGCGCGAACTCGGGCGGCACCGACAAGGCCAGCACGGCGCGGCGCATGGCCAGCAGGCTGGCGTGCAGAATATTGAGGGTGTCGATCTCTTCCACTTCGGCGCGGCCCAACGCCCAAGCCAATGCGCGTTCCCGGATCATCGGCGCCAGCATTTCGCGCTTGGCCTCGCTGAGTTTTTTGGAATCGGCCAGACCTTCGATGGGGCGCGCCGGATCGAGAATCACCGCCGCCGCCACCACCGGCCCGGCCAAGGGGCCGCGACCGACCTCGTCGACGCCGGCGACCAAGATCAATCCGCGCGTGAAATCGTAGTCTGTCGGCGTGTTCGCGCTCATCGTCCCGCCACCTCCAGCACGGCGGCGGCGGCACTGTGATCGGCGTCGCGACGCAGTTGCGCATGCAGCGCGTCGAATGCCGCGATCAAGGACTGACGCGTGGCCGTATCGTCCAGACAGTTCAACACCGCCGCACCCAAGGCATCGGGCGTCACCGCATCCTGGATAAATTCCGGCACCAGCGCACGACCGGCCAGCAGATTCGGCAAAGCGAAATGCGGCAGCCGCACCAACCGCTTGGCCAGCCAATAGGTCAAGGTCGCGAGCCGATAGGCCACCACCATCGGCCGCTTCAACAACAGCGCCTCCAGCGTCGCGGTCCCCGAGGCCAACAGCACGACATCGCTCGCCGCCATCGCCTGCCGCGCCTTGCCGTCGACAAGATGCACCGGCAGATCGCCGACATGCCGCCCCAACGCATGTACGAAAATATCGCGCGCGATTTTATTCGCCAGCGGCACGACGAAATGCACGCCGGGCCGGCGATGCACGCACTCATGCACGGTGGCGATAAAGATATCCGCCAGCCGCGCGACCTCGCCGGCGCGACTGCCCGGCAACAGCGCCACCAGCGGCACGTTCGCAGGCAGATGCAACTCGGCACGCGCGGCCGCGGCATCGACCCGTTCGGGAATCATGTCCGCCAGCGGATGGCCGACGCAGCTCACCGGCACGGCGTGGTCACGATAGAAATCGGCCTCGAAGGGAAACAACGTCAGCATGCGGTCGACACTGCGCGCAATGGTCTTGATGCGCCCCTGCCGCCACGCCCACACCGACGGACTGACATAATGCACCGTGGGAATGCCCGCCGCCTTCAAACGCCGCTCGACACCCAGGTTGAAATCCGGCGCATCGATACCGACGAACACATCGGGCGGATCGGCACGAAAATGTTCGACGACCGCACGACGGATACGCAGCAAGCGCGGCAGATGCGCCAGTACCTCGAACAGCCCCATCACCGACAGTTCCTCCAGCGGGAACAGACTGGTGAAGCCCTGCGCGATCATCTGCGCACCGCCGATGCCGTCGATGATCGCGTCGGGGTGTTGCTCGCGGATCGCTTTCATGAGACCTGCGCCGAGCAGGTCGCCGGAGAGTTCGCCGGCGATGATGCCGATGTGGAGGGGCTTGTGGGTTGTTTGTTCTTGCATGGCGCGGGCCGATGTTCTGCTGGCGTGAACATAGCATGAGGGCGGTTGGCGCCCTAGCCTTTTATTCTTGTTTTAGGCCTTCTTTCCGCCCCTGCCGGGCGGGTTACTTTCTCTTGTTTGCCCAAGAGAAAGTAACCAAAGAGAAGGGCACCCCGACGGCTGGGTTTCAAAGGGGTCAGACCCGCGAATGCGGCTCTGACCCCTTTGAAACTTCCCTGCGCTTCTCGGATCAATCGGCGCGCGCCGAACTCGCCACTACGTGGCTCAGACATGCGGCGCGCTTTTCCCGATTGCCCCTGCGATGCTCGGCTGCGCCGACGGGGAGTTGAAAGTCAAAACCAAAACCGACAACGGGCCGGCGTCCGCGACGCCGACCCGTTGCTCGTAAGCGTAGGATGGGTGGAGCGAAGCGCAACCCATCATCCTACAAGTTCTACGAGCTATGTCGCTTCAACACCTTTGGCCACGTATTTACAAATTCGTCGATAAGCTTCTCGAACGCCTTCTGCTCATTACCTCTGCGTGTCTCGTCCGCGGAATCACGGCTTCCCCAGGATGTGGCAAACGTATCCGCCTTTTCGGTCACTTCGTAGGCCGAGTACACGTAACCTGTTCGTGTGTCTATGAGTAGCGCGGAACAGGTCGTGGCGGCCGATATCTTTCGGGTCGGAGACAGTCCGAGCGTTATGACGGTCAGCGGCTTCGCCATATCGGTATCAAAGAACGAAGTATCGAACGTATAGAGAAGGACCATATCCGCTTGCAAGCGGGAGGCCGCCACTCGGATTTCACGGTCACCCTCCAGATGATCGGGGAGGAGCATTCGATTGATCGACACGATTCCCGCCACTTGATCGAGTTTCCCGACTCGTTCCAACTGAACATCCTCGTTCAATTCCTTGGCAAGCACCACCGAGTACCGGCCGGAGCCGTAGGTGCCGCCGCGTTGCTGGAGATTGTAGTTGCGGTAGTCAGGTGCCTGAACCCGAACCACGGCGATGCTCGCCGGGAATGGTTTGGACGGCTTTACTTTGAAGCCCTCTTGTATGTCCGGCGGTGCGAAGGCCTGCAAATCGGCCTTTTCACCGGGAGGAATATACGTAGAACACCCCGAGACCAGCAGCAACAGCGAACATAACAGCAGCGTCGTTTTCATTGTTCTCCTCCATGACAAAAGTGACGAGCGTAGCCTGGGTTGAGCGAAAGCGAAACCCGGGCTTTGTGTTTTGTCCCCCTCCCCGTCGGCGCAGCCGAGCACCGCAGCCCTTTTGCGA
>JACREG010000048.1 GCA_016218375.1 Gammaproteobacteria bacterium
CAGTTGGCCGCTCCTTTCGACTTCAGTGCGTCTTTGAACAGTTCGGCGATGCCGCCGACGGCGCCGATGAGGTTGGCGGCTTCCAGCGGCATGAGCACGAGTTTCTGATTCGGCGCGGTGGCGACGGCTTGCAGGGCGTCGGTGTATTTCAGCGCGACGAAATAGTTCAGTGCGTTGACGTCGCCCTTGGCGATGGACTCGGACACCATCTGCGTGGCGCGTGCCTCGGCTTCGGCCTCGCGTTCGCGTGCCTCGGCATCGCGGAAGGCGGCTTCGCGACGGCCTTCGGCTTCGAGAATCGCCGCCTGTTTTTCGCCTTCGGCTTTGAGAATGGAGGCCTGACGAAAACCTTCGGCTTCGAGAATGTTCGCGCGCTTCTCGCGTTCGGCCTTCATCTGCCGGGCCATGGAATCCACCAGATCGCGCGGCGGGGTGATGTCCTTGATCTCGATGCGCGTGACTTTCACGCCCCAGGGCGTGGTGGCGTCGTCGACCACATGCAGCAGTTGCGCGTTGATCTTGTCGCGTTGCGAGAGCAGTTCGTCGAGGTCCATCGAGCCCATGACGGTGCGGATGTTGGTCATGGTGAGGTTGAGGATGGCGATTTCCAGTTGGCTGACTTCATAGGCGGCCTTGGCGGCATCGAGCACCTGGAAGAACATCACGCCGTCGACTTTGACCATGGCGTTGTCTTTGGTGATGACTTCCTGCGAGGGTACGTCGACCACCTGTTCCATCATGTTCAACTGTTTGCCGATGCGGTCGATGACCGGCGCGATGAGATTGAGTCCCGGGCGCAGCGTTTTGGTGTAACGGCCGAAGCGTTCGACGGTGTACTCCATGCCCTGGGGCACGGACTTCACGCCCATGAACACCAGCACGATCGCCAGGATCAGCAGCAATACGACGAATTCTTGAAAGCCCATGTGGATTCTCCCGGGTGCCCGATTATGCCGCCAGCCACGTCGTGGCAAGGGCTTGCGGCTGTTGGTCGAGTCCGGAGTATAGGGCCGGGATGGGCGAAGACAAAATATTGACCCCATTCAACCGACGTTATTTGCCTGGCGCCGCAACCGACGCACGCCGCGTTCGTGTGCGCGCGGCGCTTATTCTCTCGGCAAGGTGGACAGCGCCGGAACCGCCGACTATGTATATGTCTTGGGAAAATTCGCACGGATGCACCGCGGATACGCGGACTTTATCCGCAGGGCAAGGGATCGGCTGTAAGGCAGGGGGGTTCTCGCACTGCATTGCAGCGCCTATCGTTCCGCGCATGCGGGGCTTGCGGTCTAAGGGAGGGACGCATGGACGGAATCGCTGTTGCCAAAAATGTAATCACCAGAAATGTAATCACCGGTGTAATCACCAAAGATGTAATCAAGCGTGTCGTGTTGTGTCTGGGTTTGCTGGTCGTTGCCGCGCCGCCACACGCGGAAGAGGCGCCCGCAACTCAGCCTGCCGCGCCGCCTGTCGCGGTAGTCACCGCACAGGATTATTCCGCCGGGTTTCGCGCCGGCGCCGCGCAACTCGATCCCTCCGAGGCCGCCGGCCGCGAGATCTGGTACAAGGCCACCGCCGGTAACAGCCGCTTCCATACCTACGTCTTCCAGCAGCGCATCGGCGTGCTCATCGACTGGTATCGTGTGCTGCAATCCGCCGCGCGCGACGACCGCTTCAAGACTTGGGGTCTCATCAACGATCCGGATTGCTGCACGCCGGGCAGCGAAGGTTGTCCCGCCAAGAGTCTGGAAGAGACCTACGGCTTCGACTGGTGTCCGGGCGACGACACGCTGTTGAAGTTCGTCGGCAAGCCCGATTACCGCGATCCCGCCTGCGATTTCCAGGACGCGCCATTTGTGACTGGCTCTACCGGTGCGACCGACACGCCGCACGGGACTCCGAATGGAAGCGGAGATCAACGCCAATCCCCCTGCGATCTGGAATTCGGCACTTCGACCGGCGCGCTGGGGGTGCGCAAGTTTCCCAATCCGAAGTTCGACGCCGAGCGTTGGCGCGCGGCCAACGGCGGCACGCTCGGCACGTGGGTGGGGCTCGACGGTAAGCTGAGCGACGATCCGAAAAATTCGGATGCGAAGGTGAGCCATCTGTCCGATCCGTCGCTCGAACCGCCGTTCCGGGTCGGCTTGGCCTGCGGCGCGTGCCACATCGCCTTCAATCCGACTCGGCCGCCGCAGGACCCGGCGCATCCGCAGTGGGAGAACATCGTCGGCTTGGTCGGCAATCAATACGCGCGCTTTTCCGAGATCATGGTCTCGGGTATGCCGACCGACTCGCTGGAGTGGCAGGTGTTCGCCCACGCGCGGCCGGGCACCACCGACACCTCGGCGGTGCCGACTGACCAAGTGAACAATCCCGGCACCATGAATGCGTTAATCAATGTCGCGCAGCGTCCGACTTTCGCCAACGAGACGGTCGTGAAATGGCGCAAGGTGGACGCGTGCGCGACGGGCGAGGACGAACGGATGTGCTGGTGCGAACCCGGCCGCACGGGTAAGTGTTGGCGCCGCAGTTCGCAACCGGAGACCGTGCATCACATCCTCAAGGACGGTTCCGACAGCATCGGTTTCCACGAGGCCTTGCAGCGGGTGTATTTCAATATCGGCTCCTGTTCCGAACAGTGCTGGGTGAATCATCTGACCGACCTGCGCGTGATCGATCCGCAACAGCGCGGCTACGGTCAGACGCCTTTCGACATCGGCCAGTGCCGGCGCGACTGTCCGAATTTCCGCGCCATCGAAGATCGCCTGCCGAATCTGGCGAGCTTCCTGTTGTCCGCCGAGGCGCATGCCGCCGATCTGCACGTCGCGCGCGCTAACCAGCGCGAGCAGGCCGACGCGAATGCGCACTATGAATACGCCGATCTGGTGGACGATCTGGAGCGCGAGTTCGGCAGCGGTGCGGTGACGCGCGGCAAGACGGTGTTCGCCGAGAACTGCGCGCGTTGTCATTCGAGCCAGGGCGAGCCGTTCGCGGGGCGCGATTTCCGCGCGTTGGCCGACAACGGACTGCGCGCCGATTGGTTGGGCAACGATGTCCCGACGCTGGCGTCCGAAGTGGGCACATTCCGCTGCCGGTCGCTGCACTCCAATCACACGGCCGGTCACGTCTGGCAGGAGTTCGCCTCCGAGACCTATCGCGCGCGGCCGGCCGATCCCAACAATCCCGATCCCAACGGCGGCGGGCGCGGTTATTACCGCAACATCTCCTTGGTGAATCTGTGGGCGCACGCGCCGTTTCTGCACAACAACGCACTCGGCCCGGAGCTGTGTGGCTGGGGCGGCGTGGGCAGCTACGAGTTTTATCGCAACACCTATGTCGATGCCGACGGCAAGCAACTGGCGACAGCGCCGGCGTGCTGGCCCTACGATCCCAGTGTCGAAGGCCGTTTCGCGTTGTACAAGGCATCCATGCGCGAGCTGCTGAATCCGGACGCGCGGCCGCCCAAGATCACCAAGCTCAACCAGGACATTGTCATCGACATCGGGCCGAAGCTCTGGGATGGCGCGGAAGAACAGCGTGTCTACGGCCTTACGCTGCGGGTGCCGGCCGGCACCAATGCCGGATTGCTCGGCAATTTCCAGCACAAACCTTTCATCGTCGATCTGGTGCGCTCCAAGACGCGCCCGGAAGAACTCGAAGCGCAACTGATCGAGACGTATGGCGCGGAGCAAGGCAGGGCGATTGCCGGCGCGCTGCGCGATATCGCCAACCAGGTGATCGACGATCCGAGCCAATTCCTGGCGGCGGTCAAGCAACGCCTGCCGCTGCTGATTAAGGCCTACAGTTCGTGTACGGCGGATATCGAAAACGCCGGCCATGAATTCGGCCGCGACCTGTCGGATGCGGACAAGCAGGCGTTGACCGCGTTTCTCGCGACACTATGAACAACAGGCACGCCCGCAGGTGCGCGGCGTCGGATACAGGGAGGCCGTCGTCATGCAGCAAGGATTCCGCTTGAAGGTTTTAGTTACAGGGGTGGTGCTCGCGTCGTTGGTCGCGTTGGTCGCGTTGGGCGGCTGCGAGCGCAAGCCGAAGATCGAACCGCCCAAGATCGATTTTGTCCTGGCCGGCGAGGGCTATTCCACCAAACCGGATTTCGCGCTGATCGAGCATCTGCATCCGATCCCCATCGCGGAATTGGTGCGCATCACGCCGGAATATCTGGCCGGCCTCGAACAGGAACAGGTCGATCAGATTTACGCACGGTTGAGCGCCGGCCCGATTCCGGACGGTGCCTTCGACGGCGCGCTGTTCTTTCCCAAGGGCAGCAGCGGCACGCTGCGCGCCAGCGAGATCGTCGGCGGTCTCAAAGGTCTGGCCGTGCAGTTCAAGGGCCGCAAGCTGGAGGCGCTCGGCGCCGCGTTGTGGAAGGGCAAGGTGTTCTACCGCGATGAGCGCGTCCTGCGCAATCGCATCGAAGACCTCGCCGTGTTGAAGCCGCTGATCGGCGGCAGTCTGGCGGACATCCCCAAGATCGACGTCGACGACCGCGATGCCTGGCTGCTGTTTCCCGCCAAGCTGTATTGCGGACAGAGCCTGCTCGACGGCCGGCGCGAATCCATCATCATCGATTATGCCTTCTCCGACGATCTGCCCGGCTATCGCGAACGCCCTGATTATCTCGCCACGCGCCGCGGCTTCAAGGTGCGCGACGAGATCAGGATGGTGCGGCCCGGCTTCTATCTCGGCCGTGCCTATCTCGACCACGCCTTCGTGCTGAACTTCACGCTCTACAATTTGACGATTGCCGAACGCGACGGCCCGGCCTTCATGGCCAACGGTCAGGCGCAGGAAGATTGCTGGGCCGGTACGCAGCAACGCCACCTGCTCGTGTCGCGTTGAAGCGCAGCGCATGGCGACGGTGCTTGAGCAGGCTGGCGATGCGTACGGGAACGCTGGCATGGCTGATGGCAGCATCGGTTATGTGCGCTGAACCGGCCGCCGCCCAGACTACTCACGAGACCGCCCATGCGACGACAGGCGTTGGCGCGGATATTCCACCGCAGGGACGCTCGCTGTTCGACCGCATTGCCTATGTCGAAGACGCCGAGGGCACGGCGTCGCTGCACCTGCCGTTCCCGTTCGCCGCGTTGGTCGCGCAGTTACGTCAGCGTCTTGCGCTCGATGCGCAACCGGATGCGTTACAAACCGTGTTGATCCCGCTGGGCCGTTCGCTGCAACGCAACGCGGCGGCGCCGGACTTCTTCCGTTCGCCGCGCGTGGTGCTGGCGGTGTTGGGCGAGTCGGCGCAGCAAAGCGCACCGCTGGCGAAGGATCGGTTGTATCTCGGCTATCAGGAGCAGGCCGGCGTGATCGAAGCGATCAGTTACAACGCCGTGCTGGGGCGTTTCGAATTTCAGATCGTCAAGGGCTATCAGGCGCAGAGCCGGCCGCGATTGTTCTATGCGAAACGCATCATCTGTATGGCCTGTCACCAGAATCAGGCGCCGATCTTCTCGCGGCCGTTGTGGAGCGAGACTCACGCGAATCCACGAGTCGCCGCGCGGTTGCGCGCCGTGCGTGCGGATGTCTACGGCGCCGAACTTGCGCACGGCATCGATGTGCCGGATGCCATCGACGCCGCGACCGACCGCGCCAATCGCTATGCGTTGGAACAGCGTCTGTGGCGGGAAGCGTGTGCGAGTCTAGCGTCGACAATGGAGCAAACCGATACGGCCACGCAATGCCGTGTGGCCTTGCTGGATGCCGTGCTGAAACTGCGTCTGAGCGGCTGGCGCGGCTTCGTGGGTGGTGCAGCGGATCGGCTCGCTACGTTGCGCGCGCACTGGCAGGCGCAATGGCCGGCCGGTTGGCCGGTGCCGAATCCCGATATTCCCAACCGCGATCCGTTCGCGCGCGTGGAGCCTGCGCCGTTGCGCGCGATTCCGGTGCCGGCCGCGGTCGATCCTTTGCTGTTGCGCCAACCCCTCGGCCGATTGGACTTCGCCGACAGCGGCGCGTTACGCGGTCTGATTCAAGGCTTGGCGAATATGTTTACGCAGGCGGACATCGCCGCGCTCGATGCGCTGTTGTTCGCGGCGCAGGCGGTGCCGATCCGCGAATGGCGCGTGCAGTGTCGTGTGCGGCGCCAGTCGGTGGGACAGTTGTCGGAACAGACGGCGTGGCGGCTGGACCTGCACTGCGATCCGAAGGTCGCCGCCAACGCGGGGATCGGTTTGGACGGGCGCTTGTATTTCCGCGGCCACCGGCTAGAGCGCGGCGTGCTGGATCGGTTGCGCATCGGCGTGGAGGGTTTCACGGATGTGAGCATTACGGCGGATGCGGAATTGTCCGCGGGGCGTTGGGTGTTGACGCCGAGGTTGAACGGTTTGCACGCGCGCCGCGAGACCGGTCATGCCCTCGCGGCGCTGACGTTGCAATTGCCGGGCGAGGCGGCGTCTGGAGAGGTGCCTGGAGAGATGTCTGGAGCCGAGCACGATGCGACGCTGATCCTGACCGAACGCCAGGATTACACGCTACTGGATGCGGCATTGCGCGCGCTTGCGGCAACGGCGCGTGGCGCGTCGCCGTTCGATGCGCAGCCGCTGCGGCGCGAGCGGGTGTTATCGGCCGTGTATGCGCAACTCGGCCAGGCGGCGCCCGATTTCTGCTGTGACGCGGAGGCGTTTCCGCCCGCGCAGCGGGAGGCATACAGCCCGGCGCCGGCGCGCGCCGAATCGACGTTCGATCCCGCGTTTTCCACCATGTTACCCATCCTGGAACGTTATTGCATGGCCTGCCATGCGAGTGCCGAATCGTTCCCGCCGAATTTCCTCAGCGGCGATGCCGAACAGGTGCGCGCCAAGCTCACACAATGCGCCGAGCGTATCGACGACCGGACGCGCATGTGGGAACTCGATGCGTCGACGCGCGCCAAGTCGCCGATGCCGCCGGCGCTGTTGGTGCCGGTGCCGGCGCGTTTGCAGGACGATCCGGACTGGCGACGATTGCGTGCTTATGTCGGCGCACTGCGTGCCGCGCGGCCGGTGCGTGCAACGCAGGACTACGAGCAACTCGAACCGTGTTTGACGGCGGGAGGCCGATAGCATGAACCGGGTCTGTCGACTGTTCGCTGGGGGCATGACCTTGTTGCTGCTGTTGGTTACGGCGGTGGCGGTGTATGCCGCGACGCGCTTCTGTGTGGATCGCGCGGTTGAATACGACGACCGCGCGGCGCGTTTCAAATACGGCTCCACGGGCGGCGAACGCGCCTCGGGTTTTCCCTACTGGATCTGGCAGGTGTTGCCGGAGGTGTGCGCCGACAAGCTGCCGGGCCCGGGTTATACCGCGCTGGGCCTGCTGTTCGAGCCCGGCAAGGATCTGCCCATCGGCGTGTCCAAGCGTCGCGTCACGGGTCTGGATCGCGTGTTCCTGAACTGCGCGGCCTGCCATGTCGGAACGGTGCGCGATACGCCGCAGAGTGCGCCGCGCATCGTGCTGGGCATGCCGGCCAACGCGTTGGATCTCGCCGGGTTCAAGAATTTCTTTTTCGACTGTGCGAGCGATGCGCACTTCTCGCCGGAATACATCGTTCCGGCCATCGATGCGGCGCGCGAACGCGCGGATCAAGGTGCGCTGAATCCGCTCGACCGGTACGTGGTCTATCCACTGGCAATTTATATCATGCGCGACCGCCTGTTGATGCTGAAGGACCGCTTCGCCTTCACGGAGCATCAACCGGAGTGGGGGCCGGGCCGCGTCGATACCTTCAATTCCGCCAAGGCGGTGTTCAATTACCGCTGGGAGCAGGTCGATCCGCGCGAGTTGATCGGCATCGCGGATTTTCCGTCGATCTGGAATCAAGGTCCGCGCCGCGGCATGCAGTTGCATTGGGACGGCAACAATACCTTGATGGAAGAGCGCAACCTCAGCGCCGCCTTCGGCACCGGCACTACGCCGCCGACTGTCGACTACGCCAGTCTGGCGCGTCTCGAAAACGATCTGCTTGACTTCAAACCGCCGCCGTACCCTTATCCCATCGATAAAAATCTCGCGGCGCGCGGCAAGCCGTTGTATGCGGAATATTGCGCGGCCTGCCACGGTGCCAGCGGCACGGATTTCAGCGGTGCGCAGGTCGGCAAGGTCACGCCGATTGCGGCAATCGCTACGGACCGCTGGCGTTTGGATTCCTATTCCTATGCGTTGGCGGCGAATCAGGGCGCGTTGTATGCGGGCTACAGACAATACCGTTTCAAGCAGTTCCGCAAAACCTACGGCTACGCCAATGCGCCGCTGGACGGGCTGTGGTTGCGCGCGCCGTATCTGCACAACGGTTCGGTGCCGACGCTGCGCGATCTGTTGGAGCCGGCCGGTCGTCGACCGCAAACGTTCTATCGCGGCTATGACGTCTACGATGCGCGCAACGTCGGCTTCGTCAGCGCTGTCGCGACGGAAGGCGAGCGACGGTATTTCCACTTCGATACGCGCGTGGCCGGCAACGGCAATCAAGGTCACGAGGGCGAACAGTATGGAACCGAGCTTGCGGATACCGACAAGCAGGCCTTGATCGAATATCTGAAAACCTTCTGACGCGTAAAGACGGCGGACAAACCGGAGAACTGCTATGACACGGACGAAATCGATGCGCGGCGGTGCACTGAGTGTGTTGCTGACGCTGCTATTGATCGGCGCTGCGTTACTGGCGTTCGTCGGCTGGTACAAATTCTTCCGCGAGGAGCCGCAGCCCGCGTGGGCGTTCGCCACGCCGGAAATGCGTTTCAAATACGGCTCGATCGGCGCGGAGCAGGCGGCGGGCATTCCGTACTGGATTTTCTATGTGTTGCCGCGGCTGTTTCCCGAGAAGCTGCCGCCCGGCCCGGGTGGTTATGTGGCGTTGGGCGTGCCTTGGGAACAGGGCCAGGAGCTGCCGGTCGGCTTCACCAAAAAGACCATCGGCTTTCCGCGCGTCGGCAACAATTGCGCGGTCTGCCATACCGCGACCTACCGTACCAAGCCCGATGAGAATCCAACCTTCGTGACGGCCGGCCCCGGGCATACCACCGATGTCGAGGCCTTCTTCCGTTTTCTGATCGATTGCGCCAAGGACTCGCGTTTCAACGCCGACAATCTCATGGCCGAGATCAACCTGGTCACGGATCTGTCCTGGTTCGATAAACTGCTCTACCGTTTTCTCATCATTCCTTTCACGCAACGCGCGTTGCTGGATCGGGAGGTGCAATTCGCCTGGATTTATCGTCCGGATTTTCCCGAGTGGGGCCGCGGGCGCGACGACGCCATGAACCTCACCAAATATTTCATGATCAAAGTGCCCATGGACGACAGCTTCGGGCCGACCGACATGCCCTCGGTGTGGAATCTCAACAAGTACAAACCGGAGCAGGGCATGTTCCTGAATCTGGCCGGCGACAGTCACGATGCCTATTCGGTCATCATGGATTCCGCGTTGGGGCTGTTGGGCGCGCCGCCCAAACGTCCGCAGGAATTTGTCGCGCAAGTCGAATGGCTGCACGAATATCTGGGCGCGTTGCCGGCGCCCAGCTATCCGTTGCCTATCGTGGCCGAGGCGGCGGCGCGCGGCCATGCACTGTTCGGCCAGCACTGCGCGAGCTGTCACGCCAGTGCACGCACCGGCACGCGGATACCGGCGGCCGAAGTGGGCACCGATCGCGGCCGGCTGGGTACCTGGAACAAGGAGGCCGCGATGGCCGCCAACAAAGTTGTGCGCAAGATGGGTCTGGAGCGCAAAGGTCTGGTCGAGGAATCCATCGACGGTTACATCGCGGCCTTCCTGGATGGCATCTGGCTGCGCGGGCCGTATCTGCACAACGGATCGGTGCCGACGCTGCGCGATCTGTTGGAGCCGGTCGCGGCGCGCCCGAAACTGTTTTATCGCGGTTACGATGTGCTCGATGCCGAGAAGGTCGGTTTCGTTGGCACGGGGCCGGAGGCGGAGCGGGTCGGCACGCGCTTCGATGTTGGTCAGCGCGGTAACAGCAATTATGGGCACGAATACGGTGTCGATCTGAGTACGGCAGAGAAACAGGATTTGCTCGAATATTTGAAAACGCTCTAGGGATGTCCGATCAATCCGTCATTCCGGACGTAGCGTAGTGGAGATCCGGAATCCAGTGGTTCATATTCATATGGTCGCTGGATACTGGCTTTCGTCAGGATGACGTTCGAGGCAATCCTTATGTGGCGCAGCAGGGCTGCCGGCGGGTCGATCCCTTTCGCCTCCGAGCTGCGCTAGTCGGCTTCAGGGATCGACCCGCCGGCAGCCGGTAAGCGTGGGCGTGCACTTGAGTACTCCGCGTGTTGCGTGTGCATGACGCTCCGCGCTCCGCCGGTGGCGTTAATCGCAAAGCCGACTAGCGCAGCTCGGAGGCGGCGCGATTAACGCCATCGGCGGAGCATGCCTGCTAGGGACGGGATGCAACGAGCACAGCGATTTGCGCCGCGTGTGTTAATCAGAGCCCCCTAGCTGAAACGCCGATTGCACTGCCGGGATATCGCGCCGATTTTCAGTGCCGCTTGTCCTCCAGCACTTCCCAGCGTGCATAGGCCGTTTGCAAACGCGATTCCACAGCGCTGAGTCGATCACGTACCGCGGTTTGCGCGGCGATGTCCTGTTGGTAGAACTCCGGAAGCGACAGTGTGGTTTGCAGTTCGTTCACGGTCTGCTCCAGCGTCTCGATCTCGGCGGGCAATTGTTCCAGCTCGCGTTGTTCCTTGTAGCTGAGCTTGGCCGCGCTGCGCGCGGGTGCTGTGACGGCGGGCGTGGGTTTGCGCTCTGGCACGCGTTCGCTGGGCGGCGCGGGACGCTGGCGCAGCCAATCGTCGTAACCGCCGACATACTCGCCGATGCGACCGTCGCCTTCGAATACCAGCGTGCTGGTGACCAGATTATTGAGGAAGGCGCGGTCGTGGCTGACCAATAACAGCGTGCCTTGATAGTCGAGCAGCCGTTCTTCGAGCAGGTCCAGCGTTTCTATGTCGAGATCGTTGGTCGGTTCGTCCATTACCAGGACGTTGAAGCCTTTGGTGAATAGGCGCGCGAGCAATAAGCGATTGCGTTCGCCGCCGGACAGCGTGCCCGCGGGTTGGCGGATGCGGTCGGGTGCGAACAGAAAATCCTGGAGATAGGAAATGACATGGCGATTCTGGCCGTTGATGGTGATGACTTCGCGGCCCTGGGCGAGATTGTCCAGCACGCTTTTGTTGGGATCGATGTCGCTGCGTTGCTGATCGAAGTAGGCGACTTCGAGTTTGGTGCCCAGACGTACCTGGCCGCTTTGCGGCGCGAGTTCGCCCAGCAGCAGTCGTAACAGGGTGGTTTTGCCGAAGCCGTTGGGGCCGATGATGCCGATCTTGTCGCCACGCATCAGCGTGGTGGAAAAATCGCGCACGATGGGCTTGTCGTTCCAGGCGTAGCCGATGTTCTCGACTTCGGCGACCAGTTTTCCGGAGCGGTCGGTATCTTGTATCTGTAGATTGGCGGTGCCCGAGCGTTCGCGGCGCGCGCGGCGTTCTTCGCGCAGCGCCTTCAAGGCACGCACGCGGCCTTCGTTGCGGGTGCGCCTGGCCTTGATGCCTTGGCGTATCCACGCCTCTTCCTGCGAAAGTTTTTTGTCGAACAGCGCATTCTGTTGCGACTCCGCATCCAGCGCGGCCTGCTTGCGTTCGAGATAAGTGGCGTAATCGCATTCCCAACTGGTGAGTCGACCGCGGTCGAGTTCGAGAATGCGGGTGGCCAGCCGTTGCAGAAAGGCGCGGTCGTGGGTGATGAACAACAGCGTGCCGGTGTAGCCGAGCAGGAATTCCTCCAGCCAAGCGATGGCGGCGAGATCCAGATGGTTGGTCGGTTCGTCGAGCAGCAGCAGTTCGGGGTCGGTGACCAGGACGCGTGCGAGCAGGGCGCGGCGTTTGAGGCCGCCGGAGAGGTCGGCGAATTCCAGGTCGGGATCGAGTTGCAGGCGCGACAGCGTCGCCTCGACGCGCTGCTCCCATTGCCAGCCGTCGCGGCTTTCCAATGCGTGCTGGGCATGTTCGAGTTCGCTCAAGGCGGCGGGTGTCGCGTCATGGGCGACGGCCAGACTGGCGGCGTGGTAGCGCGACAACATAGGCGCGATTTCGCCGAGCCCGCCGGCCACGACATCGAACAGGTTGCCGCGCAGATCGGCGGGCACGTCCTGGGTGAGACGGGCGCACCGCAGTCCCTGACGGCGGTCGATGTTGCCGGCGTCGGCGGCAATTTCGCCGGCGATCAGTTTCAGCAAGGTCGACTTGCCGGTGCCGTTGCGGCCGATCAGACAGACGCGCTCGCCCGGTTCCAGGCTGAGGTCGACGCCATCGAGGAGCGGCTGTCCACCGTAGTCGAGCAGGACGTTGCGGAGTGCGATCAAAGGCATGGTGGGCGGCGGCTTGGATGTGTTGCGATTATGCCAGTGCGGGCTTAGCGTCGGCGGGTGTTATCCACAAAACATGTGGATAACTGTGTGGAGTGTTTGGGGTCAACTCAGTCTAAGCCGCGTCATTGTTGGGGTGCTCTCAAAATGACCATTTTATGACCTGAGAATTATTCATATATATTTCATCGTGTTGAATGCTGGTGGCCGGAGTGGCTGGCAATTTCTCCGGCTGCTATACGCGGGCCATAATTTTGACGAAACCTTGTGAATAAGAATCCTCGACGATCCCCCCGGCCGGCTTTATAGGGGTATCCAACCAGATCGGGGACTTAGCGATTTTGTTGCAGATCGGCAGGGTGAATTCCCGATGGTCCAGCCTAAAAAGGTGTCGGCCTGGGCTACAAGGGGGCAGTAGTTGGTGGGCCCGCTCGGACTCGAACCGAGGACCAAGGGATTATGAGTCCCCTGCTCTAACCAACTGAGCTACAGGCCCGGAAGGGCGGGAGTATAAAGAGGTCGGGCAGCGGCGTCACCCGCCAGCCGAAACTGACGGATGACGGTTATCCCGCAATCAGGTGTTTTCGATTTCCAGGAAGCTGCGCAGCGTTTCCGAGCGCGAGGGGTGACGCAGCTTGCGCAGGGCCTTGGCCTCGATCTGGCGGATACGCTCGCGGGTCACGTCGAACTGCTTGCCGACTTCTTCCAGCGTGTGGTCGGTGTTCATGTCGATACCGAAACGCATGCGCAGCACCTTCGCTTCACGCGGGGTGAGGCCTGCGAGCACCATTTGAGTCGCTTCGCGCAGTCCTTCGACGGCGGCGGCATCCACGGGCGACATGATGCTGTTGTCTTCGATGAAATCGCCCAGATGCGAATCTTCGTCGTCGCCGATGGGTGTTTCCATGGAGATCGGTTCTTTGGCGATTTTCAACA
>JACREG010000047.1 GCA_016218375.1 Gammaproteobacteria bacterium
GCGCCCGCACCCGTACCCGCACCGGATGCCGAGATCGAGCGACTGTATCCGCTGGTGCGGGAATTCTTCCCGCAGGCGGAACAGTTCGGACCGTTTGGCGGCGAGCCGCGCGCCGCGCCGGTGTTAGCGCAGGGCGCGGTGATCGGTTATGTGTATCTCACCGATCAAATCCTGCCGATCCCCGCCTATTCCGGAAAACCCATCAGCACGCTGGTCGCCCTGGACATGACCGGCACCATCGTCGGCGTGCGCATCGTGCATCATGAAGAGCCGATCCTGCTCGCCGGTGTCTCCGAGGCGCAGTTGGCTGCCTATGTGGAGCAATACCGGGGCATCAACGCCGGTGACCGCATCAAGGTCGGCGGCGCCGCGCGCGAAGGCTATGCGACCGTCGATGCCATCACCGGCGCGACCATCACCGTCATGGTCGTCAATCAGACCATCAGCAAGACCTTGCAGAAGGTCGCGGCCGCACGCGGTCTTTTGAGCGGTACAGTGCAGCCGCAGGTGTCGATACACAGCGACGACAGTCTATCCATCTGGCGCCTGGTGTGGCGCGAACGTATGTTCCGCATCGGCGTGCTGGTCACCGCGTTGATCGTCTTGACGCTGATCCTGCTGTTTCAGGATTGGCTGGCGCAACATCCGCATCTGTTGCTGTATGTGCGCGATGGCTATCTGGTGTTTACCGTCGTCTTCATCGGCTGGTATGCGCTGGCGCAATTGTCGGTCATTAACGTGCTCACCTTCGTCCACGCGCTGACGCACGATTTCCGCTGGGAAACCTTTCTCATCGATCCGTTGATGTTCATCCTCTGGGGCTTCGTCGCCATCACGTTGTTGCTGTGGGGGCGCGGCGTATACTGCGGCTGGCTGTGTCCGTTCGGTGCCTTGCAGGAACTTATCAATCAAGCGGGGCGCAAGCTGGGCGTGCGCCAACGGGAGTTCCCGGAGGTCGTGCACGAGCGCCTCTGGGCATTGAAATATGTCATTCTGCTGCTACTTTTCGGTATATCGCTGCAATCCTTGGAGAGTGCCGAACGCTATGCCGAGGTCGAGCCGTTCAAGACGGCGATGACCCTGCGCTTTCAGCGTGAATGGGCGTATGTCGTGTATGCCGTCGCACTGTTGGCGGTTTCCGCGGCGAATCGCAAGTTCTACTGCAAATATCTCTGCCCGCTCGGTGCCGCGCTGGCGATACCCGCGCGCCAACGTCTGTTCGATTGGTTACGCCGACGCAAGGAGTGTGGCAAACCGTGTCAGATCTGCGCCAACGAATGCGAAGTACGCGCCATCAGCGCGACGGGCGAGATCAACGCCAACGAATGTCATTATTGCCTGGACTGTCAGGTGACGTATTGGAACGAACGCAAATGCCCACCGTTGACGCAGCGGCGCAAGCGCCGCGAGAAGGGCGTGCGCGCACGCGAGCTGGCGGAAGAAATGGTACTGAGCTTCCGTGCCATGGATAAAAGCGAAGAATCGGTCGTGGAGCAGGACCAGGACACATTGACAAAGGATTGACAGGTAAAAACCATATTTTTTACCGTTGATCTACATCAAGGCGTATACGACAGGCAAAGGACTAAAACACGCATCAGGCTGTGCCTTCTCACCACCTGGATAAGGAGCAATACCATGAAAGAGCGTAAAACCCACCGCGCGCGTCTGTTGACGCTCGTCGCCGCCATGACCCTCGCGTTGGGGCCCGTTGCCGCGCAGGCGGCCAGTGGCGAACATCCGGGCACACCGGAAAGCGAAATGCGTTACAAGGGCGCGCCGGTGCCGATCACGGCCGAAGAGGCGAAAGATGTCGCTTCGCCGAAAGCCCCCGCATTGACCGATGCCGAATTCACCAAGGCCAAGCAGATTTATTTCGAGCGTTGCGCGGGTTGCCATGGCGTGTTGCGCAAGGGCGCGACCGGCAAGCCGTTGACCACGGACATCACGCTGCCGAAGGGCACCGAGTACCTCAAAGCTTTTATCAATTTCGGGTCGCCGGCGGGCATGCCCAACTGGGGAACCTCCGGCCAGTTGACCGAGGCCGATGTGGATCTGATGGCGCGCTTTCTCCAACACGAACCGCCGACCCCGCCGGAATACAGCCTGGCGGACATGAAGGCGAGCTGGAAGGTGTTGGTGCCACCGGACCAGCGGCCGAAGAAACAGCAGAACGATCTCAATCTGAGCAACCTGTTCTCGGTCACGTTGCGTGACGATGGCAAGATTGCGTTGATCGACGGCGACAGCAAGGAAATCGTCACCACCATCGAGACCGGCTATGCGGTGCATATCTCGCGCATGTCGGCGTCCGGTCGCTATCTGTTCGTCATCGGCCGCGATGCGCAGATCAATCTGATCGATCTGTGGATGAAAGAGCCGGCCAACGTCGCCGTCATCAAGGTCGGCCTGGAAGCGCGTTCGGTCGAGACCTCCAAGTACAAAGGTTATGAAGACAAATACGCGATTGCCGGTACCTACTGGCCGCCGCAGTTCGTCATCATGGACGGCGATACGCTGGAGCCGAAGAAAATCGTGTCGACGCGCGGCATGACGGTCGATACGCAGGAATACCATCCGGAACCGCGCGTGGCCGCCATCGTGGCCTCGCACGAGCATCCCGAATTCATCGTCAACGTGAAGGAGACCGGCAAGATTCTCATGGTCAACTACGAGGATATCGACAACCTCAAGATGACCGAAATCGGCGCCGCCCGCTTCCTGCACGACGGCGGTTGGGACTCCACGCAGCGGTATTTCATCACCGCCGCCAACAAGTCCAACAAGATCGCCGTGGTGGATTCCAAGGAGGGTGAGTTGGAGGCGTTGGTCGATGTGGGTGCAATTCCGCATCCGGGTCGCGGCGCCAACTTCAACGATCCCAAGTTCGGTCCAGTGTGGGCGACCAGCGATCTGGGCGACGAAGGCATCGCCGTGATCGGTACCGA
>JACREG010000002.1 GCA_016218375.1 Gammaproteobacteria bacterium
GTTCCTTAGCCTCGCGTTTGTTCAGGCCCAGTTCTTCGAACAATTTTTCGGCCAGTTCCGCCTTGGTCAGCGCCATAATTCGGTTTACTCCCTTAAGGTTGCTCCAAACTTAGCGTTCAGAGCGGTCTGTACTTGAACCAGGACTGCCTCAACATCCTGTTCGGTAAGTGTGCGGGACGAATCCTGTAGAATCAACCCTAAAGCAATGCTTTTTCGTCCCGATTCTATAGCCTTACCTTGGTACAGGTCGAACAGGCTCAGGTCCTGCAATAGCGGGCCGGCAGCCGCGCGAACGCTCGAATAAATATCCGCTGCCACCACGGACTGCGGCAGAATAAAGGCCAGATCGCGCCGGATCGCTGGGTAACGTGAAATCTCTTGAAAGACTGGCAAGCTTCCGATTTCAAAGCCCTTCGAAGCAATTTCGAAGATGAAAGTAGCTTCGGGAATTTCCAACAACTTGGCCAGTTCCGGGTGGATCATTCCCAGCCAACCAACGGGCAAACCCTGGCGCTGGATGCAGGCCGTTTGCCCAGGATGCAGGGCAGCATGTTGCCCGGAGATAAACTGGAATTCGCCCGCACAGCCCCCAGCCATCAGCAGCGCTTCGACATCCGCCTTGATATCGAAGAAATCCAATTCGGCTGCTGCAACACCCCACTGTTCCGGTAAACGGCTCCCGCACGCCAAACCCGAAACATAGTACTCTTGTTTTAAATCATTATGTTGAGAAACATAGGTGAGGCCATACTCAAACAAGCGAATACGCGCTTGTTGGCGGTTTAGATTGTGTTGGGCAGTTTTCAGCAGTCCCGGCCAAAGGCTGGTGCGCATGACCGACATCTCCGACGAAATCGGATTGGCCAGCGTGACCGGGGTACCGTGCGGGTCGATCACCGCTTGCAGCCCCGGCTCTACGAAGCTGTAGGTAATCGCTTCCTGATAGCCGCGTTGGACGAGAATTTCACGCCACTGCGCAATACCAACCCGCTCTTCAGGCTTCGCCAAACCCTGCATTGCCGCTTTCGGGCGGGTGCTCGGCAAACGGTTGTAACCATGAATCCGGCCGATGTCCTCAATCAAGTCTGCTTCCAACGCCATATCGAAGCGATATGACGGCGGTACAACCTCCCAACCGTCCGCTATCGGCTGCAAATCCGCACCGAGACGATTCAGGATATCTTCGATTTCACTATTCGGCAGATCGATACCGAGCAACCGCCGTACCCGGGTATGACGCAATCGAATCGCGGCTCGCTTGGGCAGTTGCTCGGCATGACAAACTTCCGTGATGGGCCCAGGCGTACCACCGACCAACTCCAGCAAGAGTTCGGTCGCTCGCTCCATGGCGTGTCGCTGTAGATTGAAATCGACGCCGCGCTCGAAGCGATACGAAGAATCCGTTTGCAGACCATAGCGACGAGCCCGTCCCGCCAGCACGTCCGGCGCGAAAAACGCGCACTCCAGGAACAGATCGCGGGTGGTCTCGCCAACCCCGGTTTCATCACCGCCCATGACGCCGGCGATGGCCAGAACCTTGGAAGCATCGGCGATCACCAAGGTTTCGCTATCCAACGTGATGTCACGACCGCCCAGCAATCGCATCGCCTCACCGGCGCGCGCATAACGCACTTCGATATGCTCATGCAGTCGTGCCAGATCGAAGGCGTGCATCGGCTGACCGAGTTCGAGCAGGATGTAATTGGTCACATCCACAAGCGGGCCGAGACTGCGAATACCGCCACGACGCAATTTCTCGCGCATCCACAGCGGTGTTATCGCCTGCGGATCGATACCACGAATCACACGCCCCAGATAACGTGGGCATGCCTCGGGCGCCACTACCCGAATCGGAAACTGATCGGCTATGCCAGGTTGGATGGCAATCTGCGCCGGTGCAGTCACCGTGGCACGGTTCAACACCGCGATTTCACGCGCGAGACCCGCAACGCCCAGACAATCGCCACGGTTCGGCGTGAAATCCACTTCGATGATCGCGTCGTTCAGATTCAGGTAGCCGCGGATGTCGGCACCGATGGGCGCGTTGGCCGGCAACGCCATAAGGCCCGCATGATCGTCGGCAAGCCCCAATTCGCGCGCCGAACAGAGCATGCCACTGGATTCGACGCCGCGAAGTTTCGCCTTCTTGATTTTCAGATCGCCGGGCAGTACCGCGCCTACCAACGCCGCCGGCACTTTCATTCCAGCACACACATTCGGCGCACCACAAACGATCTGCAAGGTCTCGCCGGTGCCGGCATCCACTTGGCATACCCGCAATTTATCGGCGTCCGGGTGCGGAACCACGTCGAGCACGGCAGCCACGACCACACCGGCAAATGCGCCCGCCGCCGCTTCAACCGCGTCCACCTCCAGGCCCGCCATAGTCAATTGAGCGGCCAGCTCATCCGTGGAGACGTTTGGATTCACCCATTCGCGCAACCAGTTTTCACTGAATTTCATAAGTTCAAATACAAGATGCAAGAGACAAGAGACAAGTCATGCGTCGACCCGGTTCGTGTGTCCTGATGCCTGCCGCTCCTTTGTTTACCTGAATTGCCGCAGGAATCGCAGATCGTTCTCGAAGAACAGTCGCAGATCGTTCACGCCATAACGCAGCATGGCCAAGCGTTCGACACCCATGCCGAAGGCGAAGCCGATATATTTTTCGTTGTCGATCCCGACATGCTCGAAGACCTTGGGA
>JACREG010000045.1 GCA_016218375.1 Gammaproteobacteria bacterium
CAGGGCAAAAAAGGCAACAGGAGTTGGTTTCAACATGAACAACCGGTTTGTTTTTGCAGCGATTTTCTCCATTTCCGCGGCACTGGCCGCCACCTCGACCCTGGCCGCGGGCGACGCCACGGCCGGCAAGACCAAGGCTGCCGCCTGTGCGGGCTGCCACGGTGCCGACGGCAACAGCGCCAATCCCGAATGGCCGAAACTGTCCAGTCAGCATGCCCAGTACCTGGTCAAGCAGCTCACCAACTTCAAGGCCGGCGACCGCAACAATGCCATGATGGCGCCGATGGCCGCCGGGCTGTCCGAGCAGGACATGGCCGACATCGCCGCCTATTTCTCCAGCCAGACCCAGAACGGCGGCAAGGCCGATCCGGCCCTGGTCGCGGCCGGCGAGAAGCTGTTCCGCGGCGGCAACGCCACCACCGGCGTCGCGGCCTGCAAGGGCTGCCAAGGCCCGAGCGGCATGGGCAACCCGCCGGCCAATTTCCCGCGCCGGTCCGGCCAGCATGCGGCGTATACCGTCAATCAGTTGAAGACCTTCCGCTCCGGCGAACGCGCCAACGACGCCGGCAAGATGATGCAGAACATCGCCGCGCGCATGACCGACGACGAGATGAAGGCAGTGGCCTCCTACATCGAAGGTCTGCATTAAGACCGGGTCGATCCGACGCGTGTCGATCCTACAAAGGGTGGCCTCCGTGCCACCCTTTAGTTTTTAGGCAGGGGGTTTTGGCAAGGGGCGGCGCCGGCCAGGGTGTACAATGGCGGCCGTTGCCTGAGGTTTCCCGCGCGTGAGCACAGTCAGTCATACCCAACCCCGTTTGCCGACCCGCAGCAGCGTGCTGCTGGAATTTCTGGGCTCGATGAATCTTGCCATCACCTTGCTGGTGGCGGTGGCGGTGGCCTCCATCGTCGGCACGGTGCTCAAGCAGAACGAGGCCTATCAGAACTACATCGTGAAGTTCGGACCGTTCTGGTTCGAGGCCTTCAAGTCGCTCGGCTTATACGACGTCTACAGCGCCGGCTGGTTTCTGCTGATCCTGACGTTCCTGGTGATTTCCACCAGCGTGTGCATTTACCGCAACGTGCCGCACATGTTGCGCGACATGCGCAGCTTCCGCTTGAACGTGCAAGAGTCATCGTTGCGCGCCTTTCATGTGCGCCGGGAATGGACACTGGCGCTGCCCCTCGCCGAGGTCGAGCAGCAGGTAAGCGCGTTTGCGCGCGCCAAGGGTTATCGGGTGCGCTGCAAGGATCACGGCGATCATCGGGTGGTCGCGGCCATGAGCGGCGCGGCCAATCGTTTGGGTTATCTGTTCACCCACGCCGCCATCGTCGTGATTTGCGTCGGCGGTCTGCTCGATGGCAACCTGCCGCTCAAGCTCAAGGAAATGGGCGGCCAGATCAAGATCGAAACACGCGATATCCCCGCCGCCGAGGTGCCGCGCGAATCCTGGCTGTCAGTCAAGAATCCCTCCTTCCGCGGCAGCATCACCATACCGGAAGGTTCGGCGGCCAACATCGCCTTCCTGCAATTGCGCGACGGCTATTTGGTGCAACCGCTGCCGTTCAAAATCGAGCTGAAAGATTTTCGCATCGAACATTACGAAACCGGCCAGCCCAAATCCTTCGAAAGCGATCTGGTCATCACCGAACCCGGTGATCCGAATGGCAAGCCGCTGGCGACCACCATCGCGGTGAATCATCCGCTGCTCTACAAGGGTTACGCCATCTATCAGTCCAGCTTCAACGACGGTGGCACACGCATGCAGCTCAAGGCCTGGAGTCTGGGCCGGGACAAGATCGAGACGCAGGCGGTCAAAAGCGCGGTGTTCGAGCGGCTCAAGGTCGACACGCCGCAGGGACCGATGACGCTGGAGTTGGACGACTTCCGGTTGTTCAACATCAATCCGGCGGAAGAGGGTTCGAAAAAACGTTTCCGCAACTACGGGCCGAATTTCACCTTCAAGGTACGCAACGCCGAGGGCGAGGCGCGCGAATATGAAAACTACATGACGCCCATCGAATTCGAAGGGCGGTCGTTTTTTCTGAGCGGCATGCGCAGCCAGGTGTCGGACCCGTTCTTCTATCTGCACCTGCCGGCCGATGCCCAAGGCACGCTGGAACGGTTTATGCGCTTCAATGCGCTGTTGCGCAACGCGCCGCGCGTGGCCGAACTCGCGTTGGAAACCACCCGCCGCACGTTCGGTGATGTGAAGCTGGACAATCCGAATCTGATCCAGGAAGTCGCCACCACCATGCAGCGGTTGGTGGATTTGTTCGCGCGCGGCGGCTTCGAGGCCATCGACGCCCAGGTCAAACAGAGTGTGCCGGAGGCGCAGCGCGCCCAGGTGCTGGACGCCTACCTGAAAGTCCTGCGCAATATCCTCAACACGCTGTATCTCGATGTGCTGAAGGCAGAGGGCGTCGATACCGCCGCCGGTGTCAGCGCGCGCGACGGCCAATTCTACGACGACGCCATCAACGCGCTGGCCGTGTTGCCCCAGTATGGATCGCCGTTTTTCCTGGAACTAAACTCTTTCGAGCATGTCCAGGCTTCCGGGTTGCAAATCGCGCGGGCGCCCGGCAAGAATGTCGTCTACCTGGGCTTTGCGCTGCTGACCGCCGGCGTGTTCGTGATGTTCTATATCAACCATCGCCGCCTGTGGTTCTGGTTGCGCGAGGGCGCGGCCGGCACCGAATTGCTGTTCGCCGGGTCGGGCAATCGCGACCAGCGCGATTTCCGCGTCGAGTTCGAACGGTTGGCGCAGGCGCTGGACGGGCAGTTGGGTTCAACGGGACGTTCAGGTTGAGTTCAGTGCGCTGCGGTAGACTTTCCCCGGCGCCGCAGACCTGCGCCGCCGCTAGAGTGAGGTGAATGCCATGTCGGTAACCCAACACAACATGCTGGAACAGTTCGACGACCGCGCCCTGTGGCAGCGATTGAACATGTTCGATTGGTTATGGGCGCTGCTGGCGTTGGCCGGCGCGGTGTATACCTACGCGCACTATGCCGATCTCATGGACAGTTTCGAGGTCGCCATCCTGGCCGGCACCACGCCGGCGCTGATCGGGCTGGGCTGGGCCTGGAAACCGATGCGGCCGTTGACGCTCGCGGTGGCGGGCCTGAGCCTGGCGGCGATCGGCCTGTACGGCAGCAGCCTGGGTGCCGCCGAGAGCAACTTCTTCCTCAAATACCTGATCGCCAGTCAGTCGGCGGTCATGTGGATGAGCGCTCTGTATGTGCTGGCCACGGCCGCCTACTTCTTCGCCCTGGCCACGCGTTCGGAATTCACCGGCAAGGTGGCGAGCGCAATCACCTGGTCGGCGACGACGATGGGCTTGGTCGGCTTGATGGTGCGCTGGCGCGAGTCTTATCTCATCAGTCCGGATGTCGGCCACATTCCGGTCAGCAATCTCTATGAAGTCTTCATCCTGTTCTCCATCATCACGGCGCTGCTGTATCTGTTCTACGAAGGCCGCTATCGCACCCGCGCGTTGGGCGGTTTCGTGTTGCTGGTGATTTCGGCGGCGGTGGGTTTCCTGCTGTGGTACACCTTCGACCGCGGCGCGAGCGAGATTCAACCGCTGGTGCCGGCACTCAAGAGTTATTGGATGAAGATTCACGTGCCGGCCAACTTCATCGGCTACGGCGCCTTCGCGCTGGCGGCGATGGTCGGCATCGCTTATCTGCTTCGCTATCGCCAGGATCGACGTGCCGGTGGCGCGGTGGTCGACAGCCGCTTGCCCGCGTTGGAGGTGCTGGACGATGTGATGTACAAGGCCATCGCGCTGGGTTTCGCCTTCTTTACCGTCGCCACTATTCTCGGCGCGCTGTGGGCGGCCGAGGCCTGGGGCGGTTATTGGTCCTGGGACCCGAAGGAAACCTGGGCGCTGATCGTCTGGCTGAACTACGCCGCCTGGCTGCATATGCGCATGACCAAAGGCTGGCGCGGTACGCCGATGGCGTGGTGGGCCGTCATCGGTTTGTTCGTGACGCTGTTTGCCTTCCTGGGCGTGAACATGTTCCTGTCCGGTCTGCATTCGTATGGAGAGCTGTAATTAAAGCGCGGTATAACCAACCAAGAGGGATGAGAATGAAACGTCTGTTGAAGGTAGGTGCGATGGCCTTGGGTTTGGCCTTTTTGGCGGCACCGTTGCACGCCGAGGATTATGTCGAACTGGCCGCGCCGCAACCGACCGGCGATCCGAGCAAGATCGAAGTCGTGGAAATGTTCTCGTATGCCTGTCCGCACTGCTACCACTTCGATCCGCAACTGCACACATGGATCGCTGCGCAGGCGAAAGACGTGACGTTTATCAGCATCCCCGTGGTGTTCCGGCCGACGTGGGAGCCGCTGGCGCGCGCCTATTTTGTCGCCGAAATGCTGGGCGTGCTCGACAAGCTGCATGGTGCCCTGTTCAAGGCCCTCCATGAGGAGAAGCAGACGCTGGAAACGGAAGATGCCGTGGCGAAGGTGTTCGTTGCCCAGGGTGTCGACGAGAAACAGTTCCGCGATGCCTATAACTCCTTCAGTGTCGCCGCCAAGCTCAACCGCGCGAAGCAGATGACCGTAAAATACGGCATCAATGGTGTGCCCACGCTGGTCATCAACGGCAAGTACCGCACTTCGGCCAGCGAAGCCGGCAGTGCCGAGGGCATGCTCAAAGCGGCCGACCGGCTGATCGCGCAGGAGCGTGCCGCGCGGAAACCATGAGAGCCGCGGAACTCTTTATCAAGTGTCTGGAGAACGAGGGCGTCGAATACATCTTCGGTGTACCCGGCGAGGAAAACCTCGATCTCATGGACGCGCTGTTGGATTCGTCCATCCGCTTCGTCACCTGTCGGCACGAACAGGGCGCGGCCTTCATGGCCGATGTCTATGGCCGGCTCACTGGCCGCGCCGGTGTGTGTCTGGCCACGCTCGGTCCCGGCGCGACCAACCTGGTCACCGGCGTGGCGGATGCCAACATGGACCACGCGCCGCTGGTGGCCATCGCCGGCCAAGCCGCGACCTCGCGTCTGCACAAGGAATCGCATCAGGTGTTGGATCTGGAACTGATGTTCCAGCCGATCACCAAATATTCCTCGCGCTTGCTCACGCCGAACGTCATCCCCGAAGTCGTGCGCAAGGCCTTCAAACTAGCGCAGACCGAAAAGACCGGCGCGACCTTCATCGAGTTTCCCGAGAACATCGCCAAGATGCTCATCGACGATGTGCCGCTGTCGGTGAGTTGTTCGGCATTGCCGGAACCGCCGCG
>JACREG010000046.1 GCA_016218375.1 Gammaproteobacteria bacterium
GCCTCCGAGCTGCGCTAGTCGGCTTCAGGGATCGACCCGCCGGCAGCCGGTGCCGGTGAGAGTGGGCTTAAGTAGGTGCCATTCGACTCTGACCGCTTGAAGTCCCTCATACGTTGAAGCTTTCCCCGCAGCCGCATTCGGCCTTGGCGTTCGGGTTGTTGAACTTGAAGCCTTCGTTCAAACCTTCGCGCACGAAATCCAGTTCGGTGCCGTCGAGGATGGCGAGACTCTTGGCATCCACCAGCAACAGCACGCCGTGGTTGTCGAACTGCTGTTCCCCGGGCTGTACGTCGTCGGCGAATTCTAGGGTGTAGGACAGGCCCGAGCAGCCGCTGGTGCGCACGCCCAGCCGCAGGCCGATGCCCTTGCCGCGTTTGTCGAGGGCCTTGCGCACATGCGCGGCGGCGGTTTCGGTGAGTGTGACGGCCATGGCTGCGCTCCGTTCAGACCGAAAATGAACTGCCGCAACCACAGGTGGTGGTCGCGTTGGGGTTCTTGATGACGAAGCGCGAGCCGTCCAGGCCTTCCTGATAATCGATCTCCGCGCCGATCAGATATTGAAAGCTCATGGGATCGACGAGCAGAGTCACGCCGTCGGTCACCACCACGGTGTCGTCCGGCGCGGCGTCCTCGTCGAAGTTGAAGCCGTATTGAAAACCGGAGCAACCGCCGCCGGAGACGAACACGCGCAGTTTGAGATTGGGGTTGTCCTCTTCCTCGATCAGCATGCGTACCTTGCCGGCGGCGCTGGAGGTGAACAGCAGCGGAGCAGCGGTGTCGGGTGAAAAATAATCCATGGTGTGTCTCCCGGTCGAAGAAATGGGGCGCTTGCTTAAGTCCGAATGTAGGGTGGGTTAGGTGCGTTGTCTGCGCCGTAACCCACCAACCGTGCCGTTAGGCACACCCTAAACAAAAGTGTTGTGTTGCTTCGCAACGCTTGGTGGGTTACGCAAAATACGCTAACCCACCCTACATTCGGCGGCGGCCGACTGCTTGGCGTGATAATCCGCCACCGCCGCCTTGATGGCATCCTCGGCCAGCACCGAGCAATGGATCTTGACCGGCGGCAGGGCGAGTTCGTCAGCGATATCGCTGTTCTTGATGGCGAGCGCTTCGTCCAGGGTCTTGCCCTTGACCAGCTCCGTCACCAGCGAGCTCGACGCGATCGCCGAACCGCAGCCGTAGGCCTTGAAGCGCGCCTCTTCGATGATGCCGTTCTTGTCGACTTTGATCTGCAACTTGAGCACGTCGCCGCAGGCCGGTGCGCCGACCATGCCGGTGCCGACATCGTCGGCATCCTTGTCCAGGGTGCCGACGTTGCGCGGGTTTTCGTAGTGGTCAAGAACTTGTTCGCTGTAGGCCATGTGTTTATCCTCTTGATTAATGCGCCGCCCATTTCACGGTGTTCATGTCGATTCCTTCCCGATACATATCCCAGAGCGGCGAGAGTTCGCGCAGGCGTTCCACCTTGTCCTTGATGAGTCCGAGCGTGAAATCTATTTCGTCCGCGGTGGTGAAACGACCCAGACTGAAACGAATGGAGCTGTGCGCGAGTTCGTCGCTCATGCCGAGCGCGCGCAGCACATAGGACGGTTCCAGACTCGACGAGGTGCAGGCCGAGCCGCTGGACACTGCGATGTCCTTGATCGCCATCATCAGTGATTCACCCTCGACATAGGCGAAGCTCACATTCAGATTGTGCGGCACGCGTTGATTAAGATCGCCGTTGACATGAATTTCCTCGATCTGACTCAAGCCGCGCAGCAGCCGGTCGTGCAATGCGCGCAAGCGTTCGCCCTCGGCGGCCATTTCCGTCCGTGCGATGCGATAGGCTTCGCCCATGGCGACGATCTGGTGGGTGGGTAGGGTGCCGGAGCGCATGCCGCGCTCGTGACCGCCGCCGTGGATTTGCGCTTCGACGCGCACGCGTGGCTTGCGCCGCACATACAGGGCGCCGATGCCCTTGGGTCCGTAGGTCTTGTGCGCCGAGAACGACATGAAATCCACGGCGAGCTTGTGCAGGTCGATGTCGACCTTGCCGGTCGCCTGCGCGGCGTCCACATGCAACAGCACGTCCTGCTCGCGGCACAGCGCGCCGAGGGCCGCGATATCCTGAATCACGCCGATTTCGTTGTTCACGAACATGACCGAGGCGAGGATGGTGTCCGGGCGGATGGCGGCGCGCAGGGTGTCAAGATTCAGCAGGCCGCTGGGCTCGGGGTCCAGATAACTGACTTCGAAACCTTCGCGTTCCAGTTGACGCAAGGTGTCGAGCACCGACTTGTGTTCGGTGCTGAGTGTGATGAGATGCCGGCCGCGCGCCTTGTAGAAATGCGCCGCGCCCTTGATGGCGAGGTTGTTGGATTCGGTGGCGCCGGAGGTCCAGACGATTTCCTTCGGATCGCAGTTGACCAGACCCGCAACCTGCTCGCGCGCGACTTCCACCGCTTCTTCCGTGCGCCAGCCGTAGACATGCGAACGGCTGGCCGGATTGCCGAAGTGTTCGGTGAGATAAGGCAGCATCTTCTGCACGACGCGCGGGTCCACCGGCGTGGTCGCGGCATAGTCGAGATAGACAGGTTTGTTGCGCATGATCGTGCACCGTCGTTGTATTGCCTAACGAACGGCTTCTTCAATTCCCATGCCAGTGTGCGCGATTGCGCTAAGCGGTTGTTTTGCTCGGTGTGCTACGCGATTGATGAGTCTGCGCGATACACAACGGCGTGTCGCCTTCCGCACAAGTCGTGCGTGGCCGTGTCTCGAACACGACATAAATCAATAGTGCCGCTTACCCGTAGCCTGGATGAAGGCCGCCTATCTGTTCGGGGCGCAATCCAGGGAAACAGCGCTGTTCCCCCGGATTGCGCTTCGCTTCATCCGGGCTACGCAGTGTTATGCCTTTATCTGTTACCCACCCCGAGACGATTGGTATGCAACTTGCTGACGATGAGGTACGAGCAGCTTGAATGTAGGACGGGCCGAGTAGTGAACAGCGCGCGCAAGAAGGTAACCGCACAGGCCGATCCGGAAAGCATCGAGCTCAGTGCCATCTATGAGATCAGCAAGATACTGAGTTCGTCCCTGGATCTGCACAAGACCATCGGCGGTGTTCTCGGAGTCTTGTCGTCGCACCTACAGATGCGCCGCGCCATGATTAGTTTGGTGCAGGATACCGGCGAGCTGCACGTCGTTGGTGCATCCGGCCTGTCGCGCGAGGAAATCGGCCGCGGTCGTTTTCGCATCGGCGAGGGCGTGACCGGACACATTATGAAGACCGGCTCTTCGGTCGTGGTGCCGGACGTCTCCAAGGAACCCTTGTTTCTCAACCGTACCGGCGCGCGCGATCTGGAAACCGGCGGCGGCGTGATTGCCTTCGTGGGCGTGCCGATCAAGGTCGGACGCAGTTGCGTCGGCGTGCTCAGCGTCGACCGCGAGGTGGATTCCGGACCGCTGAATTTCGAACGCGATGTGCGCTTCCTCACCATGGCCGCCAATCTGATCGGCCAGACGGTGCGCCTGCACCGCAACGTCGCGGCCGAGCGCGAGGAGCTGCTGCGCGAGAAATCGCGCTTGCAGAAAGAACTCAAGAGCAAGTTCCACATCGACAACGTCATCGGCGTCAGCAAACGCATGCAGGAGGTGTTCGCCGAGGTGCATCAAGCCGCGCCGGGGCGTTCCACCGTGTTGTTGCGCGGCGAATCCGGCACCGGCAAGGAAGTCATCGCGCGGGCCATTCACCTGCTCAGTCCGCGCAAGGACGAGGCGTTCGTGCGCGTGATCTGCGCCGCGCTCACCGAAACGCTGTTGGAAAGCGAATTGTTCGGCCACGAGAAGGGTGCGTTCACCGGTGCCCTGCACGAACGCAAGGGGCGTTTCGAGTTGGCCCACAAGGGTACGCTGTTCCTGGACGAGATCGGCGAGATTTCGCTGGCCTTCCAGACCAAGTTGCTGCGCGTGCTTCAAGAGCGCGAGTTCGAACGCGTCGGCGGCAACCGTCCACTTCGAGTGGATGTGCGTATTATCGCCGCCACCAACCGCAATCTCGAAGAGGCCGTGGCCGCCGGCACGTTCCGCGCGGACTTGTATTACCGCCTCAATGTGGTGAGCATTTTCCTGCCGCCGCTGCGCGAACGCCGCGAGGATATCCCGCTTCTGGTCGAGCATATTCTGGAACGCTTCAACAGCGACAATAATCGCCGGCTGATACTGAGTCCGGAGGCCATGCAGGTGATGCTCAATTGCCACTGGCCGGGCAATGTGCGCGAGTTGGAAAACTGCGTCGAACGCACCGCCACCATGACGCAGGGCGAGGTGATCCATGACCTCGACTTGCCTTGTCAGCAGGGCAAGTGCTTGTCCTTGGCGCTACAGAATTACGGCGGCAATGCACGCATCATCCCCATCTTTCCGGAGCCGGTTTCGTCTATGGCGGGCGATACCGCCCCGGTCACCGAACGCGAGCGTCTGCTGTGGGCGATGGAGAAATGCGGCTGGGTGCAGGCTAAGGCCGCACGCCTGCTCGATATGACGCCGCGCCAGATCGGTTATGCGCTCAAGAAATACAATATCCCGATGAAGCGGATGTAAGCTTCGCGACAAGCCTTACGCATCACCCCGCACATTTGTAATCAACGCGACAGCCGCAATTCTCCTGCATTTCGTGTTTTCCTTTTACGTTCACGCGCTTGTATTCCTGGCACGGGCGTTGCTCTGCACCTAAGCAACCCTAATCAAGATTGATGCGCAGCGTCATGGGAGAACGGCATGCACACAGGCACGCAGACGGATGGGATGCAGACACCGGACGGAATAGACCATCTCATGCAGACGGTCGCCGAGCACAAGGGTTGCGGCACCTCGGGCGGCAGCGGCAAGGCCAGTTGCGGTTCCGGCGCGGGACAAGGCGACATGCCACCTGAAATCTGGGAGAAGGTGAAAAACCATCCCTGCTACAGCGAACAGGCGCATCACCATTACGCGCGCATGCATGTGGCGGTGGCGCCGGCCTGCAACATCCAGTGCAACTATTGCAATCGCAAGTACGACTGCGCCAACGAATCGCGTCCGGGCGTGGTCAGCGAACGCCTCACGCCCGAACAAGCGGCGAAGAAGGTGCTGGCCGTGGCCTCGGCCATTCC
>JACREG010000001.1 GCA_016218375.1 Gammaproteobacteria bacterium
CAGACTGCGCACGACCGTCGTGCCGACCGCCCCCACACGCCCGCCGCGCGCCTTCGCTGCGGCGATCCGCTCACAGGTTTCGGCACTCACGTCGACGCGCTCGGCGTGCATGACATGCGCGTCCAGACGCTCGACCCGCAACGGTTGGAACGTTCCGGCGCCGACATGCAAAGTCACATACGCACACTCGACACCGCGCGCCCGCAATAACTCCAGCAGGGCGGCATCGAAATGCAGGCCCGCGGTCGGCGCCGCCACCGCACCCGGTTCGCGCGCGACCACGGTCTGATAGCGCTCGCGGTCGGAAAGCACATCGGCGCGCGTGATATACGGCGGCAAGGGCATGTGCCCGTGCCGCTCCAACTGCGTCAGCACGTCGTCCTCGCCGGCGAATTCCAGCACGAAAAACTCGCCTTCGCGTCCCAGCACATGTGCCTCGATGGCGCCTTCCAGGTGCAGACACGCCCCGTCGCGGGGCGTCTTGCTGGCACGCACCTGGGCGAGGATGCGTCGGCTATCCAGCACCCGTTCGACTAGCACCTCGATCCGACCGCCGCTATCCTTGTGTCCGTGCAACCGCGCCGGGATCACCCGCGTATCGTTGAGCACCAGCAGATCGCCCGGACGCAGCAGCTCCGCCAACGCGCGAAAGGCGCGATCACCGATGCGACCCTCGGCATCCAGACACAACAAGCGACTCGCCGCGCGCTCGGCGAGCGGCGCCTGGGCAATCAGTTCGGGGGGAAGCGCGAAGGCAAAATCGCTGCGGTGCATGGCGCGGCATGGTAGCACAGCGCGGCTTGCCGATCCGTTCGGATGGCTTATACTAGCGCCCTTGCCGATCCCCGGGTTGCCATGGTGATCGGATAGCAGGCCGGGATGGCGGAATCGGTAGACGCAGTGGACTCAAAATCCACCGCTGGTAACAGTGTGCGAGTTCGAGTCTCGCTCCCGGCACCATTTTTTTATTTCCCTCCGCGCGGACTCAGCGCATCGGTTACTGGCATGGAACCTGCACTCTTCCGGGTTCGAAGCGACTAGCCCAAAAACTTTGACGCCAGCCCAATCCATCCGCCAAGAGTGACAACGATATTATGGTAGGCACACGCTTTTCCATCGAGGTTCAGCCCAAACTGCCCGGCCGCCTGAGCCGCCTGCAAGAGCTCGCCGAAGACCTGATGTACAGTTGGGACCGCCAGGTACGCGGCCTGTTCTTCCGCCTCGACCGCAACCTGTGGGAAACCAGCGGCCACAACCCCAAGCTGTTCCTGCGTCGCGTGGCGCAGCAGCGTCTGGAGGATGCCGCCGAGGACCGCGTGTTCCTCGAAGACTACAACCGCACACTGTCGAGCTTCGACACCTATCATCAGGAAAAACTACGCGCCGGCATCGAGGAATACCTCGACCCCGAGACCGATCTGGTCGCCTATTTCTGTGCCGAGTTCGGTCTGCACGAGAGCTTGCCGATCTATTCCGGCGGCCTCGGCATTCTCGCCGGCGATCACTGCAAAGCGGCCAGCGACTTAGGCATCCCCTTCGTCGGCGTCGGCATGATGTACCGCCAGGGTTATTTCAACCAGACCATCGACGGCCACGGCAATCAGATCGCGCATTACACCCCGACCAATTTCGCCAACCTGGCCATCAAGCCGGCGACGCTCGACAACGGCCAGGAAGTGCATGTGTTCGTCGACATGCCCGGCCGCCGGGTCATGCTCAAGGTGTGGAAGGCCACGGCCGGTCATATCACCTTATACCTGCTCGACAGCGACCTGCCGGAAAACCAGGACGCCGATCGCGCCATCACTTATCAGCTCTACGGCGGCGATATCACCACCCGCATTCAGCAGGAGATCGTACTCGGCATCGGCGGCGTGCGCGCCATCCGCGCCCTCGGTCTGAAGCCGACGGTGTGGCATATCAACGAAGGTCACGCCGCGTTCATGGTGCTGGAACGCTGCCGCGAGTGGGTGCGCAAAGGCCAGATGAATTTCGCCGCGGCATTGGAGATGGTCGCCGCCGGCACGGTGTTCACCACGCATACCCCGGTCGCCGCCGGCCACGATATTTTCGATCACAATCTGATCAGCGCCTACTTCGCCGATTACATCCCGGAGCTCGGTATCAGCATGGAGGAATTCCTCCAACTCGGCGCCAGCCCCAGCAATCAGAACGGCTTCAATCAGACCGCACTGGCCTTGCGCATCTCACGCTTCCACAACGGCGTCAGCCGCATTCACGGCCAAGTCGCCTCGCAGATGGAAAGCTACATCTGGCCGCAGATTCCGCATCGCGAGAATCCCATCCGTCACGTCACCAACGGCGTGCACGTGCCGACCTTCCTGGCGCGTGACTGGATGAATCTCTACGACATGCGCTTCGGCCGCGAATGGCGCAACGAACTCATCAACGACGCCTACTGGGAACGCATCGATCATATCCCCGATCACAGCTTCTGGAGTTTGCGTCAGTCGCTGAAGGCGGAACTGCTGGAAGACGTGCGCCGCCGCGTGACGCTGCAATACCGGCGCAACGGCTATTCCGATGCGCTCATCGACCGCATGACCCAATTCCTGTCGCCGCACGAGACCGATATTCTCACCCTCGGTTTCGCGCGCCGCTTTGCCACCTATAAGCGCGCGACTCTGCTGTTCTCGGACCCGAAACGGCTGGAACGGCTGCTCAACGATATCAACCGTCCGGTGCTGTTCATGTTCGCCGGCAAGGCCCATCCGAACGATCTACCCGGACAGCATCTGATCCAGGTGATCCACGAATTCGCCCGCCGTCCGGAATTCATCGGCCGCATCATCCTCATCGAAGGTTACGACATGGCGCTGGCGCGCAAACTCGTCACCGGCGTGGACGTGTGGTTGAACACGCCGGAATACCCGATGGAGGCCAGCGGCACGTCCGGCCAGAAGGCCGGCTTGAACGGCGTCATCAATCTCAGCGTGCTCGACGGCTGGTGGGGCGAAGGCTACAACGGCGAGAACGGCTGGGCCATCGCACCTCACGGCCAGCAGTTCGACGCCAACTTTCGCTTTCTAGTGGAAAGCACCGAACTGCTGGATATCATCGAGCGCCAGGTCATACCGCTGTACTACCAGCGCAACGGTCACGGCTATTCCGACGGCTGGGTGCGTATGTCCAAGGCGTCGATCAAATCCATTCTGCCGCAGTTCAATTCGATGCGCATGGTGATGGACTACATCCGCGATTTCTACAGCGCCGCCAGCGGCCAATGCCGCAAGCTGGCCGGTAACCAGTTCAACGGCGCGCGCGAACTCGCCGAATGGAAGGCCAAGGTACGCCGCACCTGGCCGCGGGTATCGTTGCATCTCGGCGAGAAACTGCCCGACGCGATCACCTCGGGACACACCCTGCCGATCACCGTCGCCGTGCAGTTGCACGACCTCGGCGCCACCGACGTGCGCGTCGAATGCGTCGTCGGTATCGAGGATGCGCACGGCGAATTCGTCGCCCAATCGCATTTCGATTTCGCCCCGGCCGGCACTAACAGCAACGGCGAAACCCTGTTCCGCCTCGACCTGATCCCGCCGCTCGCCGGCCTGCAATACTACAAACTGCGCATGTTCCCCACCCACAAACTGCTCAGCCATCCATTCGAGACCGGCTGCATGTTGTGGTTGTAGGCTGAAAATAGACAGGGTGCGGCGGCATTGCCGCCGCACCCTGCTCCATTGACCGCTGCCATCCCGCCCTATGCGGATGCCCCCTCCATTTCCACCATCACGGGCCGCTATATAGCCCGAGAGTACGCTATTCCCATCGATCCCGGACAGACACGGCAATAGCAGGCAAACCGCTCAAGGAAAACAAATCAGTACATTGTTTTCCTTAGGCTTTCGAATCAAGCCTCCGCTACTGGCGTGTAAATCGTCCGGCGATTGCTGGCGAAAGCTCGAAAGGGTGGCACGACATGCACGTTTTGATCACGGGTGGCGCGGGCTTTATCGGATCGCATTTGGCAGAACACCATCTGGCGCTCGGCGATAAAGTTTATGTGGTGGACAATCTGAGCACCGGTTCCCTCGCGAACCTGAAACCGTTCCGCGGCAATCCCGCTTTACGCTTCGCCGAGGCGGATATCTTGCGCTGGGACGGGCTGAGCGAAGCGGTCGCCTGGGCGGACCGTATCTATCACATGGCCGCGGTCGTCGGCGTGAAGAAGGTGCTGGAAGATCCGGTATCCGTCATCGCAACCAACATGTCCGGCACGGAGCGCATCCTGCGCGCCGTCCACCACGGCGGTTGGAATCCGCAGGTCATCGTCGCCTCGACCTCGGAGGTGTACGGCTTCAACCCAAAAGACAGTTTCGCCGAGACCGACAACATCGTGCTGCCGTCCGCCGGCCGCCTGCGCTGGACCTATGCCGTGACCAAACTGGCCGACGAGTTCCTCGCCTTTTCCTATGCGCGCAAATATGGCCTGAATATCGTGGTCGTGCGTCTGTTCAATACCATCGGACCGAATCAGGTCGGTCATTACGGCATGGTGGTGCCCAGCTTTATCAAACAGGCGGTGCACAACGAACCGATCACCGTCTATGGCGACGGCGAGCAGACGCGCTCTTTCTGCGACGTGCGCGATACCGTGGTGGCGCTGGATCGTCTCGCCGGCTGTCCGGCGGCATGGGGCGAGGTCGTGAACGTCGGCAACGCGCAGGAAATCTCCATTCGCGGCCTGGCCGAACTGATCGTGCAATGCGCACACAGCACGTCGCCGTTGCGCTTCATTTCCTATAAGGATGCATACGGCGAAGAATTCGAGGACGTCACGCACCGGCGTCCGGTGCTCGACAAACTTCGGACACTGACGGGCTTTACGCCGGAGTGGACCTTGACCGATACGCTGAACGACCTGATCGAGAGGGAGTGCGCAAAAAATCTATATGTAGCCTAGAATGATCCTTCATGGCTACTACGCCCTATTTCATCCTCAGCCCGAACACGGTGCTGAGTATCGTCGGCCTGATCCACGGGCCGGACAAAACCGTCCCCAACCCGGCGGAGGATTGGCGCACCGCCAGCGTCGATGTAGTGATCCCCGCCTTCAACGAAGAAAGCAACATCCCCTTGTGCCTGGCTTCGCTGGCACGCCAGACCCGCAAGCCCACGCGCATCATCCTGATCGACGACGGCAGCCGCGATCGCACAGTCGAATACGCTCAAGCCTTCTGCGACCTGAACGGCATGGAACTGATCGCGATCCGACGCGCCCATTCCATCGGCAAGACGCCGACCCTGAAACGCCAGTCGCGCGAGTTCGACTCCGATGTCGAATTCATTCTCGACGGCGACACGGTGCTGGAATCGGATAACTACATCGACCGCGTGGTGGAAGAACTCTACAAGGGCGCCGGCATCGCCTGTGCCTGCGGCACGGTGTTGCCGTTGCGCGACCGCGACCGGCACGACATGCTCAAAACCGAAGCGCTGCAAAAATTTCTCGGTGCGCATCCCGAAGCGACTATCTATCCCAAGGTAGGTTGGTTTCACCATCTGCAACGCGGCATCACCGACATGTACCGGGATGTCCTGTATTTCTTCCTGCAGAAATTCGTGTACGTGGGGCAGATGACGTTCTTCGGCAGCATCCTCAACCCGGTGGGTTGCGCCGTCGCGTATCGTCGAGATGTGCTGAAAACCATCGTGTTCGACCGCTACGAGCCGATGCTCGGCGATGACCTCACCAACTCGGAAGACATCTTCATTGGCTTCGCCATGAACGACAACGGCTACCGCAATATTCAGCTCACCGACGTCTGCGCGCGCTCGCAGGAACCGGAAGTCGGCCGCGTGCCGGGACAGATCTATCTGTGGTCTTCATCCTTTCTGCAAAGCTGCTACTACTTCGATGAACTGATGCGCAGCCCGTTCAAGGCGCTCAAACGCCGCCGCCGCAAAAAGCGCGAGCAAGCCGAACTGGCGGCAGGGCTCGCAGACAAACGCATTTATCACGAACAATACCGTCAGCCCTTCGGCATCGACTACACAATACAATACGGTCGCCCCATCGGTTGGGTGCTGTTCATGTCGGCACTCGAGAAAGTGGCCTTCCCGACGGCGCTGGTGATTATGCTCTTGCTACAGTTGTGGGAACCGCTGGCGATCACGCTGATTGCCGAAACGGTCATCGCCACCGGCATCCTGGTCAGCGTGGCCAAGGGACAACGGCTGGAATATTTATTCAAGGGATTGCTGGTGACACCGCTGCGTTATGCCGTGCTGTTGTTCGACTTCGTCACCATCGGCCGCTTTGCCGCCGACCTGTGGATATTCCGCACCCGGAAGTGGCGCAAATGAAGCTACACTGGATACTCATCCTGGTTTTATTTTGCAGCGCACCACCGACCCTGGCCGCGCCGCCCATTCCCGATGCCGGCCTGCGCGCCGAAATGCAGGACCAGTGGGCGGATGCAGTAGCCATTTACGAACAGGCGCTGCAAACCAACCCGGCGCAGGCCCCTCTCTGGGAACGCATCGCCGACATTCGCGCCACCCGGCTCAATGATCCGGCCGGCGCGGCGCAAGCGTTAAGCGAAGCCGTGAAACACGCCCCCAACGATGCGCGGCTTCACGCCAAGCTGTCGCAGACCCATGCCGTCGCACAGCAAGCGCCGGCCGCGCTGGTTGCGATCGATCGCGCCGTGGAACTCGACCCCGACAATGCTACTTACCTGCGCGCCCGCGGCGAGATCGCCGCCTGGAACGGCAACCATGCCGTCGCGCTGGACAGCTATCGGCGCCTGCTCGTCATTGCGCCGAACGATGCCGACGCGCGTCTCGGCATCGCCCGGATCAACCACTGGCGCGGCGATCTGGCGGAGTCCGAACGTGCCTATCACACGTATCTGTTGCAGCGGCCCGATGCCGAGGCCGCTTGGATGGAATACATCGCGGTCGTCACCGAACTCGGCGACTACGCACGCGCGCTGGACATGCTGGAAGCCCATGTCCGACGCTTCGGCGACAGCAGCGCCGCACGCATGCAGACGGCACGCGTGCTGTCCTGGGCACAGCGGCCGACCCGCGCGCTCGCCCTCGTCGAGTCGCTCGATCCAACCCTGCGCGACGATTACGCGCTGGGCTACACCCGCACCGTCGCGCTGCACTATGCGCATCGCCCGCGCGAAGCCCTGGCCAGTCTCGCCGACGTCGCCCACCTGCGTCCGGACAGCCCGGAAAGCACCGACCTCGCGCGCTTCGTCCGCACCCCGCTGCGTTCCAGCGCCACCCTCGGCTTCACATACGTCGCCGGCTCCGACGACGTATGTGTGCGCCGCTTCGGTGCGCGCGGGGAATATGTCATCAACCCCGAGACGCGCCTGTTCGGCGGCGGCGATCGGCAATGGTTGCACGCCGACACCGGCAGCGGTTTTGAAAAACCGGACGGCGGCACCGCCTTCGGCTACAACCGGGCGTGGCTGGGCATCCAGCATCGGCTGTCGCCCGCGCTCTCGTTGGACGGCCAAGTGGGTAACGGCAGCGGCGAAGGCGACGGCCGCTTCATTTATCAACTCGGCGCGGACATCCAGCCGGTCGACGCATTGGCCCTGCGCTTGTCGCGCCGGCAGGATCTGCACACGGTGTCGCCGCGCGCCGCCGCACTCGGCATCGAACGGCGCGCCAACACCCTCGACGCAACCTGGACACCCGATCTGCGCTACACCGTCGCCAGCCGCTTCGCCTACGACACTTTCTCCGACGACAACGACCGCTGGGAAGCCCAACTCGCGCCGCGCCGCGCGGTCCTGCGCACCCAACGATTCAACCTGGATATGGGTATCAGCGGCGTCTGGTTCGGTTACGACCGCGATCCGGGCAATGGCTACTATGCCCCATCGCGCTACCAGCGCTATGCGCTGACCGCCTTCGGCTACTGGAAAATCAGCGACGACGACGGCGTCAGCGTGGCGCTCGGCTTCGGCCCCTACAAAGACAACACCCTGGGCGGTTACCGCACCGGCAGCGACATCTCGGCCGAAGGCTTCTTCGGCATTTATCGCGACTGGTATCTCAACGTGAAGGCTGGAGTATCCGACTACGGCGGCGGCGACACCGGCGCCTACCGCTCGCGTCTATTCGAGGTCAATCTGACACGCCGCTTTTGATTGCGGCTATCCGATATTCGCATCTGGTCGATTCCAGCGGTCGATTCCAGCGGTCGATCCCAGTAGCCAATCCAGACTCCCGAAATTCACTCAACTCGAATCGCTCGAGCTCCGCTCTACTTCACCGCCGGCGGCTGCTCCCGACCACGCAACACACCCCCGGTCATGCTGGCGAGGTTGTTGCGGATGAAATTTTCCTGTGCGCCGAGCGCGTTAAACATGCCCGCGACGGTTTGTTGGGTAACGTACTCTTCCAAATCGGTGGCGGGCTTGGCGACGGGTGCGGTCGGCGCTGCCGGTGTTTCCGCGGGTGTTGCAGCGTTCGGTGCCGGATAGGCATCGAGCAGTTCCTTGTACACCAGCGGCGCGCCGCTGGTGGCGAGCTGTTAGGAAATGACTGGGCTCAGCGCCATCTCCAGGATCGATGCGGTCTTGTCTTTAAGTGCCTCGGTGCCGGCAGTCTTGTCGCCGTCGAGCAACTGGCGTGCTTCGGTCGGCGTGAGCTGCGACAGCGCGGCTTGAAGGATCGGCGCGGCGCCGGGGATGGCGTGTTCGGCGGCTTGGTTCATCAACACCGACAAGAGTTTCGCCTGCGGATCGGCGTTGAGATCGCGCGCCACGCCGAGAACCATTCCAAGGGGCGGCGGCAACAGGATGCGCGCGACCGGGTTGTCGAGATAGCCGCCCGGTCTGGCCAGGTTGGTCACGACGGTCGTCACGCCCTTGCCGAGTTCGCGCGTGTAAACGCTGGCCAGCGTCTTTTTCAATTGTTCTTGCGCCGAGCGGGTCAGATCCTGTTGCAGCGTATCGAAGCTGGTCGGCGCACACGCCAGTAACAGCGCGCAGAACGGCAGCATCGACGCTAGCGGCACACGTCTACGCGGGGCCTGCGGGTGCGGGTGTTTGTGCATGGCTGGGCTCGTAGAGAACGTATGCGATGGCTTATGATAGCCGAATGAACGCACCGCATGCAGGTCAAGACGACATCGCCAAAACCCTGGGACTTGCCACGTCCACCGCCCAGCGCAACTGGCGTAACCGGCGCTGGCGACGCTGGGGTGGTCTGGCCGCAGTGGTGACGATAGGTGTTGCCGCGCTGCTGCTGTGGAATGCCGGTGAACGCGGCGCGGCGCCGCACTATCAGACCCAGGAGGCGCGGCGTGGCGATCTGACCGTGATGGTCACCGCCACCGGCAATCTGCAACCCACCAATCAAGTGGATGTGGGCATCGAGGTCTCCGGCACCGTCGCCAGCGTCGAGGTCGACTACAACGATGCGGTACGCGTCGGTCAAGTGCTGGCGCGCCTGGATACCAGCCGCTTGGAGGCGCAAGCGCACAAGGCCGAGGCCGGTCTGGACGCCGCGCGGGCGCGGGTGACGCAAATGCAGGCGACGTTGACCGAGACCGGCACCACCCTCGCCCGGCTGCGCGCCATGCACAAAAAGACCGGCGGCAAAGTGCCCTCGCAACAGGATCTGGATACCGCCGACGCGGCGTTCAAACGCGCGCAAACCGAGGTCGCCAGCGCGCAGGCCGCCGTCGCCGAATCCGCGGCGACCCTCAAACTCACGCAGACCGATCTGACCAAGGCGGTGATCCGCTCGCCCATCGACGGCATTGTGCTGGTGCGCGCGGTGGAACCCGGACAGACGCTGGCTGCTTCGTTCCAAGCGCCGGTGTTGTTCACGCTCGCCGAGGATCTGACCAAAATGGAATTGCATGTAGACGTGGACGAAGCCGATGTCGGTCAGGTCAAACAAGGGCAGACGGCGACGTTCAGCGTCGACGCCTATCCGGACCGGCGTTTCCCGGCGCAGGTGGCGCAGGTGCGTTACGGCGCGCAAGCCGTCGAAGGCGTGACCACGTACAAGACCGTGTTGAACGTCGACAACACCGATCTGGCCTTACGTCCGGGCATGACCGCCACCGCCGATATTCTCGTGCAGAAGGTCGGCGATGCGCTGCTGATTCCCAATGCCGCGCTGCGCTTCACACCGCCTGCGCAGACCGACGCAGCCACGGATACCGGCAGCGTAGTCGGCATGCTGCTGCCGCGTCCGCCACGTAGTGCGTCCAAAACATATACGCAGGAACCCAATCACGGTGCCGATCAACGCGTCTGGGCGCTGCGCGACGGTCAAGCGCACGAAGTCGCGATCAAAGTCGGCGCCACTAACGGCGTGCTGACCCAAGTGCTGTCCGGTGCCATCGAACCCGGCATGGCCTTGATTACCGATGTCGTGAATCCAACCGCAACGCCATGAGCGACACGCACGCCAACACGCCCTTGATCGAATTGCAGGGCGTGACCAAAGTCTACGGCCGTGGTGCGGCGGCGATGCAGGCGCTGCGCGGCGTGGATCTGCGCATCGACGCCGGCGAGTTCGTCGCGGTGATGGGACCGAGCGGCTCGGGTAAATCCACCTGTCTGAATATTCTCGGCTGTCTGGATACGCCGACCGCCGGCACCTATCGCTTCGGTGGCGTCGAGGTCGGCGGCCTGTCGCGCAATCAGCGCGCGGAGCTGCGCCGGCATTATCTGGGCTTCGTGTTTCAAGGTTTCAATCTGCTCAACCGCACCACGGCGCTGGAAAATGTCGAACTGCCGCTGTTATATCGCGGCATTCACCTCGCCGAACGGCATCGCCTGGCACGCGAGGCCTTGACCGCCGTCGGCCTGGCGGAGTGGGCGACGCACACGCCCGGCGAACTGTCCGGCGGCCAGCAACAGCGCGTCGCCATCGCGCGCGCCATCGTCACCGCGCCGGATGTGTTGTTCGCCGACGAACCCACCGGCAATCTCGACAGCGCGCGCAGTCGCGAGATCATGGAACTGCTGACGCGCTTCAACCGCGAGCGCGGTCTCACCATCGTCATGGTGACGCACGAAGCGGACATGGCCGCGTTCGCCAGCCGCAGCGTGCGTTTCGTCGACGGCCGGGTCGCCGCCGACACCCGCAGCACGGAGGCCGCCTGAATGGTCTGGAATGCGCTGCTGCTGGCCCTGCGCGAGATTCGCCGCAATGTGCTGCGGTCGTGTCTCACCATCCTCGGCATCGTCATCGGCGTCGCGGCGGTGATCGTCATGGTGACGCTGGGCGGCGGCGACACCGCGCAAGTGACGGCGAAGATCGCCAGCCTCGGCACCAATCTGCTGATGGTGCGGCCGGGACAACGCATGGGCTTCGGCCAGATGTCCACCGCGGCGCAGTTCGATCTCGCCGACGCCGAGGCCGTCGAACGCGAGATCCGTTCCGTGCTCGCCATCTCGCCGGCCTCGACCGCGCCGACCACCGCGGTATTCGGCAATCGCAACTGGTCCACCAGCGTCACCGGCATCGATAACCGCTATTTCGGCGTGCGCAACTGGACGCTGGCGAGCGGCCGCGAATTCACCGACAGCGAACTGCGCGCCGGTTCGTCGGTGTGCATCGTCGGCGCCACGGTGCGCAAGGAATTGTTCGGTGCTCAAGACCCGCTCGATAACAAACTGCGTCTGGAAAAACTGTCCTGCACGGTGATCGGCCTGTTGCAGGCCAAGGGCCAATCCACCATGGGCTCGGACCAGGACGACTTGGTGCTGATGCCGCTGCGCGCCTTTCAACGCCGCATCGCCGGCAACCAGGATATCGGCCTGATCCAAGTGTCGGTACGCGACGGCGCATCGACCGAACAAGTGAAGCAAGACATCGAAGACCTGCTGCGCACGCGCCGCCACATCGCGCCCAGCGAAGACGACGACTTCCAGGTGCTGGACATGAAGGAGATCACGCAAATGCTCGCCGGCACCACTCAGGTGCTGACGGCATTGCTCGGCGCGGTCGCCGCCGTGAGTCTGCTGGTCGGCGGCATCGGCATCATGAATATCATGCTGGTGTCGGTCACCGAGCGCACCCGCGAGATCGGCATCCGTCTGGCCATCGGCGCGCTGGAACGCGAGGTGCTGATGCAGTTTCTGGTCGAGGCCGTCGTGCTCGCGTCGTTCGGCGGACTGACCGGCATCGTGCTCGCACTCGCCGCCTCGGTGGTGCTCGCCGATCTGATGAGCATCCCGTTCGTGTTCAATCCCGGAATCGTTGTGTTGGCATTCCTGTTTTCCGCTATAGTCGGCGTGGTTTTCGGCTTCTTTCCCGCGCGCACGGCGGCCCGGCTCGATCCCATCGAGGCACTGCGCCACGAGTAATGTCTATAATCTCTAGAGTCTGAACCCGCTCACACTTTGCCGAAACAAATTCGGAAATAATTTGTCGCATACTGGTGTACGCAACACGGGACGAACGACTTGGGAACCTTGGCCATTATGCACGCCATCACCAGACAAACCGCCTTGACCGCGCGCATACTCGCACAGCAGTTTCTGTTCGAAGGCGAACGCGCGGACCTGATCGACTGGCTGCTGCCGCACTGCCAGTTACGTCAGCTCGCGCCCGGGTGTGTGCTGCTCACACCCAAACAAACCGCGGATCGCATCTATCTCATTCTGCAAGGCGAGGTCGAAGTGCGCGTGGGCCGGCACGGCGGCCAACTCATCGCCACCTTGGGAAGCGGGCAATGCGTCGGCGAGATGTCGGTGATCGAAGGCATGCCGCCCTCGGCGGAGGTGATTGCGCGCGGCGCCTGCACGGCGATTACCATCGAAGGCGCGGCCTTACGCACCCTGCTCGATCATTCCCAGGTGTTCGCGCGCAACCTGCTCCGACTGCTCTCCCGCCGTCTGCGCCACGACAATCAACTGGTACGCCAGAGCCTGGAATCGCAAGCCCTGTCCGAACAAGACGCGCGCCGCGATCCGCTCACCGGACTGCACAACCGGCGCTGGCTGAACGAGACCCTGCCCAAGTTGATCGGACACCGCGGCGCGCGGTGCAAGCTGTGTCTGCTGATGCTCGATATCGACCATTTCAAACGCTACAACGACAGCGTCGGCCATATCGCCGGCGACCAGGCGCTGATCGCCGTGGCCAACACCCTCGAAGCCCAGATTCGCGACGGCGACCAGGCCGTGCGTTTCGGTGGCGAGGAATTCCTGGTCGTGTTGCCCGATACGAATCTTAAAGATGCACGACCGATCAGCGAACGACTGCGTCACAGCGTGCAACAGACCGCCATCTTCGACCGTGACGGCGACGCGTTACCCAGTGTGACGCTGTCGATCGGATTGGCGGAATGGGCCGCGTTCGAAACGCCCGAACAGCTCATCGCCCGCGCCGATGCCGCGCTGTATCAAGCCAAGCATCAAGGCCGCAACCGCGTGGCACTCAGCCCCGCCGCCCTGCCTGGACCGGCGCGGCTGCGGCGGGTGAAGAATGCCTAAGGGTGTTTGACGGCGTGTGGCAACGCTCGCCGTCTCATTCACCGTTTACTCGCAAAACCAGGTGGTATGCGTTTACGGTACAGCGGGTGCAGGGGCGGGCGCGGTAAGCACCAGTTGACCGTTTTCCACCGGGATGCGATCGCCCGGTTTATGGTCCATGCGGACTTTTCCTTGAGTGTCGCCGAGACGGTAGCTGACGTCGTAGCCGATGACTTCTTTATGGGTATCGGTCACGGTCTGGCAGCGTTGCTCGGTGGCCGTGTAGGTGTCGTTGGCCTGCATGTTTTTCTGCACGGTATTGCCGGCATAACCGCCGGCCGCGGCACCGGCAACCGTCGCCAGCTTCTTGCCGGTACCGCCGCCCACCTGATTACCCAGCACGCCACCGATCAGTGCGCCGGTCACTGTGCCGAGCACTCGATGCTCGTCCTTGACCGGTTTCTGCCGGGTGACCGCGACATCCTCGCAGACCTCCCGCGGCGTTTGCACGGTCTGGGTGATCTCTTTGACGTTCAGCACATCGGCATACGCGGGTTGTTTATTCGCCAACAGATTGTAGCCGGCGAGCGTACCACCCGCGGCCGCCACAACTACGCCAATCACGATTCCGGTTAACATCGACTTGTTCATGGGATTTCCTCCTGGCGCGCTTGACCGTCGTCACAGCAATGCCAACGCTAGACATAGTTGGAATTCTAGCAAAGGCCGGCGCGACCGTAGAGCTCCACCAACTGCCGCAACCGTTCGGCGAGATCGTCCGGCACCTGTTCCCAGACGAAACGCCAGCGCCAGTTGCCTTCGGTCACGCCCGGCGTGTTCATGCGGTGTTCCGAGTCCAGCGCGAGTGCATCTTGAAGTGGAATAACGGCGAGCGCGGCGACCGAGGCGAAGCTGGCGCGAATCAGCGGCCAGGGCATGGCCTCGGTGGGATGACCGAGATAGTCCTGCGCATGGGCGCGGGTGCGTTCGTCGAGGCCTTGATGCCAACCCAGCGTGGTGTCGTTGTCGTGGGTGCCGGTATAGACGACGCTCAAGCGCTCATGGTTGTGCGGCAGATAGGGATTGTGCGCATCGCCGCCGAAGGCGAATTGCAGAATCTTCATGCCGGGCAGGCCGAAACGCAGCCGCAGCGCGTCGACCTCGGGGGTGATGATGCCGAGGTCTTCCGCCACCAACGGCAGATCGTGAAAGCGGTCGAGCAGCGCCTGAAACAGGCGTTCGCCCGGCGCGCTCACCCAGCAACCGTCGATGGCCGTCTCGGCGGACGCGGGAATTTCCCAGTGCGCCTCGAAGCCGCGGAAGTGATCGATGCGGATCAGATCGAACAACTCGCGCTGGGTTCGCATGCGGTCGATCCACCAACGGAAACCGTCCTGCTCGATGCGATCCCAACGGTAATGCGGATTGCCCCAGCGCTGGCCAGTGGCGGAAAAATAATCCGGCGGTACGCCAGCCACGACTTCCAACCGGCCTTCGGCATCGACACGGAAATATTCGCGGTGCGCCCACACCTCGGCGCTGTCGTAGGCGACGAAGATTGGTACATCGCCGAACAGCAGCACGCCGCGCTCGTTGGCGTAGCGGCGCAGGTCGTGCCACTGGCGGAAGAACACGAATTGGTTGAAACACGCCTGTTCGATCGGCACGGCGAAGCGGCGCCGCGCTTCGACCAACGCCCGCGGGTCGCGGTCGCGCAGCGGCGGCGACCAGTCGAACCAACCCCGCCCCTGCTGATCGGCGCGCAGTGCCTCGTAAAACGCAAAGTCGTCCAACCAGGCGGTGTGAGTCGCGCGGAAGTCGGCGAACTCGGCGCGTTCGGCGGCGCTGGCGGCGCCCTGGAATCCGGCATAGGCGGCGCACAGTTGATTGCAGCGCCAGTCGTTACCGCAACCGGCATCCATCGCGCCCGTGTTGGTCAGCCAGCCCCACTCGATCAGCCGTTGCAGACTGATGAGTCGCGGATTGCCGGCATGCACCGAGGTGCATTGATACGGCGAACGGTCGGCATGGGTCGGGCCGAGCGGTAGCATCTGCCACACGCCGATGCCGGCGCTGGCGAGAAAATCCACGAAGCGGAATGCCTCCGCGCCGAGTTCGCCACCGTCGCCGTCGCCCGGCAACGACGTGGGATGCAACAGGATACCGGCGCGGCGTTGCGCGAAGAGGCTGTTGGGATCGGCCGGCGACATCGCGGGTCAGCTCTGCGGCTGACCGTGGCGCATCACGCCGCCGGCGGCCGGTCCGGGACCGCTGGTGCCGTGCGAGAACGCGTGGGTGAGATACTCCGGCGGTTCCTTGCCGAGCAACTGATAGAGATTGGCCAGATGCATGCGGAACAGACGGTCGAAATCCTGCACGCTGTCGGCCGGGTTGTAATCGCCGAACCACCAGAACCAGTCCGAACCCTCGCAGATGGACAACTGATGCTGCGCGGCGGCGAGCTGCTCGGAATCCATGCGGCCACCGCTGGTCGCCGCGTCGAACATGCGCTTGGCGTCGCCGAGCATGTCCCAGCCACGGTTCTTGTCGCGGTCGCCGATCCAGGTGGAAAACGTGCCGTACACCCAACTGCCCGCCACCAGCGATTCGATCTCGGCGGCACCGTTGCCGGCGTCGAGATATTCCGAGAAGGTGGTGAGCTTGATGTGCGGGTGCGCCGCCAACTGTTGATACAGCGCATTGAGGAAGTAATAACCGTTCTCCGGGTAATACTCCCAGGCGTTCTCGCCATCGAGGATGATGGAGACGATGCGGCGCGCGTCCGGTTCGCCGGAGGTGCGGATGTTTTCGAGGTGATGAATGAAATTGGCGACGGCATCGTCGGCATGCCAATCGGCGTAGGTAAAACCCACCATGTCCGACAGCCCGTCGTCGCGAAAGAAACACGCCAGTTTGCCGTTCTGCACATGATACGGCTGGAACAGCAGCGCCTCGCGCGCACGTTCCTTAAGCTTTTCGTCGCGCGCCACGCTGTGGAACAACACGCTCTCGCCGCTGGCGGCCCAGCGGAAGCCGTGTTTCTCCAGCAGATGCAGTGTGGCGGTGCTCACGCTGCCTTCCGCCGGCCAGCAGCCGCGCGGCCGGAAATCGAAATATTGCTCGCAACTGTTGATGGCCTCGCGGATATGCCACTCGGACCGCTCCAATCCGCCCGGATAGGCCTGTAGATCGGGCAAAGGCGCGGCCGGCATGGCCTCGTGCGCGGACTTGATGTCGAGCAGCAACGGCATGATCGGGTGCGCGTAAGGTGTCACCGCGATTTCCACCTTGCCCTGCTTGGCGAGACGCGCATAGCGGTCGATCACGCCCGACAGCAGTTCGCCGATAACGCCGACTAGGGTGCGGCGGTCGTGGAGCGAATAATTGCCGCCCTGATCGATGAGTTTGCGTATCCGCAGATCGCTGCGGCGCACGGTCTCGCCCATCCAGGCGAGGTGATACCACACCAGCAGATCGACCAGGAACTGATCGCTGAGATAACTCATACAGTCCGGATGCGCGCTGGACCAGCGCGCCATCTCCGCCAGGCGATGAAAGTGCGGAAACCGGTCGATGAGACGCTTCTGGTTCGCGCGCAGACAATCCTTGATTAATTTCAGGCGCGACTCGGGCTGGGTCGGCAATGTCGCCGTGGCCAGCGCATCGAGCAGCGGATCGCGGATGGTCTTGCCCTCGCGCAAAAAACTGCGCACCTGACCGGCGTAGTCGGATAATTGATCGAGCAGGATCGGCGCGAAGTTCACCACTGCGCGGGCGTTGGGCACCGCTTCGATATGCGCCGCCATGTCGACGTAATCTTTGATGGCGTGCAGATAGGACCAGGGCTGCTGATACTCGCCGCTCATCATGTTGCAGTACTGCGGCTGGTGCATGTGCCAGCACAATACGACGTTCAGCTTCGGCTTAGCCGGCATATCTCATCACCTTTCGTCGCGAGACGGTTCGAGGGTGTGGCATGGATGGCTTTCGCGACCAAGGAGCGCGCAGGCATAGCTGGCACTATGTCGAGCACTCCGACCGAGCTAAAGCCAGACAGGGTGCGCCATCGGGCCGTCGCAGTAGGAAGGTGATGGGATATGCAGGCTATCGGACATGGTGCAACTCCTGGCCGAGCATTTCCGGCGTCACCAACACCACGCCGCCTTTGGATACATGAAAGCGTTTGGCATCGACCGCGACATCCTCGCCGATGACGGTGTCCGGCGGGATACGGCAGCCCTTGTCGATCACCGCGCGGGTAATGCGGCAGTTCTCGCCGATTTCGACATTGGGCAGCACCACGGCGTCCTCCAGTTTGGTCCGCGAATGGACTTTGACATTCGAGAACAGCAGCGAGTGGCGCACTAGCGCGCCGGAGATGATGCAGCCGCCGGAGACCATAGAGTCCACTGCCATGCCGCGGCGATCATCGTCGTCGAAGACGAACTTGGCCGGCGGCAGTTGCTCCTGATAGGTCCAGATCGGCCACTGGGCGTCGTAGAGATTCAGTTCCGGCGTGATGCCGATCAATTCCAGATTGGCCGCCCAGAAGGCGTCGACCGTACCGACGTCGCGCCAATACGCCTGCTTGCCGGTCTCCTCGTCGCGGAACGGATAGGCGATCATCTTGTGCAATTGGATGACGTTGGGAATGATGTCCTTGCCGAAATCGTGGGACGAGGCGTCGTTGTCGCTGTCCTCGATGAGGATCTGGTACAGGAACTCGGTGTTGAAGACATAAATGCCCATCGAGGCCAACGCCACGTCCGGCCGTCCCGGTATGGACTGCGGGTTGTCGGGCTTTTCCTGGAACTCGACGACGCGGTTGTCGGCATCCACACTCATCACGCCGAACTCGCGCGCGCGCTCCAGCGGCACTTCGATGCAACCTACGGTCATGTCCGCGCCGCGTTTGACGTGGTCGGCGATCATCGGGCCGTAGTCCATTTTATAGATATGGTCGCCGGCCAGGATCAGCACGAACTCGGGATGGTGATTGCGGATGATGTCCAGATTCTGATAGACGGCGTTGGCGGTACCTTCGTACCAAGAGGTCTCGATGCGTTGTTGCGCCGGCAACAGCTCGACGAACTCGTTGAACTCGCCGCGCAGGAAATTCCAGCCACGGTGGATGTGCTGGATCAGCGAATGCGCCTTGTATTGGGTGAGCACGCCGATGCTGCGGATGCCGGAGTTCATGCAATTGGACAGCGGGAAGTCGATGATGCGGAACTTGCCGCCGAAGGGCACCGCGGGTTTGGCGCGCCACAGAGTCAGATGTTTGAGGCGGGAACCGCGCCCCCCCGCCAGAATCAGCGCCAGGGTGTTGCGGGTAAGACGGCTGACGAAACGCCGCGTCTGGCCGGGAATCATGCTCGCATATCTCCTTTATTTTAGGCATTCACACCGCGCTGGAACGAATCCTGCCAAACCGTAAAGCTGCCGGCCGTGACCCACAGCCGTTCCCTGCACCGGTCTATGGTACCATTTGGCCATCAACTTGGAATGACATCCCTGCCCCACGCATCGACCCTGCCGGGCAGACCCGCACCCCCCACTCGGTACTGCGCCATGTCCAACGCCGCAAACACCCTGACCGCCGCACGCGACCCCAGCCTGCAACTGATCGCCGAGGCGCGTCATCACGACCCCTTTGCCGTGCTCGGGCGTCATCCGCACGGCAGCGGCGAACGCGTGCTGGCCTATCTGCCGGGCGCGCGTTCGGTGCATCTGATCGAGAACCGCGCACAATTGCAGCGTATCGCCGGCACGGATTTCTTCGCCTGGCAAGGTCCGGCCGGCGTGGTGCCGGAACGCTATCGGCTGGAATGGATCGATGCCGCCGGACGCACCCATGTCGGTTACGACCCGTACTGCTTCCCGCCGCAGCTCGGCGATTTCGATCTGCACCTGTTCGGCGAGGGCCGCCATTGGCATGCCTACCGCTTCATGGGCGCGCGCGCGCATCAGGCCAACGGCATCGACGGCGTGCTGTTCGCGGTGTGGGCGCCGAGCGCCGAACGGGTCAGCGTGGTCGGCGAGTTCAACGACTGGGACGGTCGCCGCAATCCCATGCGCGTGCGCGGCGGCAGCGGCATCTGGGAGTTGTTCATCCCCGGCATGCACGCCGGCCAGCTCTACAAATACGAAATCCGTAACCGCGAATACGGCACAGTGCATCTCAAGATCGATCCTTACGGCCGCGCGTTCGAATACCGTCCTGGCACCGCCGGGCGCATCCCCGCGCCGGACAGCTACACCTGGGGCGACGCCGCGTGGATGCAGGCACGCCACGACAGCGACTGGCTGCATGCACCGTTGTCCGTCTATGAAGTACATCTGGGTTCCTGGCGACGCGGCCCGGACGGCGCCTTTCTCAGCTACCGCGAACTGGCCGAACAGCTTATCCCCTATGTGGTCGCGCAGGGTTTCACCCACATCGAACTGCTGCCGGTCACCGAACATCCGCTGGACGATTCCTGGGGCTATCAGGCCACCGGCTACTACGCGCCGACCAGCCGCCACGGCACGCCGGACGAATTCCGCTATTTCGTCGACCAATGTCATCAGCGCGGCATCGGCGTGATCCTCGACTGGGCACCGGGACACTTCCCCAAGGACGATCATGCGCTGGCGCGCTTCGACGGCAGCGCACTCTACGAACACGCCGATCCGCGTCGCGGCGAACACCGCGATTGGGGCACGCTGATTTTCAACTACGGCCGCAACGAGGTGCGCAACTTCCTGTTGTCCTCGGCGCTGTTCTGGATCGAGGAATGTCATATCGACGGCCTGCGCGTGGATGCCGTGGCCTCGATGCTGTATCTGGATTATTCGCGCGAACACGGCGATTGGATTCCGAACATGTACGGCGGCCGCGAGAATCTGGAGGCCATCGACTTCCTGCGTCAGCTCAACCAAGTCACGCACGGCCAGCATCCGGGCACGCTGATGATCGCCGAGGAATCCACCGCCTGGCCGCAAGTCACGCGGCCGGCTTACGTCGGCGGTCTGGGCTTCTCCATGAAGTGGAACATGGGTTGGATGCACGACACGCTGGTGTACATCAGCAAAGACCCGGTGCATCGGCATTATCACCACGACCAGCTCACTTTCGGTCTGCTGTACGCCTTCACCGAAAACTTCGTGCTGCCGTTCTCGCACGACGAAGTCGTGCACGGCAAAAATTCCATGCTGCACAAAATGCCCGGCGACGAGTGGCAGCAGTTCGCCAATCTGCGCCTGCTCTACACCTATCTGTGGAGCTACCCCGGCAAGAAGCTGCTGTTCATGGGCTCGGAGTTCGGCCAGCGTTCGGAATGGAACTGCAACGCACCGCTGGAATGGCCGGCGCTGGAATACGCGCCGCACACCGGCGTACAAAATCTGGTGCGCGATCTCAACCGCCTGTATCGCGACGAGCCGGCTTTGCACCGCTACGAATTCGAGCCACAGGGTTTCGACTGGATCGACTGCCACGACGCCGCGCAATCGGTCATCAGCTATCAGCGCCGCGCGGGACACAGCACGTTGATCGCCTCGTTCAACTTCACGCCGGTGAGCCGCGTCGGTTATCGCCTGGGCGTGCCCGAACACGGCCGCTATCGCGTGCTGCTGAATTCCGATTCGACGTTCTACGGCGGCGGTAATATCGGCGAGCAGATCCTGCACACCGAACCCACGCCGTGGATGGGCCACCCCTGCTCCATCGTGCTCACCCTGCCGCCGTTGGCAGGGGTGATTCTTAAGCGCGAGTAATTTATTTCTGCTTCGGCCGGAACGCCTTGACGAAGGCTTCGTCGGTAACGAGAAACGGACCGCCGATGAGATCGACGCAATACGGCACGGCGGGAAACACCGCCTCCAGACACTCGGCGATGGCGGTGGGTTTGCCCGGCAGGTTGATGATGAGCGAACCACCGCGGATACCCGCGAGCTGCCGCGACAGGATCGCGGTCGGCACATGCTTGAGCGACACCGCGCGCATCTGCTCGCCGAACCCCGGCATGAGTTTTTCGATCACCGCCTCGGTCGCCTCGGGCGTGACATCGCGCGGCGCCGGGCCGGTGCCGCCGGTGGTGACCACCAGGCAACACGCTTCGTCGTCGCATAACGCCTTGAGCGTCGCCTCGACCTGCGCGCGTTCGTCGGGAATCAGCCGCGCGACCGCTTCCCAGGGCGAAGTCAGCGCGTGCGACAACCACGCGCGGATGGCCGGCCCGCCGAGATCTTCGTAATCGCCGCGACTGGCGCGGTCGGAGACGGTGACGATACCGATACGGGCAACGGCTGAACTCATGCGCGAAACCTCGGGAATTGTTCGGGTGCGGCAGTATAACAAAGCCATCGTGTCGTAGGCCAAACTCAATCGTAGACCGGAGGAATCGCACGCGCAAACCCGCAGAGCACCTGTTGTTGACCTTCCGCGCACCAACCGGACAATACAGCCCACATCGCTCCCACAGGAATCGAATCATGGCCAAGGTACTCTATTTCGGCAGCCTGCCCGACCGCATCGGTCGCGGCGCCGAGGATTTGTTTCTGCCCAAGACCGTGCACACCACGCGCGAACTGCTGCGCTACCTGCGCGAACGCGGCAAGGCCTGGGAAGAAGCCTTGAATGACGAGCAACTCACTATCACCGTGAACAAACAATTCCTCGATCTGGATCATCCGATCAGCGATCAGGACGAGATCGCGTTGATCTCCAAGGGGCTGGGGCGGTAGTGACATCGCCATTTATTGCGACTTACATAAGAACATGGCACCTGCTTGTAGGAGCGGGTTGTTAACGCGTTGGAGCATAGCTTTGGAAGCCTTCCTTATTTCCACGGGCATCGTCGCCCTCGCCGAGATCGGCGATAAAACCCAACTTCTGGCCTTTATCCTGGCCGCCAAATTTCGCAAACCGCTACCGATCGTTGCGGGCATTCTGGTCGCCACCGTCGCGAATCACAGCTTCGCCGGCGCGCTCGGCGCCTGGATTACTGCGCTGCTGGCCCCACAGACATTGCGCTGGATTCTCGGTCTCTCGTTTGTCGCCATGGCGGTCTGGACATTGATCCCCGACGAGTTCGACGAGGACGACGCCAAGCTCGCGCGCCTGGGCATCTTCGGCACCACACTGGTGGCATTCTTCCTCGCCGAAATGGGCGACAAGACGCAAGTTGCCACCGTCGCGCTGGCGGCTCAATATCGGGCCATCGTCCTGGTTGTCGCCGGCACCACCTTGGGTATGCTGATCGCCAACGTACCGGCCGTGCTGTTGGGCGACCGCATCGCCCAGCGCATGCCGGTGCGGCTGGTGCATGGCATCGCCGCAGGTGTCTTTGCGCTACTGGGCATCGCCACCCTGCTCGGCGCCGGCGCAGACCTGGGATTTTGAGTCCACCATTTGCACGCATGACAAAGGGTCACACTATGCATACGCACGACTTGTCCAATTGGACTCACGAACACGTCTTCGACGCGGGCAATCGTGCGGCGGAGCGCAGTACCCGCGCCGTGATGTGGATCACCGCCGCCATGATGGTCGTGGAAATTGCCGCCGGCTGGTGGTTCAACTCCATGGCGCTGCTCGCCGACGGCTGGCATATGAGTTCGCATGCCGTGGCGATTGGTTTAAGCGCCTTCGCCTACGCCGCCGCGCGCCGCTATGCGCGCGATCCGCGTTTCGCCTTCGGCACCTGGAAGATCGAAATCCTCGGCGGCTTCGCCAGCGCGATCTTCCTGCTCGGCGTCGCCGCCATGATGGTGTTCGGTTCGGTCGAGCGCATTCTGGCGCCGCAGCCGATTCACTATCAAGAAGCGATGATCGTCGCGGCGCTGGGTTTGGTCGTGAACATCGTTTGTGCAATGATCCTCGGCAACGCGCACGATCATCACGGTCACGACGATTACCATCATAGTCATGGTCATGCGCACGATCACGATCACCACCACCACGACCTAAACCTCAAGTCGGCCTACCTGCACGTCATCGCCGACGCCGCCACGTCGGTGCTCGCCATCGTCGCATTGGCCGGCGGCTGGCTGTACGGCTGGTCCTGGCTTGATCCGGTCATGGGCATTGTCGGCGCCACGCTGGTCGCTGTGTGGGCCAAGGGTCTGCTGATCGAAACCGGCAAGGTCTTGCTCGACCGCGAAATGGATCACCCCGTCGTCGCCGAAATCCGCGAAGTCATCGAAACCGGCGCCGATGCCGACGCAACGCGCATCGCCGACCTGCACGTCTGGCGCGTCGGCCGCGGCGCTTACGCCTGCGCCGTCAGCATCGTCACCCACAACCCGAATCTCACTGCCGAGCGCGTGCGCGAACAACTCGCCGTGCACGAGGAAATCGTGCATAGCACGATTGAGATTCAGCGATGTTGTACCTAAGCAAGCCCCGCGTAGTCGAACCGTCATGCCCACGTAGGAAACCAGCGCGACTTGCGCAGCGGGCCACCGCCGTCTATACCTCGTGGGTCGGATCAGGGCTATCCCGGTCAGACGACACCTGAAACCGTACCGCACGGTTCCCGTCCTGCCGACGCTCGCACGGCCTCACCCGCGCCGCGGGTGCCCCTCTGTAATCCGAAACAAGGAGTACACACTATGCGCAAGACGCACATGACCACCACGATTGCCACGCTGGTTCTGCTGGCCGGTGGCCCCGTTCAGGCCCGGCAGCAAAGCGCCGATTTCCAGACTCTGGACACCGATGCCAACGGCTACATCTCGCAGGAAGAGGCCGCCGCCAATCCGGATATCAGTACCCGCTGGATGAACCTGGATACGGACAAAAACAATGTGTTGGACAAGTCCGAATTCAGCGCCTTTGAAACCGGCACCGAAGACATGATGAACCAGGACAGGCCTATGCAGGACGGCGGCACGGCGCCTGCCATGCCGGGACGTCGCTATTAGTCAGGAGTTTATGAATCGGTACGGGCCGGCGACCGGATCAGGAGGTCTTGTCGTCGGCCTGGGCGACCCGCTCGGTGCAATTACTCAGCACCAGTTTGGGAGGGTTCATGGAAAAGATGAATGGCGCGGCCTGGCGCAGTGCGCTAAGCCCAAGAATCTGCCGGGTCTTGCCCGGAAACACCGCTGCCTCGACATCCCGAAGCAGGCAAGACTCGCCAATGCGCAGTTGGCTGATGCGATAAACCGGCACCTTCATGGAGCTGCCATCGGCCAGTACGCCCGACAGGTCTTTGACATAACTGGCACCGCCGGATTGCAGCAAGGTCTTCAGTGTTTCTTCGTTGATAGTCATATAGCCGGAGCCGGTATCGACCATCAGATCCACCGCCCCCACACCGAGGATTTCCCCCGCAACATAATAAGTTGCGGCACCTCTATCCAGCATCGGCACATTGCTGTCGAAATCGACGGCCGCCGCGGTACCGGCGCCCAACACCATGCTGGCTATTACCCACCTGATAATTTGCTGCATACATCCCTCATGGTACTGCTGGGCTTCGGCGGATCTCGATCAAACCAGTGCAACTATCAGACCAATCGTCATTGGGGGCTACCGTCCAACGTCCATGTTTTCCGCTATCTATCTGGACGATATGCAGACCTAACCCTACCGCTGGGCGGAGGCATTGTCTCGCTCTCACCTATCTCTTCGGCCGGAAACGCCAAGCCTTGATCGCCACAACCACGTTGGGCAGCGTAACACTGACGACTCTATCGGTCGCCCTGCGTATCAAGCGATCTACATGACATATGACTTGTCGAGCACCTATTCCATATCTACAAGCTATGCACGCTGCTGTGACGCACATCACAACGGAGCGCGCCCGCCCAGAGCGATCAGGGGATTGTGGATATCGATAAAGAGGGAAATCAAGCGTACGCGGATAAACGCACCAGTTGCCGCTGGGCGCCCCACTGCCCCGGTTGCGCCTCGAACACGCCGGGCAACGCGGTTCCGCAAGCCTTGCAGCGGCCATCGGCGGTGAGGTTCCAGTCGCCGAGCACATACCAATCGCGGCCGATCAGCAGCTTGCCGCAGGTATGGCAGTAAGTACTTTCACCTTTGGCATCGTGCACGTTGCCGGTGTAGGCGTAACGCACGCCGTTGGCGAGCGCGATGTCGCGGGCACGGGTCAGGGTTGCGGGCGGGGTGGGCGGCACGTCGAGCATTTTCCAATCGGGATGGAAGGCGCTGAAGTGCAACGGCACGTCCGGGCCGAGGTGTTCCACAACCCATTTGCTCAGCGATTCGATTTCGCTGCTGGCATCGTTATGACCGGGGATCAGCAGCGTGGTGATCTCGAACCACACCTGGGTCTCGTGCTTGAGGTATTCCAGTGTCTCCAGCACCGGCTGCAAGTGTCCGCCGGTGAGTTTCCAATAGAAATCCTCGGTGAACGCCTTCAGATCGACGTTCGCCGCGTCCATGTACCGGTAGAACTCCTGGCGCGGCTCGGCCGTCACGTAGCCCGCCGTGACCGCCACGGATTTGATGCCGCGCGCGTGACAGGCCTGCGCCACGTCGATGGCATATTCGTGAAAGATCACCGGGTCGTTGTAGGTAAATGCGACGCTGCGACACCCGAGCTCGACGGCAACCCGGGCGATCTTCTCCGGCGAGGCCGCATCCGCCAGCGTGTCGATTTCGCGCGACTTGCTGATATCCCAGTTCTGGCAGAACTTGCAGGCCAGATTGCAGCCGGCGGTACCGAACGACAGCACCGGCGTGCCGGGCAGAAAATGATTCAGCGGCTTTTTCTCGATGGGGTCGATGCAGTAACCGCTGGAACGGCCGTAGGTCGTCAGCACAATGGCGTTGTTCTGATTGGCGCGCACGAAGCATAGCCCGCGCTGACCTTCGTGTAACTTGCAGAATCGCGGGCACACATCGCATTGCACCCGGCCGTCGTCGAGCATGTGCCAATATTTGGTGGGAACCACCGTTGCGGCTGACCCGTCGTTTGTCATACATCCAACTCCAACACTGCTGATAGGAGAAGTATAGGCCGTATCGTAAAGCGTATCGCAGGGCTCAGGGCTACTTGATTTCGGCGCGCATCGGTGCCATTTAATAGCTATCGCATTGCGCAGGTTTTTCCCATGCAGACCATCCGCCCGCCGGCCGTCGCCGGTATGTTCTATCCCGCCGACGCCGGGGAATTACAAACCCAGGTGAACGATTTCCTGCGTAGCGCGGCGGCCACAAACATCGCTACGGACGCGCCGCCCAAGGCGCTGATCGCGCCGCACGCCGGTTATATCTATTCCGGGCCGATTGCGGCGAGTGCCTATGCGCGGGTGCGCGCGCTGCGCGAACAAATCACTCGCGTGGTGCTGCTCGGCCCCGCGCACCGGGTCGCGTTCCGCGGCCTAGCCGCCAGCAGCGCCCGCGCGTTCCGCACGCCGTTGGGCGATATCCCCGTGGATAGCGCCGCGCTGTCCGCGCTGAGCACTTTGCCGCAGGTGCGAACCCTCGACGAGGCACATGCCCAGGAACACAGCCTGGAAGTACAACTGCCGTTTCTGCAAACGGTACTCGATAGCTTCACGCTACTGCCGCTGGTGGTCGGCGATGCGACCTATGCCGAGGTCGCCGAGGTGTTGGAGCACGTCTGGGGCGGCCCGGAAACCTTGATCGTCATCAGCTCCGATCTCAGCCATTACCACGATTACGTCACCGCGCAACGCATGGACACGGCCACCTCGCACGCCATCGAGACGTTGCAACCGGAACGCATCGATTACGAACACGCCTGCGGTCGCACGCCGGTCGGGGGGTTGCTGACAGCGGCGCGCGCACATGGCTTGCACGCGGAGATCGTCGACCTGCGCAATTCCGGCGACACCGCCGGTCCACGCGATCAAGTGGTCGGTTACGGTGCGTATGTCATCCACTGAAACAACGCTCGACACCGCCAGTCGTCAACGCCTAGTGCAAATCGCGCGCGATTCCATTGTGCATGGGTTGAAACACGGTCGCGCCTTGCCGATCGATGCGCGCGATTATCCGGACACCCTGCGCGTGCCCCGCGCAACTTTTGTGACGTTACATAAAGACGGCGAACTGCGTGGTTGCATCGGCACGCTGGAAGCGCATCGGCCACTGGTGGAGGATGTCGCGGACAACGCCTTCAATGCAGCCTTCCACGACCCGCGTTTCGTGCCGCTGCGTGCCGAGGAATTCCCGCACCTGGACATGCGCATCTCGGTACTCAGCCCACCCATGCCGATGACGTTTCGCGACGAGGCCGATCTGCTCGCGCAACTGCGTCCCGGTATCGACGGCCTGATCCTCGCCGCGCCCGATCATTACGGTACGTTCCTGCCCTCGGTCTGGGAATCGCTGCCGCGTGCCGAGGATTTTCTTCGTCACCTCAAACGCAAGGCGGATTTGCCGGCGGACTACTGGTCATCTGAGCTGCAGATGCAGCGTTACACCACGGAAGCGTTTTAGAAATACGCTATTAACCGTACAGAACCGCGCCTTCGAGCCAAAAAGGCGCTTTGTATGTGCGAACCGCAAACGTTTCGAACCCGTTAGAACTATTAGAGAGCTCTTATATTTACCCGTCAGACATTCTGTCCGATTGCTTACGGATATGAGACAGGCTAAATTCGAACGCAGGGTTGCAACCGTAACCACGCAAGGCTTGGAGAATCCGTCCAGCAACGATCGGCGGTACGAACCGCCAGCAAATACTGCCGATGCTTATAACAAACAATCATAAATATTGGAGGAGCACATGGAATCGTACGACTATTGCAATCTTCTCAAGATAACCAGGTCGAGGCTGCTTGTATTCGCGCTTACTGCGCTCACCCCACTGACATCCCATTCCGGAAGCTTGCTGGGCCATATAGACGCCCTCAATAACTCTGGGTATATCGTTACAGCTACGATGTCCTTCTATGATACAAACAATGATCTGATAGATCGGCAAAGCGCACGCGCCGAAAGCCTATTCGGTAGCGCGATAAACACAGGGACAACCATCTTGTTTGGCGGCTCATTGAGTTTCCCAACACCCTTCCCATTCATGCCTGGAGGATCGGGTGGGGCGCCCATAACGCTGCATGATTTCGAGGTGGATCTCTCGACACTGAATGCCTATATTGACAGAGTGCATGTTCAGATGGATTGGTTTGCTGGCACAGATTCGTTCACGCAGGACTGGTCTGAGACGGTTGGCGATGACTTTGTAAACGGGATCGCATACTACTTCTACGGGCAGTCTTATTACCCAGGCCCGGAGGGTGAGTTAATATCCTACGGTTATTACGCAGATCTTCAGATGACATTTGCATCGGGAATTGCACCAGTTCCGGTTCCTGCGGCCGTCTGGTCGTTTGGGTTCGGCATAATGGCTCTGATCGCCGTAGGCCGACGCAGCAAAGCGGCGTAATTTGGTAAGCAGAGAAAACGGCTCCTTCGGGAACCGCTTTTGTTTGGCGTTCGATCTCGGTGTTCGGCAATGTCCCCAGCCAGCCAAAGCCGGCGCAGTTTGTGCGTCGGCTTTTTCATACATCCGAAGCAGCCGGTAAACGACTGTATTTTGACGTTTACGAGTAAATATCGAGGCCAAAAGAGGGCTCGCGGCAGACCCTGTGCGGATGTGCGACGCTGTTCACAGTTTTGAACGGCGCATTGACGAGAATGGGCCACGTTCGTGGACGACGGCAAGGGAGAGACTCATGCTTAAGATGGCTTTTATCGTTGGATTGTTCGCCGTGCTCAGCGTCAGCGGTTTTAGTCTGAGCGACTTGCTTTTCGGCCTGATCGGTTTGGCTCTCGCACTGCTTATGCTGGCTATCGTGATCGATGTCGTCGCAGGGATTCTGGAGTGGGTCGCACGCCAATGGGTCTCACACCCGGGGAATGGCATGCGTCACGACTTCTCTGTCCGCCCGCAGCGCTCCCGTTCCGTGGTGTGAAGCCGCTCATCGATCCACGTGGGTCTTGAGTCGGACCCGCGTGCGTTTGCTGACGAGAACATCCGCAGTATCGCGCAGTACCGTAGGGCGCAATTCGCTGCGTACGTTGCGCCCTACTGACACCGCCCCACCGAGCCGGCCTTGCAGGTCCGGCCGTCGATCCAGATCGCGCTGTCGAAACGCGTTTCCGCCAACACGGCACCGTCCAGATGCGCCTCGCGCAAATCGGCATAAGACAGATCCGCACCGGCCAGGCGTGCGCCGCGTAGATCCGCGCCACGCAGACCGGCGCCGGTCATGCGCGCGTTGCTGAGATCGGCGTGGCGCAGATCGGCGAGACTCAACAGCGTATAGGCAAGATCGCTGCCGATCAGATTGGCACCGACCAACCGTGCGTTGGTCAAATCCATATTGCGCGCCTGGGCGGCACGCAGATTGGCCTGCTCGGCCTCCAACCCCGGCATCTTGCAGTTGTTCCAATTCACTTGCGGCGCGGCCGGCGCGCTGCAATCGGTATGTCCCTCGGGCGCATCGGGCGTGAATACGACGAACACCAGCGCCAACAAGAAGACGACAGCCAACACAATCTTGCATTGCGGACCGCATAGACGGGTATCGTCGAGGGCATGACCGGCCTCTATTACCCGGCCACGGCGGATCTTGCGCTGACGCACGACCTCGCCCGTTTCGCCCGTTTCACCTTGGCGCCGATCACCTTCGCGACGCCGTTCGCCGGCATCCGCGCTCATGCGTTCGCTGCCCAAGCGGCGCTCCCCGCCGCGGCGTTCGTCGGCACGCATGCGCGCCTCTTGCAAACGCTGCCGTCCCTCTTCGGTATCGGCGTGCTTCATGATGTCCGGGATCAGTTGCGGCAGATCGCGCACCAGCGTCCAAATTTCCCGGTCGGTGCTCAGCGTGTCGTCTTGGCGAATCCGTCCGAGCAGGATGTATTGGCTGATCTGCGCCTGCGGAAAGGGGCCGCGCACATGGCCGTCGCGGCGCATGTACCACCGATGTTCCTGAGCCTCCGTCATCGTGCGTCCTCGCTCGCTTTGCCCTGTGTGCCCTATGTGCGGTACAAAGGTGCCTATGGTTATGAACACACCGCCCACCGGACCGATGCTGCCCCTGCCTGCCGCCACGCCCACGACGTCGGTGACACGCAGCGAGCCGCAGGCGACCTGGCGCGTCGGGCAGGTGTTGGCCGCCATGGTAGTCGCCAATCCGCAACCCGGCGTGGCGGATCTGCGCATCGGCAGTCTGCTGGTCAAGGCCCAAACCGGCGGCCTGCCCTTGTCTCCCGGTCAGACGCTACGCCTTGAGGTCGCCAGCCTCAAGGAAATGCCGGTGCTGAAACTGCTCGGTCTGATGCAGCAAAATCCCTTGCAGCAGGCACTGCGCGATGTATTGCCGCGTCAGCAGCCACTGCCGCTGCTGTTCACGGCGTTGGCACGTCTGGCCACACCGACGCCGATGCCGACCGCTCAACGCACGCCAAACCTGTCGCCCGAAATCGTCCGCCTGGCCCAAGAGCTGCTCGCCAAACTCCCGGACACCGCGCGCGCCTCCACCGGCGATGGCTTGCGTCAAGCCATTCGCGACAGCGGCCTGTTTCTCGAATCCAAGCTTGCGCCCTCCACATCATCGACTGCTCAAGCGCAAACGCCCACGACCAAACCCGCGGAACTGGCGAGCGACTTTAAGGCCAACCTGCTGCGGCTGGTCCAGGCGATACGCGATAACGCTGCAAATTCCGCGCCCGCGGCTGCGCGCGCGAATCCCTTATCGAGCGCCGGACTGAGCGCCGGCGCGCCCGCCACATCCGCACTGCCCACGCCGCCGCTTCCCACGGCGCTGACGACCGCACTGGCTGCGGCAACCGTCGCCGCGCGTCTGCCCGCGAGCGCGGCGATCGGTCCCGGTACTCTCGATCCTGGCGCGCCCTTGCAACGCGGTTTGCCGCCGCTGCCGCCGGTACCGCTGGCGCAACTCGTCAAAGGTCAGGAACTCGCCTTCTCGCTGAACGAACTGCAACGCTTCGCGGAAGGCGCGTTGGCGCGGGTGCAGTTGCACCAGTTATCGTCGTTGCCGCAAGAACGCGCGCCGCTGCCGGAATGGCTGATCGAATTGCCGATACGCCGCGACAACGAAACCGACATCTGGAGTCTGCGCATCGGCCGCGACGCCGAACGCGAACGCGATGCGCCCGTCGACGCCGACCCAGTCTGGTCGGTGATGCTGGCCTTCGACCTGCCCGGCATCGGCCCGATGCAAAGCCGCATCACCCTGCGCGGAGATCGAGTCACCGCGCAGTTCTTCAGTCGCACCCAAGGCGTGCTACCGCTGGTCGCGGAACACCTGCCACTGTTGCAAGCGCGCCTGCAACAGGCCGGTCTGCGCGTGGAGGAACTCACCTGCCATCACGGCGAGATCCCCAAACCGAAACCGCCGCCACAGACGCGCATCCTGGACGAACATGCATGAGCGACACCAATAACACTTCACCACCGCCGCGGCGCGAACTGGCCGTCGCCCTGAAATACGACGGCGCGCATGCCCCGCGCGTCACCGCCAAGGGCAGCGGCCAGATCGCCGAACAGATCGTCGCGCTGGCGCTGGAGCACAATATTCCCATGCAGGAAAACGCCCTCATGGCGCAGACCTTGTCGCAGTTGGAGTTGAACGAGGAAATCCCGCCGGCCTTATACCTCGCCGTCGCGGAGATTATCGCGTTTGCGTATTACTTGTCGGGGAAAGTGCCGGGACGTTAGGGACGTTGTAGGGTGCAATGAGTAGCGAATTGCACCGGATAGGTTGGCGGGGAAAGCCTCCGGTACTGGACGGCATGCTCCGACGGTGGCGTTAATCGCTCCGCCTCCGAGCTGCGCTAGTCGGCTTCGCGATTAACGCCACCGTCGGAGCGTAGAGCGTCACG
>JACREG010000049.1 GCA_016218375.1 Gammaproteobacteria bacterium
GGTACGGGTGCGGGCGCGGGCGCGGCGAATCCGGGCAGTTGCCAGAGCAGAGCAAACCCTAACAGAACGAAACGCAAACCTGTACGTAGCCATAGCCGCAGCCACGGCATCGGACGCGGACGTTGCGGGCGTATCGCCAAGGGGCGTTCCTCGTACAAGCAGACATCCTCCTTGTACCGGCCCACCGTTCCCAGTTCATTGACCGACATCAATCGGCACCGGCAACGAGCATACTTCAGAAAGGCCAGACATTTCGGCTGCGCGCGACGGCGACGATGTAACCAAACACCAGGAGCGCACTCACCCAGGCGGTCGCGCGCGCGCGCCGGCCGCGTGCGAACCTGAATGCGACCATCCCGAGCGCGATATAACTCAGCAGTGCGACGACCTTTGCCGTCAGCCAGGCATCGACTCCGGGATATTGGCGGCTGCGCACCGCCAAGACGACTGCACTCAGCAACAACACGCTGTCGACGATATGCGGCAGCACCCGCACCCACATCTGCCGCAGGCGCTGCGGCGCGCGCAACATCCAGACGCCGCGCGTCAAGAACAAACCGAAGCTCAGTGCCGCGCAACTCATGTGCACGACCTTTATCCAGCCATAGCTCATACCGCCATCAGACCGAACAGGTCTCGACCTCGGTGCTTTCCGCAGGATGCGCCAGCTCGCTGAGCGCAGCGACATTCAACAAACGCACATGCCGGCCTTGGCTGTCCACCAACCCGTCGTCCTGCAAGCGCTTGAACAAGCGGCACAGAGTCTCGACGGCGATGCCCAGATAATTGGCGATGTCCTTGCGCGACATGGGCAACTGCAAATCGACGCCGCGCGCCGGTGCCCACACCGAAGGCCCGGCCAGGCTGAGCAGGAACGTGGCGATACGCTGCTCGGCATTTTGCTTGCGCAGCAGAATCGACAGATTTTGTTCATGGCGCAGTTGTTCGCCCAGCGCACGGATCGTGGCGTCCTGCACATCCTGCCGACGTTCGATGGGTATGTGTGGATTGTCCACATCGACACGGCAGACCAGCGTTTCGGTCAGGGCGCTCGCGGTATAGGTATAGGCACTGCGATCGAGCGCATCGAGGCCAACGGTATCGCCGGGAAAATGAAAGTCGACGACCTGCACATCGTCCCGATCCAGAATCGCATAGGTCTTGATGGCGCCCGAGGTCACGGCGTAGATGCCATGAAACGTGTCGCCAGCCCGAAACAGCGTCTGACCACTGCCCAATCGGCCGCGGCGGACAAAGGTCTTGTCGTCGTCATCGCCGCTCAAAGCCTCGCATACGCCCTGCATACTGCACTGGCTGCACGGCACGCGCGCCTGCCCCAACGGCGTGGTCACTTGTCGCAGCCAATGCTCGTTTGTTGCATTGCGTTCAGTCATGGTATTTCTCCTACATGTTTTCATGTCACGGGCTTGCCCGTGTCAGCGTCCGAAACTGGCATCGATCACGTCCATCAATGCCGCCGCCGTTTCCGCGTCGTCGATGAGCGGCTCGACCAACGCCGCGCGGCAGGCCTCCAGCGGTTCCATGCCGCTCTTCATCAGCGTGGCCGCGTACACCAACAGACGTGTCGAGGCCGCCTCTTCCAGATCGTGATCCTTGAGTGCGCGCAGATTGTTGGCCAAGGCCACCAGACGCTTCGCCAGCAAGGTGTCGACACCGGCCTCGCCTTGCAGCACGCTCACTTCGAGTTCCGGCGCGGGGAAATCGAAGCGCAACGCGATGAAGCGCTGCCGCGTGCTCGGCTTCATGCCTTTCAATAAATTTTGGTAGCCGGGGTTGTAGGACACCACCAACATGAACTCGGGCGGCGCGTCCAACTGTTCGCCGGTGCGCTCGATGGGCAGGATACGGCGGTCGTCGGTCAACGGATGCAAGACCACGGTAGTGTCCTTTCGCGCCTCGACGACTTCGTCGAGATAACAGATCGCGCCTTCTCGCACCGCGCGGGTGAGCGGACCGTCGCTCCAGAAGGTGTTGCCGTCGCCTATCAAATGCCGGCCGACCAGATCGGCGGCACTCAAATCGTCGTGGCAAGAGACGGTGTATAGCGGACGACCCAGGCGCGCGGCCATGTAGCGGACGAAGCGGGTCTTGCCGCAACCGGTCGGCCCCTTGATGAGCACCGGCAATTGGTTGCGGTAGGCCTGTTCGAACAGCGCGACTTCGCCGCCGTGCGGACGGTAGAACGGCAGGATTTCGGCTTCGGCCCGGCGGTCGACTTTAACGGGTATGTCCATAGCGGCCTCGATCACTCTATATGCCGTAATGAGACACCCGATGCGGGCACAACCACCTTGATATAAATCAAATCGACACGGGTTTGTTCGGTGGGGTTGGGCTGAAGGCCGCGTCCGTGATGAATGCGGCCTCTCAAAATGTAGGGCGCATTAGACCGAAGGTCGTAATGCGCCCTACGGGGGCCTATCTCAAACCTGGACCGCTTCGGGGTCTTTGCTGCCGACAAAGAAACTCATGACATACAGCACCAACCCGATCAGGAAGATCACACCGGCGGTCTCGCGCATCCAGTAGAACAGTGCGATCTTGTCCTGCACCACCATGAATGCCTGCGGCGCATCGCTGTAACGCTGCAACCAGACTTGCAACACACCGGCGGCGGTCAGGAACAAGGTGATGAACACGATCGACACCGTCATCAGCCAGAACGACCACATCTCCAACACCTGCGACTTCTCGCTGTTGGCGGCGGCGCGGCCGCGCATCATCGGCATAGCGTAGGAGATCATGGTCAACACGATCATCACATAGGCACCATAGAAAGCCATGTGACCGTGCGCCGCCGTGATCTGCGTACCGTGGGTGTAGTAGTTCACCGGCGCGAGCGTATGCAGGAAGCCCCACACGCCGGCGCCGAGGAAGGCCATCACCGCCGTACCCAGCGCCCACAACATGGCCGCCTTGTTCGGATGGTTGCGGCGGCGGCGGTTCACCATGTTGAAGGCGAATACCGTCATCATGAAGAACGGGATCGGCTCCATCGCGGAGAACACCGATCCCCACCACTGCCAGTACTCGGGCGTGCCGATCCAGTAGTAGTGATGGCCGGTACCGATAATGCCGGTGATGAGCGCCATGGCAATGATGACGTACAGCCACTTTTCGATGACTTCACGATCCACGCCGGTGATTTTGATGAGCACGAAGGCGAGTATCGAGGCCATAATCAGCTCCCACACGCCCTCCACCCACAGATGCACCGTCCACCACCAGAAGAACTTGTCCTTGACCAGATTCACCGGGTTGTAGAAGGAGAACAGGAACATCACCGCCAGACCGACCAGCCCGATCAGCAACACCAGACTCACGCTGGTCTTGCGGCCCTTGAGGATGGTCATGCCGATGTTGAACAGGAAACCCAGTGCGACGATGACAATACCGACCTTGGTGATCGTCGGTTGCTCCAGGAACTCGCGGCCCATGGTCGGCAACAGATCGTTGCCGGTCATTTTGGCGAGGCCGGCATACGGCACCAGCAGATAACCCAGAACAGTCAGCGCACCGGCGACGAGAAATATCCAGAACAGCGCCAGCGCCAGTTTCGGACTGTGCAATTCGGTTTCCGATTCTTCCGGTACCAGGTAATACGCCGAGCCCATGAAGCCGAACAACAACCAGACGATCAACAGATTGGTGTGCACCATGCGCGCCACGTTGAAGGGAATCTCCGGAAACAGGAAATCCCCCATCACATATTGCAGGCCCATGACCAGACCGAACAGGATCTGGCCGATGAACAGGCCGATGGCGGCGATGAAATACGGTTTGGCGACCGCTTGCGATTGATATTGCATGATTGCTCTCCACTCAGCCTTCGATGTTCGGTGGCCACTTGGCCGCATTGATCTCGGAGCTGTACTTCAGGAACGCGACAATGGCGTCGAGCTCTTCGTCGTTGAGATTGAACTGCGGCATCTGCCGACGTCCGGGCGTACCGGTCGGCTGAATCTTCAACCAGGTCTTGATGAAATCAGGACCGCGTCGCGTGTACACATTGCCCAGCTCCGGCGCGAAGTACGCACCCTCGCCCAGCAAGGTATGGCAACCAATGCAGTTGTTTTCCTCCCAGACTTTTTTACCCAAGGCGACCTGTGGCGTGATCGCGTCACGGTTGTCGCGCTTTGGAAGCGCTTGGGTGGTATCGAACGATAGCGCCAGGAACAATAGGACGAAAAACGCGCTGCCACCGTAAAAGATGTTGCGTGCCATTGATTTGGTGAATGTGCCGCTCATAACACAGGCTCTCCACAGTGAGGATGTGGTGCCATCGTATAGACGTACACGGACAGCACGCCTTGATATGCATCAAAAGCATCAAACTATATTTACTGTGTGGCTTTAGAGTGCGCGGCGCGAATACCGCAGCGGTGAACTGATGAGATGCGTACGACCTCGCAAACCTTGCGGAAATTAACGGCGCGTACGCAGCATGGCGTGAAATACGATCAGTAAAAACATCAGACCGCCGATAATGGCGATCAACCCGCCCAGGCCCATCATCCCCATGGACACGATGCGCTCCAACGAATCCAAACCCTGCGCCATGCCGGCGGTCTTGCGCTGCACGCCATAACCGCCCGACCACGCCAGCCCGACGATGTGTATCAACTGGCCTGTCGCATAGATCCAGCTCTGGCGTGTCGCCCACGTTTGGGATGGCGCGGCGAAACCCAACTGCGGAAGCAGGTGATAACTCATGCCCATGAATGCCAGCGTGACACCGACGATGCAACCATGGTAGTGCGCGGGCACAGTGACGTTACTGCCGCTGATGAGAAAACCGATGATGCCGCCGATGCCGAACAGCAACACCGATGTCGTCAGCGCCGCGCGTTCGGCGCGCGCCTGCGACGGTGCGGCCTCGGCCTTCCAGAGTCCCGCCAGCAATGCGATGCCGATCCATAACGATGCGAGGCTGCCGCCGAATTCCATTTGCCAGGTGAACAGGCGGCGATGTTCCAGAGAATTCACGTCGAAGGCGAGGTAGATGATCGGTGTCGCGAAGACCGTCAGCAAACCCCACGCGAACAGAAACAACACAACGCGCGGCCCCGTATACACCGGCACACCCGTCGCGCTCGCCAGCCACAACCACGCCACCAGCATGAGTTGGGTATGGGTGAATTGCAGTACATGCCCGCCGCCCCAGAACAACAACTCGAAGTATTCGCCGCCCTGAATGAACGGCGGCATTTTCAAATACGACCAGAGCAGCGCAATGAAGGCGATTGCCGTCGCCACGACAGCGGTGTTGAGACCGAAGCGCAACGCGCCCGTCCCGGATATCTCCATGCCGACGGGCCGCGGAAAGAACAGCGCGCGCAGCACCAGCAGAGCGATGCCGGCGCCGAACGACAGCAGCGCCGCATAGAACACCGGTTGCTGCAATATGGGAATGTAATTGCTCATCAAGGGAGAGGCGTCGCCCGTGAAGGGCGCGACTGCCATGAACAGTGCGCCCAGGGCCGCCAGCAGCAGCGCGAATCCGCCGCAGACACGCCAACGCGCCGTCCCGTTGATGCTCCATAACACGCCGGCGAATGCCAGAAACCAGACCAGCACGGAGAGATCGACGTGCACCACCAACGCGGAATGGAAAAAATCCGCGAACGGTATGATGTCTTGCAGATAGGGCGTGCGCGCCAGCACGATGAGCACGGCGAACAGGCCGGACAGGATCAACGAGAACAGACCGAGAAACAACCAACGGCGTGCCTGCGCGCGCGCATCGTCATCGGCGATGGGGATGCTGTAAGAAATCATGTGGCTGTGTCTCTGCATGTCATGCCCAGTTCCAGCGCTGGCGCTGGACTTTGCGTGGGCCGGTCGTCCCATCCGGATATCATCGCAGTATGAACCCGGTGTCCGGGTTGAAGTCGATCACCAGAATCTGCTGGGGCCGGAGCTCGACCACGGCGTTATGTTCGTAGACGCCGCCCGTGTGATGGCTATCGTCGTCGAGGTAAAGCGAAACCGTGTGGCGACCCGCCGGCAAGGGGGTCTTGGCGTAGACATACGAAGTTCCGTCACTGGAAAAACCGGTCGGCTGCAAGACACGTTCGTAGCGGACCTCTCCGTCGACCGCGAACCGCACCGTCACCGGCGAGCGCTCGCGACTGCATTCCAATGGATTGCGCATATTTGGCGGCAACGCGGCCAGCTCTTCGGCGGAACGCGTGCGGCATTCGGCCACGCGTTTGCCGGAATGGGCGAAGCTGAGCGTGACCACGGCGTTGTTCGCCGCAATCGGCGAATAGGCCGGCGCGACGGAGAGATAACCCAGCAGCGCCGCGAACAACGCGTAAGCCATCGACTGCCCCAGTATGCGCAACGACCTAGCCATGCGCTGTCGTCGCCTGTGAGTCTGAATTCATGCGTCGCAAGCGCTCGATAAAGGCGTCGAGTTCGCGCCGGACCTGCGCGCCGTCACTCGCCGCGCCCCAGACGATATGCACGCGCTGTGCATCCACATTGCCGCGCAGATGCGGCTCGCGCACTCCGGCGACGCGTTCGTCTGTCCATTGGTTGCCCTGGCGGAAGAAGCAATCCCCGCACTGACACCCGGTGACGAATACACCGTCCGCGCCCTCGCGCCGCAATGCGTATTCGATGAAGGCCGGCGGCAGGTTGCCGGTGCAGGGCAGGCTGATGGCAGCGACTCCGGCAGCATTGTACGCATGCACATCGATGCCGTGATCGCAGCCGTACACCAGCACTTTGACCGGCGCCTGCAAGGCGTCGAGCGCTATCCGGCTCTGGCTGCGGATGTCGCGTATCGGGAAGGCCGGCATATCGATGCCCGACACCAATTGCTCAAGGCTGCGAAACGGCGTCGACGACGGACAAGAGCCGGCACAGATGCCGCAGGCCGTGCACAGTTCGGGATCGACCACTGCAATGGTCGGGTGACGCGAAGTGTCGCTGCGCGGTCGCAGCGTGACGGCGCTGAACGGGCAATCGGCGAAGCAGCGGCCGCAGCCGTTGCAATTGCCCGGGTCCACCCGCGCCGGCGGCGCGCGGCGCAGCGGCGGCAACAGGGGCAGCAGCGACAGCAGCATACTGAAACCGACCAGCACCGCCCAGAACAACAGCGGCGATCCGCCGTCGAGCAGCGGATAGGGCAGCAGATAGAACCAGTCGAAGGCCAAGTCGCGCGGCGCGATGCCCAAGTCCGCCGGCGCATGACTCAGCGCCGGCCGCAGCAGCGACAGCGCCAACAGCATCGCCAGACTGCCGATGGCCAACCGCAGCGGCGGATTGACCCGCGCACGACTCAAGCGCAACAGATGGAACCAGATGCCGAACACCAGAAAGATCGGAATGCCGATCAGATGCAGAAACGCCAACAGGGTAAAGAACCGGTCGCTCAGGCTGTCGGGGGTGAGAAAATTGCGCGCCATGGGATCGGTGAAGATCGGCAGCGCATCGAGCAGCTCCGATGTCGCCAACGCGATGTACTGCGCCAACTGATCCCAGACCAGCCAGTAGCCGGTGATGCCCAAGGGAAACACCATCCACAGCAGCGGAATGCCGGTGAACCAGGAAAACCAGCGCGCGCCGCGGTAACGTCCGGCCGAGAATTCAACGAGCATGTGCAGTGCCAGCGTGACGATCGCGGCATCGGAGGCATAACGGTGCAGGCTGCGCATGACGCCGCCCAGATACCACTGATCGTGAGTCAGGTACTCGACCGTGCGGTAGGCGCCGAAGATGCTGGTCTCGAAGAACACGAAGACATAGATGCCGCTGACCAGAACCACCCAGAAGAAAAAGATGGTGAGCGCGCCGAGGTGGTACATGGGATTGAGGTCCGCGCCGAACACGCGTTGCAAACCGCGCTGTAGCGGGGCCAGCAAGATTCTGGGCAGGGCTTGAACGGACTTCAGCATGAACGGGGTCTCACCGTGCGGATCGGATGCGGTCCGTCACCTTGCGCAGACAACACCGCAGGATCACACGCTAGCCGTGCCGGCTAACCCTGTGCCTTGATATGCATCAAACGCCACGGGCGTGGCGTATTTCCCGCACCAGAAATCCAGTAATCGCCGCGATGATGAGCCCCCCGATGGCCATGCCGATATACAGCGAGTAATCGAAACGGTAGGCGCCGGTGGCGGGATCGTAGGTCACGCAATACATGCGCACCCGATTGACGATCTGGGTGAGCGCACCGTCCTCCGGGCGCACGCCGAAGACGAGTTGCTTGAGCGGCTCGACCAGCCAGGACACCTCGACGACTTCGCCGTAGATCTGCCGATAGACACGGCCGTCGGCGTCCAGAACGGTCGTCTGCAGCAGATGATCGAAACCTTTGGGCGAACGCTGATAGGTAAAACCCAGATCGCGGGTCAACGCGGCCAGCGTGGCGCTATCGCCGCCGAGAAAATACCAGTCGGCTTCGCGCACGCCCTGCTCGACGGCGAATGCCGCCATCGCCGCCGGCGTGTCGACCGGCGTATCGAAGCCGAGGGTCAGCACGACGAAACTCTCGTCGCCCAACACGTCGTGCGCCGCGCGCACCGTCCGTGCCAGTGCCCGCGTCGTCATGGAACAAATTTCATAACAACTGGTGTAGACGAGACTCAGCACCACGGGCCGGCCGCGCAACGCGCTCAACCGCACTTCGCGACCGTCGGCCGCGGTAAAACGGTAATCGCCGAGACGACGGCCGAGCGCCTGTTGGCTGAGTGTATAGGCCGCCTCCCCGTCGAATACGGGTTCGGCCTGTGGCGGCACGGGCTGGCCGGCCGGCACTTGCTCTGCGCTAACCGCCAACAGCACCGCTGCGATCCGCGGCAGCAGCCGTCGCCATACGCAGCTTGCAGACATGGGCTTCACCCCCGGTCGGTCGACTAGGCGATAGGCGGCATTAGATGCACATCCAGCATCGCCCCGCTCAGCACCAGGGTGAGTTGCAGGAGCGATGCATGAAAACTCGCCATGGCAGTGCCGCGGCAGGGATTGCGCAGCATGCGCAGATTGGCATACAGGAACACGGCGCCGCCGGTCAGCGCCGCCGCCAGATACACCGCGCCCAGGCCGAACCAGAACGGCATGACGGAGGCCGTCACCAGCATAAGGGTATTTATCAGCACCGTGCGCGCGGCGGCCCGATCGCCAATCAGCACGGGCAACATCGGCACGCGCGCCCGCGCATAGTCGTCGTGCATCGCAATGGCGAAGCTCCAGAAGTGCGAGGGCGTCCACAGAAACAAGACCAACGCGAACAGCAGCGGCAACGCGTGCGGCTCGGGCGTAACGGCCGAGGCGCCGGCCATGATGGCGAAGCTACCGGCCAGACCGCCGATGACGATATTCATGGACGTGCGGCGTTTGAGCCAGACGGTGTACACGACGCCGTAAAAGAAGGCGCCCAGAAAGACATACACCGCGGCCGTGACGTTCGTCGCCCAGGCCGTCGCCGCCACCGACACGCCCAGCATGCCCGCCAGCGCCCACAGCCACACCGGACCGTGCGCGAGCGTACCATTGACGAAGGGACGATTGCAGGTGCGGCGCATCGCCGCATCGAGATCGCGTTCCATGTATTGGTTGAAGCCGCCGGCCGCCGCCGCCGAGATCAACACCGCAAGACCCAGCACGGCGATCTGCCAGCCCGCCAACGCCGGACCGGGCGTAACGGCAATACCTGCCAGGGCCGTGAAGGCGATGGTCGAACCGATGCGCAGCTTGCAGACATTACCGAAGGCGCGGCACAGGGCATAGATGCCGGGACGGGACACAGGACGTGACAGAACGGACTCCATTGCACCCATGACGATGGCCCTCTCAGAATCCACTCGGCGCTCGGCTGCCGACCCGCGCGATAGCTGCGGGCGCGCGGGCCGGCGGACACTCAACCGAGCGGCCAGACCGATGCCAGGTATTTCCAGTTGATGGCGTAATACACCACGAAGATGGTGAGGAACAGCAGCGCGAATACCAAGGTACCCGGCGCCTCGAACCCTGCCACACCGATACTGCCGTGACTCTCCAAGGGCGCAGCGCGCAGCGCCACGCTGCGTTCCTCGCTGTAGCCGGGAACATCGATCTTCTTACCGAAGAGAATCGAACCGACGGTAATCAGGATATACAACGCGCCGCCGGTAATGGCGATCACGCCGCTGATGCCGACCAGACCCATCAACAGATAGGCGCTGCCGGGATATTCGTAGCCCAGCGCCGCGCCGGTGAAGGCCATATCCCAATGCCGCCGCGCCACACCCAGCGTGCCCGCACCCATCATCACCAAGGTGAATACCGCCATGCCCAGACCGAACAGATACGGCTGCCAGCGCGCCAATCCCTTCCAGATCAGTTCGCGCTTGAACAAGGTGGGGATGAGGAAGTAGGTGAGCGCCATGAACGCCAGCGTCGTACCGATCACCACCGTCGCATGGAAGTGGCCTGGTACGTAAATGGTGTTGTGAATGATGATGCTGATCTGCTCGGTGCCCATGACGACCCCGGAGATGCCGCCGAGGAAGCCGAACCCGATCAGCGATATGAACATGCCCGAGAATACCGGATTACCCCACGGCGCCTTGCGTATCCATTCGAACAGGCCTTTATTGAAGCCTTTGCGGCGTTGGGCCGCCTCGATGGCGCCGGGCACGGTCAGGCCGTGAATCATACTGGCCAGCACCGCCAAGTACATCGCATAACTGGTGTTGAAAATCTTCCACTCGGAACTGATGCCCGGGTCGACCAGCAGATGATGCGCGGAGGCCAGTTGCAGGAACAGAATATACAGCAGGAAAGCGCCGCGACTGACGCGCTCCGATAACGGCGTCGCGCCAAACACAATGGCGGAGATGGCATACCAGACCGCGACATGCGCAGCGACGTTGATCTGCTGCGAGGAATGGCCCATACCCCACCAGATCACGCGATACATCAGCGGATCGATGTGGCCGATATAGCCGATCGACCAGAGATACGTCGGTATCAGGATGATCGCGCCGGAGGCGATGGTGAAGACCGCGATGATACAGGCGGTGATCGCACCGAAGGTCACCAACGGCACCGAGCCTTGGTAGGTCTTCTCCGCCTTGGCGACCACCAGTGTCCCCAAAAACACGAAGCAGCCGAGTAACGCGCCCACCGCGAACAAGATCAACCCGAGATAGAAATTCGGATTGGCGGGCATCGGCACATAGGAGGTCATCATGACGCTGGAATCGCCCTTGAGGATCGCCAGATTGGTGGTCACCGAGCCGATAATCATCAGCGCAAAACCCAGCCAGGCAATACGCGGCGTCGCCAAACGGCATTTGAGCAATGTCGACGAACAGAAATACAACACGGCGATCTCGAAGAAGATGATCCAGAAGATCAACATGTCGATGCCGTGCGCGGTCAGCGCCTGATAAAATTCAACGGCCGGCAGCAAATGCACCGCGGGCCAGCGCGTCAGTGTTACCAACAGGGCAAGAATGCCGCCGATGAGCAAAAACACCACGCCGGCAACGGCGTTGGCTTTCATGAGCGTCTCGGCGGACTTGTGATATTGCAGACCTGTGCTCGGACAGGTTCTGTATAGTGCGTTTGTCGACATGGTCCGCTCCTCAGTCAACGACAAAGATCTTGCCAAGCATCGTGTGATGACCGATGCCGCAATATTCGTTACACACGACCGTGAATTCGCCGGACGAGTCCGGGGTAACGGTAATCACCATCTCGTAACCCGGGATCACCTGCATATTCACGTTGAGGGGTTGCAGCGAAAAACCATGCTGCCAGTCCAGGGAGGACAGGTGCAGGCGGTACGACTTGCCACGCTCCAGTTCCAGCAACGGCCACCACTGCCACAAACGCGCGACAAGATAAACGTCGGACTCCGCCGGCGGATGCACCACCGGCAATTGTTGGTCGGTTAAGGTGCGCACGGTGTACTTATCGACCATCGCCTGGGCCTTGGCCGAATATTGCTCCGGCGTGGTGCGGTAGGCTTCGTTGGAAATATTCTGCTTACCCGCGATATGCCAGTACGGCATCATTGCGAACATGAACAGGCACCATATCAGCGCCAATACAATCCATGTGCCTTCCAGGCGATCAAGCGGCTGCTTCCACCACAATCGCTGGGCCGGTGGCTGTAGTGAACTCATAAATGTTTCCCCTCTGGCGGTATGTCGCTCACATGATTATTCGTCTGTGGGCACGAACGACGCTGTCTACTTTGCGATTGGGATGGTCGCAACTTCCATCACGCCCCACAGTATGTAAAATACGGTCGGCATCACCACGCCCAGGAACAGCAGCAGAAAGGGGTTGTCCAACACCTTCTGCATGACCGGGACATCCGCATCGTTGTCTTCGACCTGATCAGCCATGGCATTTCACCTCCATTAACACGCAGCACTGCGGGATTTGACACGGCCGCATCATAGAAACAGGAATCGATATAGCGACTTGATCTGAGTCAAGGAGCAAAACCCGATCGACCGACAGGCTGATATATGCTAACTAATCAGTTATTCAGGGATTTCTAATACATGCGCGCAGGCTGTGCCGGCGCCCGATACTGAGGCTCATAAACGTGATCGCATTGCACACTCGGCAACGCGTGGTATCGCTGGCGATATTGCTACTGGCCGGCTGCGAATCGTCGCCGCCACCGGCGGTCGATTTCGCATTCGAACGCTTGGACCAAGCCGGAGCCGTTTACGCCGGCAGCGGCGATTTCCAGCACGCGCCCTGGAACTGTGTGCGCGACCGCAACACCGGACTGGTGTGGGAAGTAAAAACTGCTGGCGCAGGTCTGCGCACTGCTACCCACACCTACAGTTGGTATGCGCCGGACAACGAACATGACGGTGCGCAAGACTATCGCGGCACACCCAACGGCGGCCAATGCAGCGGAACCAATTGCGACACCGCGGCCTATGTGCATGCGGTCAATGCCGAGGGACTGTGCGGCTTCAACGACTGGCGCATGCCGACCAAGGACGAGTTTGCCACCATCAGCGATCCGCGCCCGCCGCTGAAGCGCCCGACCATCGACAGCGTCTATTTCCCGGAGACGCAGATCGGCGAGTATTGGACGGCGAACGACTACGCCTTCAAGTATGACGCCGCCTGGGCATGGCACTTCGAGTTCTCGCACGATCGCGTCGATTGGAAGAAGACGCCCAAATACGTGCGCCTGGTGCGCGGCACACAGTTGCCGCCAGCGCCGTGAAGAGATGCACGCGCGCATGTTCCGGCTGACGACCGTCGCGTTCGCGCTGGCCGTGCTGCTGGTCACGGTCAGCGCTTACATCCGCCTGTCGCAGGGCGGGCTCGGTTGCACACCCTGGCCTGAATGCTACGCGCGGGTCGGCGGTGTGCCGGAAGCCTTCCCGATGGCCGCGCTGACGCATCGCCTCAGCGCCAGTACCCTCGGCGTATTGGTGCTGCTGCTCAACATCGGCGCCTGGAAGTACGGCAAACAACGCATGCTGTCCGCAGCGATACTGGCGGTCACTGCCCTGCTCGCGGCCCTCGGCCTGCGCTCCGGCGATTTGCTGCTGCCGGCGGTGGTGCTGGGCAATTTCTTCGGTGGACTGGTGCTGACAACTCTGCTCGGTTGGTCGATCCTCAGCCACAGTCGCAGCCGTGATCCCATCAGCGAATCCGCGCCGACCGCCCTGCGCACGATAGTCATCGCAATGCTATTGCTCGGCGTCGCCGTTATTGCGACGGGCATCGGCAGCAGTGCATTCTATGGAAATGCCGTCTGCACGGACCCGTTCGACTGCGGCGCGTTGCACTCTCCGGCACCGTTGGCGCAGGTGATACCGTTGGCACTCGACGCCACCGGACGCGCGATCGCGCCGGACGGTGCTGCCACATTGCACTGGGCGCATCGACTGTTGGGCGCGACGACGGTATTGGCATTCGCGGGTCTTATGTTCGCGGTGCGGCGCGGCCCCTATCGGATATCGGTGCGGATATCGGTCTTGCTGGGACTGGTCATCGTATCGACCTCGGCGACAATCGGTCTGCTGGCGAGTCGCCAAGGTGTGCCGATCGGCGCGGCGGTGATCCACAGCCTGTCGGGATTGTTCGTGCTGTTGCTGTTGTTGCACATGCTGCGGCGACACACGCCGGCCGTTTAGATGCAGTCCCGGCCAATCAGGGGATAGCGATACAACTGACCGGCCATGGCCTTGGCCAGTCCGATCACACCGAGTATCACCAGTGTGCTATGGCAGGTGGAGAAGTACAGCACCAGCACCACCCAGGTCGAGGGCGCAGTGTAACCGCCCAGCAACAGGATCAGCGCGTTGACTGCCAACAGCAGGACCGCGCCCCATAAGCTCGCCGACAGGGTCTGTGCCAGATGGCAACGTGCCAGCGGCGGCGCCGTCCGACGAAACCGGACATACAACACCAACAAACCGAGAAAGCCGAAGAACGGCAGCGCCAGCAGGTTAATCAGATACAGAACCTCAGCGCCAATCGCCAAGTCCTGGCCGGGAACATCATCATCCCTGGAGTCATCGTTCCGGGAGTCATCGTTCCGGGAGTCGTCGGTCTCTGTCATCGTCGCTCCCAAACGTTATCGCCACCAACGCGCGCATCGTAACGGTCACAGGCCCGCCACCGCGAAGGCAATGGCGATCAGCGCGCCGACGGTGAACAGATACCCCGTCAGCAGCATCCGCCACAGGGGCGCGCCGCGCCGCAGCCGCATGAAATGATCGACCACCAGTTGCGCCTTGACCAAGGCGATCAGCAGCGCCGCCGCGACCAAGCCCATGCCCTCATAGCCTAGCACCCCGAACGTGAAGGTGGTCAGCGTCAGCGCGACCAAGACCAGCCAAGTGCGCGTCGCCGCTGCCGATGCGGTTTTTTCCATATTCATCGCATTACATACACCAGGGGAAACAGGATCAGCCATACCAGATCGACCATGTGCCAATAGGAGGCGCCGGTCTCTACGCCGGTGTGTTCGGCGGGCGTGTAATCGCCACGACCGGCCTTCAACGCGACCACGCTCAGAATCACCATACCCAGCAACACATGCATAAAGTGAAAGAACGTCAGCGACAAATAGAACATGTAGAACGTATTCGTGCTCAGGGTCACACCCGCACTGATGTGAACACTGAACTCGAACAGTTTGACCACGACGAATACGCCCCCCATCGCAATCGCCGCCCACAACCAGCGCGCACACTGCAATGGCCGGCCGCAGCGCACCGCGACCACGGCGCGCACGACAAAATAACTGCTGGTAATCAACGCCAGCGTATTGATCAGTCCGGCACGGGTGTCGAGATGCTGCTGATAGGTATTGAAGAGCTCGACATGGTTGAGACGGGTAAAGGCATAGGTGGCGAAGAAGGCGCCGAAGACGGCCAGCTCGGCGAGAATGAAAAACCAAATGGCGAGATCGCCCGGCGGCCCGGCGGAACGGACTTGCACTGCGGCGTCTGTGGGGTACGTCATGACATACGTCCGTTGACCGGTGGCGGTTCGGCCACGGCACTAGTGTATGCAGGAAGCGTCACATAAATGCAAACGCAGCGGTTTGATAGATGTCAACGCACAAACACGGAGGGACGACTCTGCCTTGCACCGCAGACAGAACCTCAGATTTCGCTATCGGCCAACACGCAACGATTACGGCCCTCGTCCTTGGCACGATAGAGCGCCCGGTCGGCGCGCTCGAACACGGCTTCGATGCTGTCGCCGCTGCGGAATTCGGCGATGCCGCAGGAGATGGTGATGGGCACGTCTTCGCCGCGGTAGTGAAAGCCCGAGACTTCGACAGCCTGACGCAGTTTCTCGGCGACTTCGAGGATCGCCGGTTGCGTAGTGCCGGTCATCAGCAAGACGAATTCCTCGCCGCCGTAGCGGGCGAGGAAATCGGTTTCGCGGATGTTGTCGGCAAGCGTACCGGCGATGACCTTGAGCACTTTATCGCCGGCCTTGTGGCCATACTGGTCGTTGATGTTCTTGAACTTGTCGACGTCCCAGACCAACAAGGCCAGCGGTGTGCCGAAGCGCTTCCAGCGCGCGAGTTCCTGGGTAACGCGTTCCTGATAGGCGAGCCGGTTGGGAATGCCGGTCAGGACATCGGTCAGCGCGTGACGGCGTTCCTGCACGATGCGTTCGCGCAATTGCGCGGACTCCGCTTCCATTTCGTGCAGTCGGCCGGTGAGTTGCACGACCTGCGCCTCGACTTCCTGGTGACGCTGTTCCTCGCCGCGCCGGTGCTGATCGACGTGGGTGATGATGGCGTCGATGCGCTGCTGCACCGCCTGCTTGAGATGATCGAGACTCTGCGCTTCGCGTACGCTGTGCTCGATGCCGCGCACCTGTTCCTGCACCGCCTCGCCCAGATCGCGACCGCTCTGGTAAGCCTCGACGCGCGCGTATTCGGCGCCGCGTACATAGCTATCGATGTCCTGCAAGCGGTCGGTGAGCTGTTTCAGAAAAGTCTCGATCTCGACCTTTTCCTGTTGCAGCCGCGCGCGCATATCGGCGATCAGCGTGGCAATGTCGCGCAACACGTTCGGCGCGTCGAAGCCGGCGCGATCTTCGAGCCGATCCTTGATAGCGGCGATGCGCGGCTCCAGGTCGGCCGGCAGATCCAGGCGCTCCAGCAGTTGCAGCAATAATTCGCCGCCGTTATCGGACAAGCCGCCGCTCGCTCCAATAGTCTCGGACGTAGGCGCGGACGCAGGCTCGGTTGCGGGCAAGTCGATGCGGAAGCTCTCGGCCAGTTGCACGGCGAGTTGTTTGAGCGCGTTCTCGCTGTCGGCGCGCAGGGCCTGAGTGCGCAGTTCGTTGGCGCGCGACGGGAAATTCGCCGGCAAGTGATCGAGAAGATGCAGCAGCAATTCGCGTGCGCTGTCGGGTCCAACGGCGACCGGCTCGGCCGATGCGGTCAATGTGACTGGCGGCACGGCCGGCGCGGGTTCGGGCTTGGCTTCGGCGCGTTGGTCGGGGGTTGCCGCAGCACCGCCACGGCCGAACAGACGCCCGAATAAGCCGCCGCCACCGGTCGGTTCCGCCGCTGCGGCGGGCTGAATTTCGGCAAGGATTTCTTTCAACAGCGCCGCGAATTCCGTGACTAACGCCGCGACGTCGCTGTCTTGCGTCGACTCCAGATTTTTGCGCAGCGTCTTCACGCGCCGTCCGTAGCCGCGCGGGAGATCGAGTTTGTCGAGCAGGGATTGCAACGGCGCGGCCGGGCGCGGTGCCTCGGCCTTGGCCTTGGCGGCGCGCTTGCTGTCCAGGCGCACCAGCGATTCCGACATGGCCTCGATGCGCTGGCGCAGTTGCCGACTGTCGGCGCGGTCGCGGATGGCGTCGCGCAGTTCCTTGAGCTGGCGGTCGAGTACCGTGTCCTGGCCGTCGGCGGCGAGCGTCAATCGGGACAGGGTTTTGCGCAGCAGATCGTCGGCCTGCGCCCACTGACGGTCCTTGGCCTCGGCCTGTTCCAGGGCGTCGTAGTACTTACGTTTCCAGGCCTCGGCCTGCACGCTCTCATTGCTCGTGTTCATTGCGTGAACCCAGGTTCAGAAACCGACTTAATTATTACGCCCCAAAAAACATCCGGCGCGATTTGCTGCGCTCATTGCGCCCTGCGGAAGCCGGTTCGTACACCGGCCCCTTAATATAATTCCACGCCGACCGGCAGCGTCAGTTCCATGCACAGCGGCAGGTGATCGGACACCGGACAATCGAGCACCCGCACTTTGTTCACTTGCAAGGTGGGCGTCACCAGGATGTGATCGATGTTGCGGTTGGGACGCCAGCTCGGAAAGGTGTTGAGTCCGTGCACCGGCTCGCTCATGAGTGTCTTGTCGATGAAGAATTCCATTTCGCGGCTGCGCGACGGGAAATTCAGATCGCCCATCAGCATGACGTTGCGGTGTTGATTCACCAGTTCGGCGAGATAGGTCAACTGCTGCAAGCGTGTGCGTTGCCCCAACGCCAGATGCACGATGAACACCACCAGGGAATTTTCCCCATGACCGAAACGCAGCGCCAGCGTGCCACGGCCGGGAATCGGGCCGGGTAGTTTATGTTCGACGATTTCCGTGCAACGGAAGCGGCTGAGCACGCCGATGGCGTGTTGCGCGATCGGCCCCATGCGCCGGTTGGTCTGGTCGTACCAAAAGGGAAAGTCGGCGCGCTCGGCCAGATATTTGGTGAGATTGACGAAGCCGCTGCGCAGACTGCCGGCATCGACTTCCTGTAAGCCGACGATATCGTATTCGCTGGTAAGCGTGGCGATACGGTCGAGATTCTGGAAACGTTCGACGTGCGGCAGCACATGCTTCCAGCTCTGGGTCAGATAATGCCGATAGCGGCTGGTGCTGATGCCGGTCTGAATGTTGTAGCTGAGCACGCGCAGGCGCTGCCCCGGCGCGGCCGACGCCAACGGTGCCGAGTGCGATACGACCGAATTCATAAGGGACACACCAGGCTGCCGAGCTTCTCGGTCAATTTGAGATTTTCGCGGTAATCCACCGGGCAGTCGATGATGGACACCGCATTATCAGCGATGGCCTGCTGCAAGATCGGCATGAGATCGGCGGCGCGTTCGATGCGATAGCCCTTGGCGCCAAACGACTCCGCGTATTTGACGAAGTCCGGGTTGCCGAAGTGGACGTGCGAGGCGCGCTTGAAGTGATTCATCTGCTTCCAGTCGATCAGGCCGTAACCACCGTCGTTCCAGATCAGGATGACGATTGCCAGGCCCAGCCGGACGGCGGTCTCGATCTCCTGGGAATTCATCAGAAACCCGCCGTCGCCGGTGACGGCCACCACGGCCCGGTCGGGGTACACGAGCTTAGCGGCAATCGCCCCGGGAACTGCAATCCCCATGCTGGCGAAGCCGTTGGAGATCAGGCAGGTGTTGGGGTACTCGCAGCGGAACATCCGCGCCATCCACATCTTGTGCGCGCCGACGTCGCAGATGACGATGTCCTCGAACTTCAGCGCGGTGCGCAGATCCCAGATGATCTTCTGCGGCTTGACCGTAAAAC
>JACREG010000051.1 GCA_016218375.1 Gammaproteobacteria bacterium
GAAATCGGTGTAGGCCAAGTACAGACGATCGATCTTGCCCGCATCGTAGGCATCCAGCATGACCTTCACGCTGCCGATCATGGCGGTAATATGCGGCGCGTCGCCCAGATGGGTCGCCTGCGCCACGACGTGGCCGCCGATACGCTTGAAGAACTGACTGGCCTTGGCGCCAAAGGCAACGACGTCGATCTCGTAACCCTGCTGCTTCCAATCTTTCATGTTGGCAACCACCGCCTTGAACATGTTCACGTTCAAGCCGCCGCACAGACCGCGATCGGTGGACACCACGATCAAACCGACGCGCTTGGTGGCACGCGCGACCAGATAGGGATGCTTGTACTCCGGATGCGCCATGGCCATGTGCGCCACCACGCTCCGCATCTTCTCGGCATAGGGCCGAGAGGCGTGCATGCGATCCTGAGCCTTACGCATCTTGCTCGCCGCGACCATTTCCATGGCCTTGGTGATCTTCTGCGTGTTCTTGATGCTCTTGATCTTGGTGCGTATCTCTTTTGCGCCAGCCATAGTCTCAATGTAGGTTGGGTGGAGGCGCTATGCGCCGTAACCCAACACTGTCTCCTGATTGCGTGAACGATGGGTTGCGCTACGCTTCACCCATCCTACATGGATTACCAAGCCCCGTTGGCCTTGAAGTCCTCGATGAGCTTGCGCAAACCGGCGGCGATCTCGTCGTTGAAATCCGCGGTCTCGTTGATCTTGTCGATCAGCGCGCCGTGGTTGGACTTGGCGTAGGCATGCAGGGCGGCCTCGAAGTCGACAACCTTCTTGATGTCGACGTCGTCCAGAAATCCTTCGTTGGCCGCGAACAGCGACAGCGCCATTTCGGCCACCGTCAGCGGTGCGTATTGCTTCTGCTTCATCAGCTCGGTGACGCGCTGACCGCGTTCCAACTGCTTGCGGGTGGCTTCGTCGAGGTCCGAGGCGAACTGGGCGAAGGCCGCGAGTTCGCGGTACTGCGCCAGCGCCAGACGCACACCGCCACCGAGCTTCTTGATGATCTTGGTCTGCGCCGCGCCACCCACACGCGACACCGACAGACCGGCGTTGATGGCGGGACGGATACCGGCGTTGAACAGATCGGATTCGAGGAAAATCTGACCGTCGGTAATGGAAATCACGTTGGTGGGCACGAACGCCGACACGTCGCCCGCCTGGGTCTCGATGATCGGCAGCGCGGTCAACGAACCGGTCTTGCCCTTCACCCGACCGCCGGTGCGCTTCTCCACTTCGTCGGCGTTGATGCGCGAGGCGCGCTCCAGCAGACGCGAATGCAAATAGAACACGTCACCCGGATAGGCTTCGCGGCCCGGCGGACGGCGCAGCAGCAACGACACCTGACGGTAGGCCCAGGCCTGCTTGGTCAAGTCGTCGTACACGATCAGCGCGTCTTCGCCGTTGTCGCGGAAGTATTCGCCCATCGCGCAACCGGCATACGGCGCGATGAACTGCATGGCGGCGGAGTCGGCGGCGGCGGCGGCAACGATGATGGTATGCGCCAGCGCGCCGTGTTCTTCGAGTTTGCGCACCACGGCGGCAATCGAGGAGTTCTTCTGCCCGACCGCGACGTAGATGCACTTAACGCCGGTGCCCTTCTGATTGATGATGGCGTCGATGGCGACGGCGGTCTTGCCGGTCTGGCGGTCGCCGATAATCAGCTCGCGCTGACCGCGGCCGACCGGCACCATCGCGTCGATGGCCTTGAGGCCGGTCTGCACCGGTTGGTCGACCGACTTGCGGGCGATAACGCCGGGCGCGATCTTCTCGATCGGCGAGGTCTGGGTGGAGGCAATCGGCCCCTTGCCGTCGATCGGGCTGCCGAGCGCATCGACCACGCGACCGAGCAGCGCTTCACCGACCGGCACTTCCAGAATCTTGCCGGTGCACTTGACCGAGTCGCCCTCGGTGATGTGCTTGTACTCGCCGAGAATCACCGCGCCGACGGAGTCGCGCTCCAGGTTCAGCGCCATGCCGAACACATCGCCGGGGAACTCGATCATTTCGCCGGACATCACATCGGCCAGGCCGTGGATGCGGGCGATGCCGTCGGTGAGGCTGACCACCGAACCTTCGGTGCGCGCCTCGGCGACGGTCTGGAACTTCTCGATGCGGCTTTTGATCAGCTCGCTGATTTCAGTGGGATTGAGTTGCATAAACTTTCCTCATCAGTGATTCAGAGCCGTACCCAAGCGGGTCAGCTTGCCGCGCACCGAACCGTCGATAACCAAGTCGCCCGCGCGCACGACGGCGCCGCCCATGAGCGTGGGATCGGTGATGTATTCGAGCTGCACGTCGCGACCGAAACGGTGTTTGAGTGCCGCGGCGATGGTCTGCTTCTGCGCGTCGGTGGCCGGGAAGGCGGTAATCAGTTGCGCCTTGATGGCACCTTCCGCCTCGTTCTTGAACTGTTCGTAGAGCACGAAGATTTCCGGCAACAGCACCAGCCGACGCCGTTCCGCCAACAGGCGGATCAGATTGCGGCCTTCCTCGCTCAGACGCTCGCCCCCGATGTCGATTAAGACCTCGACGAACAGCTCGGCCAGTTGCGCCGGCGTGATCCGCGGGTTGTCCAGCAGCTTACGCAGGCCGGCATCTGTCGCCACGACCGCCGCCAGACCGAGCATGTCGGACCAAGCCGGCAAGGCCTGTTTCTGCTGCGCCAGCTTGAAGGCCGCCTGGGCGTAGGGTCGTGCGATCGTGGTGAATTCCGCCATGTCGATTCGCCTAGATCTGCGCGGCCAGCTTGGTCAGCAGGTCGTTGTGGGTGTTGGCGTCGACTTCGCGTTCCAGAACCTTGCTGGCGCCGGCGATGGCGATGGACACCACCTGGGCGCGCAGGCCTTCCTTCGCGCGATTGACTTCCTGGCCGATCTCGGCGCGTGCCGCCACCAGGATGCGCTCGCCTTCACCCTTGGCGTCGGTCTTGGCCTCGTCGACGATCTCCGCCGCGCGTTTTTCCGCCTTGGCGATGATCTCCTGGGCCTGACGCTTGGCCTCGACCAGGACTTCAGCGGCGCGTTTCTGCGCCAGTTCCTGCTCGTGCTTGCCGCGCTCGCCGGCGGCCAGACCGTCGGCGATCTGCTTCTTGCGGGCGTCCAGCGCCTGCATGATCGGCGGCCACACGAACTTCATGCAGAACCACACGAAGAAGAAGAACGTGATCGATTGTCCGATCAGTGTCGCGTTGATGTTCATGCCTGTACCTCGTGAATAGTCCGGGACAGTGTCTGTCCGTTCGCGGCTGGATTAACCACCCACCACGGCGAACAGCACATACATGGCCAGACCGACCGCGATCATCGGCACGGCGTCGACCAGACCCATCACGATGAAGAACTGGGTACGCAACATCGGAATCAGTTCCGGTTGGCGCGCGGCACCCTCCAGGAAACGACCGCCAAGGATACCGATGCCGACCGCGGCGCCCAGCGCGCCCAGGCCCATCATCAGTGCGCCGGCGATGTACAGCAGTGCATTTGCCATTTCCATGATTGTCTCCTAGCTAAAGAGTAAGGTTTGAGAAACTGAAATCAGTGGTGTTCCTGGTGCGCCATGTCCAGATACACAATGGTGAGCGTCATGAAGATGAACGCTTGCAGGGTGATGATCAGGATGTGGAAGATGGCCCAGCCGAGCTGCAGGAGGCCGCCAAAGGCGCCCATCGCCCAACCGGCGCCGTACATCAACGCGATCAGGATGAAGATCATTTCGCCGGCGTACATGTTGCCGAACAGTCGCAAGGCCAGCGAGACGGGCTTGGAAATCAGCGTCACGCCTTCGAGCAGCAGATTGATCGGCATGAACATGACCTGCACGACCTTGTTCTTGGCCTGGAACGGCATCAGGGTGAGTTCACCGGCAAAGCCCGACACGCCCTTCATCTTGATACTGTAATAGAGCACCAGCGCGAACACCGACAGCGCCATGCCGAAAGTGGCATTGGGATCGGTGCTGGGCACGACCTTGAAAAAGACGTGATGCGGATCGGCGCCGAACACCTGCGACCCGACCCACTGCGCGACCTTGGGCAGCCAGTCGATGGCAAACAGGTCCATGAAGTTCATCAGGAAGATCCACAGAAAAATGGTCAGCGCGAGCGGCGCGACCAGCGGATTTTTGCCATTGAAAGATCCGCGCACGGAGTCGTCGATAAAGTCGACGATCCATTCGACGAAATTCTGCGCGCCGCCGGGTACGCCGGAGGTCGCCGATTTGGCGACGCTGCGGAACAACCACAGAAACAGCACGCCGAGTAGCAGAGAGAATCCGAGCGTGTCGGCGTTGAAGGCCCAGAAGCCCATCGCCTTGGCCTCTTCGGCCGTGTGCGCGAATCCCCAGGCGCCGTCCGGCAACTGGCCGAAGGTGAGATTCTGAAGATGGTGTCGAATGTATTCCGCGGAGGTAAGGGCTTCGCCAGACATTGACTCGTTAATCCCGACTCGTTAATCCCGAAATCATCCAGGCCATTTGCCCGGCTACGAAGGCCGCCAACAGCGGCAACGGCGACAGGTGCAGCGCACCCATACCGATCGCGAGCAGGCCGCCAACCACAAAGAAACGCTCGATGGTGGAGAAATAAAATGCCCGCAAATGCCGCTGCGCGTCGGCGTGTATCTGGCGTTTCCCCTGGTGCAGGCGCCACGCCAGCAACAGGCTGTTGGACAACGCCGTTCCCGCCCCAAACAGGGCGGCCTGAGTTGCAGGCATTCCGCCGTGCAGATATCCGACGCCCGCTGCGACAACGGCCACAACCGCCTGGATACTCAGAATCGTACGCATGCCGCAACCGTCTCGGCGCAGGTCCGGCGAACGACCCGTTCCAGCCACTGACCCGATGCCGCGCGGCGCATGGAAACAGCCATCAATTCAAGCGTGAAATGACCGGCCTCGCGTGCCGGCGCGCATTATAGGGACTTCCGGGCGGCAGGGTCAATGATAGGGGAATAAAGACAGGTTATAGCCTAGCCTGATGCAGCTATTTACGTCTCATGCATCGCCGGCATAGCGCATCCGCTCAAGGATGCCGTCCAATTCATCGAGGCTGTTGTAGCCGATCACCAGCTTGCCCTTGCCGCCGCGCCCCTGCTCCAAAGTCACCTTCGCGCCGAAGCGACCGCTCAATTCTTCTTCGAGCCGACGGATGTCGGGATCGACGCGCTTGGGCTGAACCGCTGGCTTCGTGGCCCCCGCCTGCAGGCGCTTGACCAACCGCTCCGTTTCCCGCACCGACAGGCCCTTGCCCGCAACGTGGCGTGCGGCCTGCGTCTGTTCCATGCCGCCCAGCGCCAGCAGGGCGCGGGCATGGCCCATCTCCAGCTTGCCCGTCTCGACCAATTCCTTGACCTCGGCGGTCAACTCCAACAACCTCAGCAGATTGGAAACCGCCGCGCGCGAACGCCCCACGGCATCGGCGGCCTCCTGATGGGTCAGTTCGAATTCCTGGATCAGCCGCTGCAAGGCGCGCGATTCTTCCAGCGGATTGAGATTCTCGCGCTGGATGTTCTCGATCAGCGCCATGGCAATGGCCGCACGGTCCGGCACATCGCGCACCACGGCAGGAATGTCCTGCAAACCGGCCAACTGCGCCGCGCGCCAACGCCGTTCGCCGGCGATGATCTCGTAACGCACCGGATTACCGGAGCCGATGGGCCGCACCACAATCGGCTGCACCACGCCCTGCGCCTTGATGGAATCGGCCAGATCCTGCAACGACTCCGGGTGCATGTCGTGGCGTGGCTGATACTTGCCGCGCTGGATCAGATCGACCGGCAGCTTGCGCAGGCTGCCGTCGACAGCTTCGGCCAGAGGCGCAGCGACCGGCACACTGTCCACAGTGAGTGACACAGGTGGAACTGGCGCCGCCTTGGCGGCACCCCCCAACAGCGCGTTCAAGCCGCGCCCTAATCCGCGTTTCTTTGTAGCCATGGTGTTTTGTAAAGATGACCGCCAGGATGCCAAGCAGGGCTAAGCCTATCCCAAAACGGGCCCCTGCCGCCATTACCGCGACTCGGCACTGGCGTCGACAGGCGCTTCCATGAAGAATCAGCAAACTCACAAGGGAACAGCTATGCCACCAGACACCACCGAGCCGATGACGCGCAGCCTGCACGGTGCCGATCGCCCGCAACGCGCAACACCTCGTGTTTCCGCACCCACCTGGGCAGCATATTTCGGCATCGGTCTCATTCTGAGCATTCTCTGGCATCTTGCACTGACGGCGGGAAGCGCCCTGTTGCTTGCCGATTCCGTTGAATACATCGGCCTGGCACGCCACATCGCATCCGGTGCAGTGCGCCTGACGGATTTTCCCGCAACCATCACGCCGGCTTATCCGGGGCTGGTGGCCTTGCTTGCGAGCCCCAGCTACGAAGGAGCTGATCTCACACCCCTGATCAATGCGCAAACAGCGCTCTCGGTATTTTCCGATGTCCTGATATTCACAATTGCGGGATTGCTCTCCAGGAAACCCGGCATCGCGTTGACCGCCCAAGTGTTGTCCATGCTCATGGTCGACCGGTATTTCATGGCGAGCTACGTCATGACCGAAACCTTGTACATCTTCGTACTGCTGATGGTGGTCGCGATGTTCCTGCTCGCCAGGCGACAACACAGCGTCATGCTGCTGTTGGTGACATCGGCACTGGCAGCGAGCCTCGCCTGGATCAAGCCCATGGCGGCTGTCTTCTGGCCGCTGCCGTTGGCTCTCTGGACAATCTCTGAACTATCGCGCTGGAAGCGCAGCTCATATCGGGACGAACCGGCAACACATGACCGCAGCGTATTCCCGCGGCTGGCGGTCGCTTGGCTGGGCACCTGGATAATTGTCCAATCCCTGCTCGCGCCCTTGAGCGGTAGTGACGACACGCGCAGCAACTGGTATCAGAAGGCCAGCGGGCTTTGGGTGCAGACCCTGCATGTGCGCGACCCCGTGTTCGTCGAAGAATTCCGCCGCAGTCCGTATTTCGCGGAGCTGTACCCCGCCTACAAAGCGTGGCTGGCCCGACGACAGCTACCGGACGAGGCAACTCCCAATGCGTTCTTTCAGCGACCAGACGCCTGGGAAACCTTGGAACAAAGAGAGGACGGCTGGTGCTGGTTCAAGATACCCCTGTGGGTACTAACCAGTGAGCGTGGCTACCAGCCCGCAGAGGCGGAAGCATGGCAGGGCCGCGCCGCATTGCATGTCATCAGCAAACATCCGTGGTATTTCATCAAGAAAGTATTTCTGTCGGAGATACCCGTCATACTGCTAAAACCGTTTTCGATATCGAGCGACCTGGACGCTGCATTGCGGCAACGTCAAAACAGGACCGGTTATGATGCGGTGTTCGCTGCCGCAGGGGTGCGCATCAAGGATGCCTACTCGGGCCTGCGTGGTGCTCTGGCGAAGTCGCCGCTGGGAAATGTGTGGGTAGCGGTGCTAGGAATTGGTCTGCTGTCGGGCGCCAGAGTGTTCCGCAACACGGGATTCTGGTTCGTTGCGGCAACCTACGCCTTCCACATCCTGATTCCGGCGATCGCGGGCGGCTCGCTGCCTCGCTACCGCTTTCCCGCCTCGACCATGGATGGCATCGTGTTGATTGCGGCGTTCTCAATGCTGTACATGCCACTACGCGCCAAAATCACAAAGATGCGGAACGCCCGTAACCGAGCATCGACACCCGGTGTCTGACACACCCACATATGTTTAGCCGGCTGGTTTGGTTCCCCGCACCGTCCAGCTGTAGCCAAACCGCTGACAGACTTCCGTCGGTTCGAACCCTGCGCCGGCCACAAGATCATGCGCTTCCTGTCTGCGATAGTATCTCGCGTATGCAGGATTGAGCTGGTCGAAGATATTCACTCTGCGCTGCGGGCACGACAGCCGAGAAAAAATATTCGTGAGATAAGCACTCATCGGCAAGAACGGAAACCGCTTGGCCAGCCATATGTAGGGATCGAGGATACGGTCCAATAGGGCCGTTATGAAGTCGAGCCACGCATCCGGCAATCTCGTTGTAATCATCCGCAACGGCCACGCGAAGGCCAAATACAATCCATTGCCTTCTCTGCCGTACAACCAGATAACAATCTTTCCACCCGGCTTGAGCGCGGCATAGGCGGCGCGCACCGCGGGGCGTGGGTCTTCGATATGATGCAGCACGCCTATCGACAACACGTAATCGAGGTCGCCGCTCGGCGGCAAGTTATCGCCAATGTCCTCGATATAAGTGATCCGGTCCGCGTGCTTCTTTGTATTCATCTTGCAGGAAGCCATGGCGCCGCTTGCAGGTTCCAGCGCGATGACATGCGCCGCCCCCAGCTCCATGAGCATATTGATGATCCGCCCCGGCCCGCTGCCGATCTCGGCGACCTGCTTGCCCTTGACATCGTCGAGATCCAGCAGCGGTCCACAGATGTCGGCAAGCTGTTCCGTCGATGCGTCATATGCGTCATAGCCCTCGCTGAGCGTATGCCGCGACCATTGCTCCCCAAAATCTTTTATCGTCTGTTTACCCATGACCCAATATCCTGACAGTCGCGGCATTCCAGCACTGAATTCCATGCGAAGCGATCACGGTTAGAGTCCTGAATCGTACAGTTTGGGCATGCGCTCCACAGCTCCGATCACATCACCGAAGTCCACATTGAGCATCTGCAGGTACTCGCGAATCCCTTCCCAGCGCAGCACATTGTCCCGTCGTACGAACGCCATGGCCTGTTCACGTGTGATCTGTCCCTCGCGGACCTGGTTGCTGCGGAAAGTATCGTGTTCGGTGAATCCCGCGACGGTCAGATAAACGTAGTTGTAGAACGGCGCCGTACCGTCGCCGATGCGCCAGGTCGAGCGGGTGTCTCTGGCGATTTCCCAGTCGTACTCACCCAGCAGCGTTTCATCGACACGGTGTTCATCCCAGGGCAGATAATCGTACAGAAACACGTAATTCTGTTCCGCCAGGTAATAAGATAAAAATGCGGTGAGGGTATCCATCAACGAACGGTTGATATAGGCCGGATTGAGCACATACTGCAGTCCGTAATAACTGGCGATCTTCGCAGTACGTAGCACCGAGAGATGATAGTGCCGGCTCTGATCCCAGCTCGGCGGTATACCCGCGAACCCGGTCTTGAAGTCGGTGCGTTCGAGATCGTTCATGCACCAGACCATCAAGCGTATGTCCATGCGTTTCATGGTCTGGTTGGCGAGCCAGAAAAAATGCTTGTCGCCGGCCATCAGCAGGGGAACCATGCCCAGATCCGGCCGCCGCGTCCAGGCCTGAAGATTGCGGCGTATGTTGTTGCGCTTCGCTTTGATGTCGGCCGACACCCAGAGATGCTCGATGCCGAGCCGACCGCACATGCGCGCCTGGTTGCGTCGCGCAATATCGGTGACCATGCCCCAATCGTAGGTGAAGGCGATGGGATTCATGCCCAGCTCACGCTTGAGCAGGTGCATTCCGTAGCTGCTATCCCGGCCGCCGCTGAACGCCATCAGACAGTCCGGGCGGCCGTCGTCACGCCGGTACTGCGCCAGAATCGCGTCCAATTCCGACCTCGGCTTCATTGCGCGCGGCCGATAGCTGTGACAATAGTTGCACACACCCTGCGCATCGAAAGTGATGAACGGCATGGTCTCCGGAAGCACGCAGCGCGTACAGCGGCGCAGTGAATCGCGCAGTGCCGCGGCGCGCTCGGCGCTGTCTTCCAGACGTCGCGCAATCGCAAGTTTCGGCGCGATCGCCGGACCGGCCTTCTGCCCTGAGACGCCAGCGGCCTGCAGATCCAGTTCGCGCATGGCCAAGTTCTGCAGATCGATTATCCTGGCATGACCGGCGGGAATCTGCACGGGCTGCGGTTCATGGCTCAAGGAACGCAATGCGCGCGCCAGAATATAATCCTCCGACGCGAACACTATCCCGCCGCCGATCCCCGCCTGATACAGAGAACCTGTATTCGTGGCGAGGACCAGTACGTTGCGGTCGGTAAACAACAACGCCAGCGATATCTCGCCGACCACCTCCGCGAACACCTTGCCGATGGCCCAATCCAGATCATCTCGCTCGGCCAGGAAATGGGCCAGCAGGAGGACGATGACTTCGCTGTCCACATCCGTGCGCCGCGGCGGCAGCGCGAACTTGCGTTCCAACGCCTCCACATTCACGACGATACCGTTGTGCACCAGTGCCACGGGTTCGCGCGCCACTGGCTGGTTGTTGGCGACGATGCCCTGCAAGCCGCTGGTGACAAGGCGTGAATGGCCGATGGCCGCGAAGGGGTTGTCGGAGCGCGCATCCCCGGAATAGGCGTTCCGCCACGCCGCGTCTTCAAGCACACGGTACTCGCGACTGCCGATAAGCCTCGACGGTGGACATGCGTCTTTGTGGATGCTCAGCCGGTCCGGCAGCAGGAATGCGATGCCTGCCGCCTCTTTGCCGCGGGATTCCGAATATTTGAACAGATCCCGCAACAGTTTTTTCGCGGGGCCGGGCGCTGGGCCGCCTCCGGGCGTAAGGACAAGTCCGAATATGCCACACATGATCTTTATCCGCTCATCACTGACGCTGCGCCGCCAGGTACTGGATGTCGCCGGTGGGCGCGTACAGGCACCAGCTGCCGAACCGCGATTCGGCCACCCGCGCTTGCAGGGAGGCAGGCATCAACCCCGGCATCACCCGCCGCAGCTTGTGCAGCATAAAACCCAGGTTGACCCATTTCCCACGCGTCATCCACCGTTGCGGCGCAAAGCCGCAGCGCACGCACAGATCCTGGAGACTGCGGCGGTCGAAGTACACGAGATGCTCCGGCGGGGTCATGAAGTGCCAGCGCGCGCCCATCAGGGACGCGATCCACGCGCCGGCGTTGGGCGTCGAGAGGAATATCCAGCCGCCGGCGCGCAGGCGGGACACCGCAAAATTCAGCGTGGATACGGGATCGTCCAGATGTTCCACCACATCCCACATGACGACGGCATCGAAATACTCCGCGGGCAAAGGCGCGTCCTGCGCCATCCCCGCGAACAGCTGCGCGGCGCGTTCCGGATACAACGCGCGCGCATGCTCGACCGCAGATTCGGCGACATCGACGCCCCACAACTCGAAATGTTCTCGCGCGGCCCCGAGGAACTCTCCGGTCGCCATGCCCAGGTCCAGCACCCGGCTGCCGCCGGGAAGTCCGCTTGCCCGCATAAAGGCGATGCGCCGTTCCTGCTCGCGCTGCCCCGCGACGTCCTGACGGTATTTGCCCTTCGCGAAATAGGATTCGCCATAGATGTCGTCCAGCACCTGCGCATCGGGGCTGACCATGACCTGTTCCAATCCGCACTTGCGGCAGCGGCCGATGGGCCAGCCGCGTACATCGTACAGGCGCGCATAATCCCGGGCGCCACACAGCCGACAGCCGATGATGGAATCAACGCTCATGCAGCCGCCTCTGTTCGTGCAGCAGTCGCGCGAACATCGCGGCAAACGCAACAGTGGTGCCCAGTTTCATTCTAGGGTACCGTCACATTCCGGCGCGCGCATCGGGATCTGCCGTTTCTGATGCATCGGCTCCATCCCACGCTGCGGACTGCCCCGCGGCAGGGCCGCTACGGCGGGCCAGACCTTCGAAACGCTCCAAGCGCAGCGCGGACACCTGGTCGCAGACAATACCGATCAGAAAGAACTGCAATCCGCCGATGAACATGATCGCGCCCAGCACCGGAATACCGAGTCCCACTCTGAGCACCTCGACCAGCGAGTAGATCAACGACAGCGCGATGGTGCCAAGCGAAATGGGCAGAAATACGCGCATCGGATTGAACAAGGCGATCAGCCGCAGAATCAGCATCAGGGTGCCGAATCCGTCGGAGATGATGCGCACCGTGCTCGAGCCGACACGCTTGCGCACGGTGATCGGCACGAACTTGACCAGATAGCCGCGTTGCATGAAGACCATCAGCGAAGTCGTCGAGGCCGAAAAGCCCTGCGGCAGCAGGTGCAAATAACGGCGCAGAACATCCACCTTGATGGCCCGGAGCCCGCAATTGAGATCGGCTATCTTCCTGGAGACCAGGAACTGCGCCAGCCGCCGCAGCAGTTCTTTGCCGGGTCTGCGCAGCAACGGCGACCCGCTGGCGTTCCGGCGCGCGCCCGAGACCATGTCGGCGTCTGTTGCGCGCATCTCCGCCAACAGGCGCTCCACATCCTCTACATCCATCTGTCCATCGCCATCGAAGAACACCACCACGGGCGCGCGCGCCTCCGCAACGCCGGTCTTCCAGGTACTGCCATACCCGTGGTTCTCGTGATGCCTTACCACCACCGCTCCTTCGGCTGCGGCGATGCGCGCTGTGTCATCCGTACTGCCATCATCCACGACCAGGATCTCGAAGCGCGGATAGCGCGTGCGCAGCGCGCGCACCACCGGCGCGATGGCCGATACCTCGTTGTACGCGGGAATCACGATCGTGACTTCAGGCTGCTCCACGGGTGAGGCGATCGCCGCCGGTTCTGTATGACTCATCGTTACACCAAGTCCGCTGTAGCAGTCATTGTGGTCATGCATTGCGATTGTCAGATGTGCAGCGTCGTAGCCCGCCGCACGAAGGCCTTGAGCAAGGGCACCTGTGCTGCAAAGGCGAACGCCGTGGCAATGGCCGCTCCCATGCCGCCCAGCCAGGGAATCAACAGGCCGTTCAGAATCACATTCACGATCACCGTGCTGCCGATGAACATGCTGAACCAGCCTGGATGGCCGAGCTGATTGAGGAGCATGTTGAAGGGCAAATAGCCCGCCGCGATCAGCATCCCCAGACCGATGACCCCCAAGTACCCGCGCGCCTCCAGGAAGGCCGCATCCCCCACGATGATCTCCACGAGCAATGGAAAGACCAGCACAATTGCTGCGGCAATGCCTCCGAACCAGGGCAGGAACCGCCTATGTGTCGCGCGGATGAGGCGCCGAATCTCAGCTTCCCGCACCTGCGCGTCGAAACGCGCGAACAGGGGATTCAGGTTATTTTGAACCACGACAAGAATCTGCGCCAGCGCTTCGACAAAGAGTGTCGCGAAGGCGTAGACGCCCACGGCGGCATCCCCCATGAAGTAGCCCAGCATCACGATATCGACTTTGGTATTCACATCCATCAGCAAGCCGATCGGCCATGCCTTCACGCCGAATGCCAGATGCCTGCTCCACCAGCCGGCGCGCGCCTGACGTCCTCCGGCCCGTAGAATGGGTGCGAGGTAGACGGCCAGGCCGACGAACAGCACGAATTCGCCGACCGTGAACAGCACCGGCAGCAACTGCCAGGCCGCATCCTCATGGATCAGCACCAGCAGCGTGGCCAGCAACAACAGGAAGCGGGCCGCCTGCCCGAGCGCATAGGCGCGCATGCGCTGCATGCCGTTGATGGCGGCGAACAGGACCTTATTCAGCGAAAACGCGATCAGTCCGGGCGCAACCCAGCGCAGGCCGGTTGCCACCGCTGGGCTTTCCAGCCAAGAGCCTGCCGGGCCTGCGACTATCCACAGGATCAACCCGACCGCCACCGAAATACCACTCACCAGTATGAGCGCGGTGGCGAGCATGGCGCTCGTTTCGCGCTCGCTTTCCGCGTGCATCGCGGCAAACCGCAAAGTGGAGAACGCGAATCCACCTGCGCACACCTGCGACGCTACCAGATATAACGCGAGCACCTGATTGAAGACACCCAGCGCTTCGGGACCGTAAATGCGCGCAACAAGGATATTGATGAGAAAGCCACCGATACCGATGGGTATCAGCGCGGCGAAATTCCACAGCAGGCCGCTGGCGAGGCGGTTCGAGAGCGTTCGCCGCAGTGTAGGCATGAGCTGATCTACGGATGGAAAGGCCACCCGGCTATTCCGCGGGCCGCGGCACTTCTCTGCGCTGCATAGAAAAGGCGATCTCGGTTCCTAGATCCCTGGATTTCAGATTGCCGAACCCCATGCGCTCCAGCACGGCAATCACCTCGTCCGGCTTGGGAAACTGATGGTGGAACTGATCGCGGGCGCCTTCCGGAATCGGCAGTTTCGCCAGCCGCAGCACATAACGGATCGCCCGGAGGATACCCAACTCCCGCACCGCCGCCCGGAACTGCCGGGCCGCGCGCTGTACAAAGTGCACTATCCGCCCGGTTGCCGCTTCCTCCTGCGGCTCCTTGTCCATCCAGATGTTGATCCAGCCCCCCTGTTGCAGCACCCGCGCCGCCTGCCCGAGCGCCAGCCCGACATCGAGCACATGATCCAGGGAGCTGTAGAACACCACCGCGCCGAAACTCTGATCCGGGAACGGCAGCAGCTCGGCAATACCGTGTACGAAGCGGAATTCGCGCGGCTGCTCGCCCAGCAGCGGATCCAGACCGACGTAGTCTTCCAACGGGATGTTGCGCACATACGCCGGTCGCTTGCGCAGCGGGCCGCAACCGATATCCAACACCCGTCCGCTTAGATGGAACACTTCCAGCGCACGATCCGTCTCTTCTGTATCCTGGCTGGTGTTGGCCGCCGGCAGCGCGATATACGCATACAGGCCGTTGTCCTGGAGCTGCTCCCAGGTACGCCAATGCGGGGCCAGCACCGCGGGCACCGGATCCGGAATCATGCTGGGAACACCCTCGCGCACGTAATAACGGCGACCGGATGCACCAACCAGCTGCACCGTGCACCCATCCTGCTCGACCGATTCCAATCGATCGTGTGTCACGGGGCAAACAAGTAGTTCATATATACGCTGATCCGCCATTCCCACACACTCTGATCCAATCCAGATTGACGCGCGCCGAGCGCGTGATACGCGGCCACAACAAACCGTGACACCATGCCAAAAGAAATTATAATGTCAACGCTTGTTTGCATCCTCGGTGTATCCATGCCGCACTTTCCAGGCATGCATCTTCACTGCCCCGATTCGCATCGGCATCACACTGTAAATACACAACCCGAGGATCACCGAAGAACATGTGCGGCATAGCCGGATTCACGACGCTTGGGAGCGACCGTCCGGTGGACGCGGAGCTGCTGGAACGCATGCTTTCGCGCTTGACTCACCGGGGACCCGACGAGCGCGGCACGGCCACGTTCCCACATGTGGCCATCGGCAATACGCGCCTGAGCATCCTGGACTTGGAACACGGCCGTCAGCCGATCGTCAATGAGGATGGTTCTGTCGTCGTCGTATACAACGGCGAGCTCTACAACTTCCCCGAACTCCGTCAGGAACTGATAGCTAAAGGCCACCGCTTTCAGACGGAAACCGACACGGAAGTGCTGGTGCACTTGTACGAAGAAGTGGGTGAAAATTTCGTACGACGGCTGAACGGCATGTTCGCATTCGCGCTCTATGACCGCAATCGCGATTTGCTGCTCGTCGCCCGCGATCGTTTCGGCGTCAAGCCGCTATTCTACGCACACGTTGGCGAATGCCTGTATTTTTCCAGTGAGATAAAAGCGCTACGGGTCGCGCCGGAAATCGACGGCGCACTATCGCCGGAAGGCCTGTCCATGGCCCTGGGGCTGTTTTTCCTCACCGAGCCCTGGACCATCTACCGCGATATTCAACGCTTGCGGCCCGGCCACTACCTCAAGGTGGATCGCTCGGGCGTGACAACGGTCCGTTACGCCGATTGGAATCTGCGCGACAAAACGTCCATAACTTACGCCGAGGCCGCGGACCGTACCGCCGAGCTGCTCAGACAATCCGTGCGCAGACAGATGATCTCCGATGTGCCTGTCGGCGTGCTCTTGAGTGGCGGACTCGACTCGCGCTCGATTCACTATCTCGCCACCCGGCAGGCCCCCGATGCCGCGGCGTTCACCATCACGTTCTCCGAATCGGCTTTTAACGAAGGCGACGCCGCCGCGGACTGGGCACATGCCCTGGGCACCCCTCATCACAGCATGCCCTTCACGGTCGATGATTTCTGCGCCGATTACATCGAACGGCAGCGCCACCTCGACGAGCCCTACGCGCTCTGGTGCAACGTGGCATCGGCCCGTTTGGCCCGTTTCATCCACGCGTCCGGCTACAAGGTGGTACTCGGCGGTGACGGCGGCGACGAGTTGTTCCTGGGATATCCGACGATTCAGGCCGCGCACATAGCACGCTGGTATAGAAAGCTGCCCGAGTGGATACGTCGACAGGTAGTGACCCCACTCGTACACAAACTACCGGCCGGCAGCAGCAAATTGCCGTGGAGTTTCATGGCGCGCAGTTTTGTCGATGCCGACGATCCGGATATATTCCGCACGTTTTTTGGTTTCAAGGAAGTTGTGCGTTACCGACAGTGGCCGGAACTATTGACGCCGGAAGCCTATGCGATGATCAAGGACATCGACCCCTTCATCGCCCACGCCCAGTATCTGCCCGAGATCCGCGACCTGGATCTGGTCGACGCACTAAGTTATCTCGACATGAAAGTCTTTCTTCCCGGCGCATCCCTGTACGGCGCGGACAACGCCTACATGGCCTCTTCCGTGGAACTGCGCGTGCCCTATCTGGATAACGACCTCGCCGACTTCGCGGCCAGCCTGCCGGTTTCGATTCGTTACAGCCTGTGGCACACCAAACCCGTTCTGCGCGAGGCATTGGGTAAGCGCATCCTCGGCCAAGCCGAGATGGGTGCGCGTGCCGCACTGCGCGGCTATCGCAAGGCCGGCTTCGAGGTTCCCGGTTCGGTCTGGTTGCGCACGCCCAGATTCCGCCAACTGATCGAGGATATCCTGTCGCCACAGCGACTGGAGCGCACCGGGTTCTTCAGAGCAGAGGCCATCCGACGTCTGCTGGATGACCAGTTATCCCTACGCCAGAACAACGAGCGCGTGCTGCAGGCCATCTGCAGCATTGTTCTATTTTTGGATCGCTAGGCGCGTCGGGTCAGATAGCCTGCCGGAACACCCATAACCGCTTCATGGACGGCTCACTGACCGGACGCGGACTAAACCGCCGCCGGCCGCGCACGCTCCTGCTCGCGGCGCACCAGCTCGCCGGCCAACGCCAGATATGCGATCGCGCCGCGCGAGGCCTTGTCGTAGCGCAGCACCGGCAGGCC